>CADCJP010000030.1 GCA_902801805.1 uncultured Erysipelotrichaceae bacterium | reverse complement strand
CGTTATTAACTTCGTTAACTTTTAAGTCAAGTTCATTGAAGCTCTTCTTAAAAAGAAGATAGAACTCGTCATCTGTTAATCTATCATCGGTGTTAAAAGATAGTCTTTCAACAAGAACGTTATCTTTATAAGCACCAATACCAATTGTGGAATTACCCACGTCAACACAAATATTCATATTAAAGATTCACGATGCGGTTTTTCACCACGATAATCTTCTTGATTTCCTTACCTTCAAGGTTACGTTTCACACCTTCGAGGGCTAAAGCGGCTTGTTTTACCACTTCATCATCTTCGTCTTTAGCAATTTCAAGTTCGCCTCTCACTTTGCCGTTAACGGAAACACCCATCTTAATAGTGTTGAGCACTAGTTTGGATTCGTCATATTTTGGCCATTCAGCGAAAGCGATTGTTTCGTTATGACCAAGTAATTGCCACATTTCTTCACCGAGGTGTGGGCAAATACAAGAGATCAGTTTGACAAATCCTTCAGCGTATTTCTTGCTTAATCTATTAACGCGATAGACTTCGTTAATGAAAATCATCATTTGGCTAATCGCGGTGTTAAATGAAAGATTTTCATAGTCTTCGCTGACTTTCTTAACTGTTTGATTGTAAATCAAATCAAGTTCTGGTGTGTCTTCGTCGCTGACAATACCGTTTTCAATAATGATACGATAAACTCTTTCTAAGAATTTATGAGCGCCTTCGACACCTTGATTTGACCATGGTTTACTCGCTTCAAGAGGTCCCATGAACATTTCGTATAAACGGAGAGTGTCCGCACCATATTGTTCACAGACATCTAATGGGTTAACAACGAATTCTGGATAACGTTTACCCATCTTAATGTTATTGGCGCCTAAAATCATGCCTTGGTGGACGAGTTTCTTAAATGGTTCATCAAAGCTGATATAGCCTTTATCGTATAAGTATTTTGTCCAAATACGGGAATAGATTAAGTGACCGACAGCGTGTTCTGGTCCACCGATATATAGGTCAACAGGTAACCAGTGATCGGCTAATTTTTTATCGCAGAACACTTTATCGTTGTGTGGGTCAACGTATCTTAAGAAATACCAAGATGAACCCGCACTACCTGGCATGGTACTTGTTTCACGTTTACCGTGTAAACCATTATGGTTATATTCTTTCCACTCTTTGGCGTTTTCTAATGGCGCTTGTCCGTTATGACCTTTATAGTCATCAAGTTCTGGAAGAACGAGTGGTAATTCATCATCATCTAAAGCGTGGACTTCACCATTATCTAAATGGACAACAGGCACTGGTTCACCCCAGTATCTTTGTCTAGCAAAAATCCATTCTCTAAACTTATAGTTAATTTTCTTTTCACCGATGCCTTTTTCTTTTAAGAAATCAATCATCTTATTAATGGCGTCTTCTTTGTTCATACCGTTTAAGAAACCAGAATTAATGTGTGTACCATCTTCTTCATAGGCTTCTTTAGAAATATCGCCACCTTCTAAGACTTGGATGATATCTAAACCATATTTCTTAGCAAAGGCATAGTCTCTACTATCATGGGCTGGGACCGCCATGATGGCGCCTGTACCATAGCTAGATAAGACGTAATCGGAAATATAAATAGGCACTAATTTATCATTAGCAGGATTAATCGCATAAGCACCAGTAAAGCAACCGGTCTTTTCTTTATTTAAAGAGGTTCTTTCTATTTCGCTCTTTTTGCTCGCTTCATCAATATAAGCAAGAACGGCTTTTTCTTGTTCCTTGCTCATAATCTTCTTAATTAAAGCATGTTCTGGAGAAAGGACACAGTATGTGCAACCAAATAATGTATCAGCGCGGGTTGTGAAGACCACGAAAGATTCATCGCTATTAGCGACTTTAAATCTAATTTCCGCACCAATGGACTTGCCAATCCAGTTTCTTTGGATTTCTTTTGTGCTTTCTGGCCAATCAATTCTATCTAAGCCTTCTAATAAGCGTTCAGCGAATTTTGGTTGATCAATAACCCATTGTTTGAGGTTCTTTCTAATAACAGGATAGCCACCTCTTTCACTCTTACCGTCAATAACTTCGTCATTACTTAAAACGGTACCGAGTTCTTCACACCAGTTAACTGGCATATCGATGTATTTAGCGTAGCCATCTTTAAACAAGCCTTTGAAGATCCACTGTGTCCAATGATAGAACTTTGGATCACTGGTGAGAATGACTCTATCCCAGTCATAGTCAAGGCCGATATGTTTTAATTGTTTTGTGAAATATTCAATATTTTGTTGGGTGAAACCTTCTGGGTTATTACCTGTTTGAATGGCGTATTGTTCCGCTGGTAAACCGAAAGAGTCATAGCCGATTGGGTGAAGGACGTTAAAGCCTTGCATTCTTTTCATACGGCTAATGATGTCGGTTGCGGTATAACCTTCTGGGTGACCAACGTGTAAACCCACACCACTTGGATAAGGGAACATGTCTAAAGCATAAAACTTCGGTTTAGAAAAATCCCAGACGTCAGTTTTAAATGTTTGATTATCTTCCCAATACTTTTGCCATTTGGCTTCGATTTCGCGATGATTGAATCCCATATATATACACTTCCTTTTATAGACAACTAGTTATTTACTTAACTAGACTCTTGTAAAGTTTAATGTATTCTAACGTACTCTTCAACCATGAATTATCAGTAACCATGGCATTTTTCATTAATTGATGGAGGATTTTCTTGTTTTGATAGACATCATAGGCGTACATTGCGGTGCGTGTCATCTCGTATATGCTATAGGCGTCAAAGCCAAAACCATTGCTTGTTTCAGCATTGCTACCGTCATAACAAATAACACTGTCTTTAAGACCACCAGTACGTCTTACGATTGGTAATGTGCCATAGCGTTGAGCAATCATTTGGCCTAAGCCACATGGTTCAAATAAGGATGGCATGATAAAGAAGTCACTAGCGGCGTAAACCTTATGGGCTAAGTTATCACTATAACCGATAAAGATACCGACTTGTTCAGGATATCTACTTCTTAATTCTTCCCATCTCTTTTCGTATTGATGTTCACCACTACCAAGCATAAAAATGCTTGCGCCTCTTCTAATTAGTTCTTCAACCGCTGGGAAAATGATATCAAAACCTTTTTGCCAGGTAATACGAGTAACTAAAGAGAATAATGGTCCTTTAGTGTTCTAGCGATTTGTTTATCTTCGTTAGGATTAAATTCTAAATAATCGATACCGTTTAAGATACCAGAGAAATCCCATTCACGATATCTTAAGACTTGGTCTAAGCCCATGCCACCTTCTGGAGTTAATAACTCTAAATGGTGAGTTGGACTCACTGTGGTAATCTTATTCGCGTAGACGATACCCGCTTTTAAGGTGGAGACTTGATCTTTGAAACGGACGGAACCATTATCAAAGTATTCATCGGTTAAATTATAGAAATCACCTAAGGTGAATTTAGGCATTAAACCTTGGAAAGCAGGATTATGGATGGTGAAAACAAACTTTGTTTTAGCGAATTTCGCTTGGCATTCATCATCCACACGTAATAGGCATGGAAGCATACCAGCTTGCCAGTCATGGACGTGGATAATGTTTGGGTACATGCGCTTAGTGAGCATGAACTGTTTGACCGCCATTGTGAAGAAGGCAAATCTTTCACCATCATCGAAATCACCATAAATATGGCCTCTTTCGAAATATTGTTGGTTTTCAATAAAGTAATAATTAATTCCTTCAGTAACTAGTTGATAGACATCGACGTTTTGTTTTCTCCAAGACATATGTGTCTTAAAGGAAGCTGCTTTCTTAAGAACCTTCTCAGAAATTTGACGACGGATACTATCATAGAAAGGTAAGAAGATTGAAACTTCTTCCCCCATTTTCACTAATTCTTTAGAAAGAGAATAAACGACATCAGCTAAACCACCTGTTTTACAAAACGGGCGTGCTTCGCTGGCAACCATGGCTATTTTCATTTTATATATTTGCTCCAAAACTAATGTACATGAAGTGATTTTCATCACCCGCGACATCGCGGATTTCTCTAATCTTGACGTTCTTATCGGCGACCACATACTCTAGATGTGAACCTTTGCCGACTTTAGTGCCACTGAAGAGAATGCAGTTTTTAACGACTGCTCCTTCTTCGACAATAACGTCACGAGAAAGAATTGAATTGATGACTGTGCCTTTAATTCTTGAACCGTTAGAAACGAAAGAATTTTCGACAACAGCCTTTTCTCCATATAACGCTGGAGGGGTATTGTGTGTTGTGGTATAGATTGGCCAATCTTCTTTGAAGAGTTGTTTTCTTACATCGTAAGATAATAATTCTCTCGAATATTTAACAAAGTTATCAAATGTTAAGATTGGGGCGACATAGCCATCAAACGAGAAAGCATTAACTTCATATAAACCATTTGTGGCGCAGTAATTGACTAAATCACGAATGTTGAACAAGGTGGAAATTTCTCTTGTTTTGTTAATAAGTTCCACGAGAGTTTTATAGTCGAAGATAAAGACTTCTAAAGAAATTTGTGCATCTTTCGCAGTGCCCATATTAATCGCAAAGTCTTTAACAAGGTGATTTTCTGTTTTAACGATATCGCAGTTTAAGAACTCTTCTTTAGCGTTCTTTACTCTTTTATAAATAAGAGAAATCTTACGGCCAGATTCAATATGCATATCGACATATTTTCTAAAGTCCATGCTCGCTAAGAAGAATGAATTAGCGACGACAACATAATCACAATCTAAACCTTCAAAATGGAGACGGTTAGATAATAAGTTATTAATGTCTGTATTAAATTTATGACCAGGAACATTTTCATTATAGAAAATGCGTTGTGTACCAGTCTTTGTGTTATTGACCCAAATAGAGCCATCTCTCACGTGAGAAATAACACTGTGAAGATGACGGTCAACTAAGATAGAAACACGGTCAATACCAGAGTTAGAAAAATTAGATAAAGCAAAGTCCATAAGACCATATCTTCCTAAGAATGATACAGTACCAATAGGACGCTTTTCGGTTAACTTGCCAAGATGAGGAGCATCGTGTAAGTCACAAATACCAACTACTTTTGCCATATTAGTGAGTCACCTTTCCGCCGACTAAGGCTATTTCTTTACTGTTAAGATTAACTTCTACGCCACTTTCAATAATGGTATTAGGAGCAACAATGGCGTTAGAAATTTTGGCTCCTCTTTTAATAACAGAGCCTTCCATCACGACACAGCGATCAACGATAGCGTCTTCTTCAATTAAGACTTCGTTGGAGATAACTGAAGAATGAACTTTACCTAAGATAATCGCACCTTGGTTAGCAATGGATGATTTAATAGAGGCTTGTTTACCTAAATAATGTGGAAGTGAATAGGTATCCTCTGTATATATACGTGTGGACATGTCTCCATAGAAATGTAAGTCACTTCTATCTAAGGCAACGTCCATGTTAGCTTCATGTAATGATTGAAGAGTACCAACGTCTCTCCAATAACCTTTGAATCTATAAGCTTGAAGCTTCAAACCATCGTTCAGCATTGTTGGAATGATATCACCACCGAAATCGTGATTTGTATCTAAATCTCTATCGGCAATCAAGTACTTTCTTAAAACCTTCCAAGTGAAAACATAGACACCCATGGACGCTAAATTGCTCTTTGGATGTTTTGACGCTAAATTGCTCTTTGGATGTTTTGGTTTTTCTTGGAATTCGGTAATACGGTCAGTTTTATCAACCGCCATAATACCAAAACGGCTAGCTTCTTTTGGATCAACTTCGATAACAGAGATGGTTGCGTCTGCGCCGCTATCAGCGTGTAAATCAATCATTTCGTTATAAGTAGTTTTATAAATATGGTCACCTGAAAGGATTAAAACGTAATCAGGTTGTAAACCATCTAAGAATTCAATGTTTTGTGTAATGGCATCCGCTGTGCCTTTATACCAGTTAGCACCTTCGTCTGTTTGACGAGGAGCGATGGAAGTTAAAAGAGAGTGAACACCATTAAAGCCCCATTTCTCACCATTACCAATGTATGTGTCGAGTAATGTTGGCTCATATTGTGTTAAGACGCCAATTCTGTTAATACCACTATTGGCGCAGTTACTAAGTGGAAAATCAATAATACGATACTTAGCTGCGAAAGAAACAGCAGGTTTGGCCATTTTTTTAGTTAAAAGACCTAATCTGGTACCTTTACCGCCAGCGAGTATCATCGCTACGACATTATGTGACATAATATGCTCCTTATGTATGTATATAGTATAGCATTACGCATACACACATGAGAAACATTTTTGCGAGTTTATTTAAACTTGCTATAATAACGTCATGAAAGTTTCAGTCGACGTCAAAAGAACTATCAAAATATTCATCATAATGGATCTTATTTTCGCCGCTCTTTTGTTCTTATCTTGTATCAATTTATTCCTATTCACTAAGTTTGGACCAATCCAAATTATGGTCATCATTGTTTATGTAGCGGTCTCTATTCTCATGTTAGTGCTCTCTCTTAAACGTAATTTTTATGTTATTGAAAGCAAGTATATTGTCGTTGTGAGAAGCTTTAAAAACATGTATTACAATTACTCCGATGTAGTGTATATCGACGAAGAGCAATCTGAGAGAAGAAAGATTCTCTGTTTCTGCACTAATAAGGGACATACACGTTACTTACCCTTTGATAAGAACGCTGAAATCTATAAAACAATGCTTAAAAGATGTCATAACTTATTAAGTGAAGAAGAGTTCAAACGCCGTTTTCCTAACGTGAAGTTATAGGTTAACTAGTGTTTCGGTTTTGTTAATATCCACTATTTAATGTGAAAATCTAAATTTTCAATATTAAACGATTTTAAATATTTCTTGTTGATATGGGTTTTATCTTATGATAATATATATCGGCAACAAATTAGGAGGACAAGATATGTCAAGAGTATGTCCAGTATTAGGTAAAGGTCCATTAAGCGGTAACAACCGTTCCCACTCATTAAGAGCTACTCGTCGTAGATGGAACGCTAATCTCCAAGTTCGCACTGTTGTTGTTGATGGCAAAGAAATGCGCATTCGTATGTCTACAAGAGCATATCGTAGTCTTAACAAACAATATAAGGATCGCTAATCTTTTTACTAAAAGACAAGATAAAAAAACGACTCGAGATGAGTCATTTTTTTATGCTATAAAACTAATAATTAATAACGGAATTGGTGAGAATATAAAGGTGAAGATTGCCCACCACTCATTAAAGGCCATTGGAATGAACTTTGGTCTAATCATGGTGACGTTACCGTCTTTATCTTCGCTCTTATCCATATAGATTCTATATGTCGCGCGAGGATTAAGTAAGAACACTAGCATCGCTAGGGACATAATCGCGCCTATAATAAAGGCGATAATATAAACTGGTTTATCAGCGTTAAGAGAGTCTTTTAACTGTGGATAGATGACGCAGCACGCTAATGCGGGCATCGCAAACGCGCACACCATTGTTAAGGTCGACATCATCATATGCATTCTTAAATACTGTAATGGCATAAAGAGTAAGCAACATATTGCCACAGAAATTAAGAAAGCAATAATCACTAAAGCAAAAGCAGGAACATTATTTCCCACTTGTTGTGTATTTAAATAAAAGATATAAAAGGCAATTGTGCCAATAATAGAAATAATAAAGGCAATATTGCCGTAGATGTTGTTTTTAAAAGCGTTTGGATAGTTAAACTCATAAGGAAACATTCTTGTGAAAGAATACTTCACATCGTGCTTTTTAAAGTAAAAAGTCGATGAAAAGAAATAACCACCCACGAAGAATGTGAGAGTCACGATAAAAATGCAAAGAGGGAGTAATCCAGGCATCTTACTTAATTAAACTATCGTACCTTTCTTGGAAATCTGGCGCGCTAAATAAATAACTACCAGCCACTAAGACATCAGCGCCCATATTAAGGCAGTCTTTACCGGTAATATCATTGATACCACCATCAACGGAAATTAAAGCACTACTTCTCACTTCAACGATTTCGTTAATGAGAGCGCTAATCTTATCGAGAGATTCTGGGATGAACTTTTGTCCACCCATACCAGGTTCAACGCTCATGACAAGAACGAGATCAAGTTTATCAAGGAATGGGAAGATTTTTTCTACAGGTGTAGCTGGTTTGATAGATAAGCCAGCTTTCATTTTATTTTTATGGATTTCTTTAATGACTGCATTCACTTCATCATCATCTTTGCAAGCTTCATAATGGAAGGTTAAATAGTCAGCGCCAACTTTAGCGAACTTTTTCACAAAGCTCATTGGATCATTGACCATGAGGTGAACGTCTTTAACGAAATCAATTTTTGTGAATAATCTTTCAAAGAAGAGATTACCGAAAGAGATGTTTGGAACGAAGTGACCATCCATGACATCGAGGTGGACCCATTCACAGCCCGCTTTTTGCATTTTTTCCAATTCTTTTTCTAAGTGAAGATAATCACACAACAAGATTGATGGGGAAATAATGATGTTCTTCATTTTGCGTACCTCTCTTTTTTAAAAATCGCTTCTTCTGATAATTTTTTGTAGCATTCATAGACGAGAGATGAAATCTCGCCAGAAGCTACCCTCTCTTTTATTGCACACCTATTTTCACTTAAGTGCAAGCAATTTGCAAAATAACATTTATTATATAAAGAATAGAAACCAGGATAGAACGCTGCTAGGTCCTCTTTATAGAGATTTAACTCTAAAGATGAGAATCCAGGAGTGTCGGCAATATAGCCTCCTAAATATGGTAAGAGGATGACTTCTTTGGTTTGGTGTTTGCCTCTTCCAAGCGCCATCGAATATTCGCCAACCGCTCTTTCGTAGTTACTATCAATCGCATTAATTAAAGATGATTTACCAACACCGGTTTGGCCCATAATGCAGCTCACTTCATCTTTAAATAAAGCCTTTACTTCTTCTAAACCTTCCTTGGTTTTATTAGAGATAAAATAGGTCTCAACGTTGATGCTTGAGAAGGTCTCTTTAATCTGTTTTATGAGCGATTCATCCCTCTCTTTATCGATCTTTGTAATAACGAGTTTTGCCTTGATATTATGCATGTTTGCGTAGGTTAGATATTTAAACGCAAGCAAGAAGGAAAACTCTGGTTCAGTTAAAGAGAAAACCAGGATGATTTGACTAATATTAGCAATAAGCGGACGCTTAAGAGCACTACTTCTTGGATAGATGGTTTCTATGACCATCTCATCGGGATTAAACTCCACGATATCACCAACGATTGGTTTAACACCTTGATTACGAAAAACGCCACGTGGCTTTGTGTGATAAACCACTTCATCCGCTCTAACGGCGTATAATCCACATGTAATTCCGACGATTAAACCCTTCATTATTTAAATCCAAAGATCCTCGCAATGAACGACTTCTTTTCTTTAAGAATTTCTGGTTTCTTGCTTACTTCAAGCAAGTCATCATAGAATTCGTCTGCTCCTTTATATCTTTCGCCTAAGCGCTTTTTAGTAGCGCTAGCGATAATCTTTTCAATTTCTTTTGGGCAGTTTGGTACATATTTTTTAACAGGAGGGAACTTCTCCTTAATATGGGCAACTGCGACGTTAACTGGAGTGTCTTTATCAAATGGGACATGACCGGTTAAAAGTTCATAGAAGGTCACACCTGCCGCATAAATATCAGATTGAATGGAAGCAGGTTTACCTTGAGATATTTCTGGGGCTAAGTAATGGACTGAACCCACAATTTCACTAGTTTTGGTTAAGCCATCATCCACGCCTTCAGCTTGGGCAATACCAAAGTCGCCTAATTTAATCGTACCATCAGGCATGACAAAGATATTTTGTGGTTTGATATCACGGTGAATGATGTTGTGTTGATGCGCGTAGAACAGCGCGGATGTGAGTTGAAGCATATAGCTCACCGCTTCAGAAATTGGAATAGAAGTTCTAAAGTCGAGCATATCTTTCATTGTTTGTCCGCGAATATATTCATTAGCGATATATGGTCTACCTTCAATTGTGCCATGATTAAACACCTTCACGATGTTAGGGTGATTTAAAGAGGAAGCAATTGTGGCTTCGTTTTGGAAACGACGAAGATTGATTGGGTTACGCATGACGTCTTCCCTAATCATCTTAATCGCCACTTTTCTTTTATTAATGATGTCGGTGGCTTCATAGACTTCCGCCATACCACCATGACCGATTCTCGCTTCAATGCGGTAACGGCCATCCACTAGAGATCCAATCTTGATTGTGCTCATGATTGTGCCTCCCAAATGACGACAGCAATGTTGTCGCTACCACCATTTTTATTGCCTATAGCAATAAGTTCGTTAACTTTTTGTTCAACAGAATCTTCGCTTTTTAAAACTGAGGCAATATCATTTTTTGGGACATTGTTATATAAACCATCACTACAAAGGAGGACTGTTTCTCCCATGTATGGGAATGATTTAATATCGATAGAAGCACTTGGATAAACGCCTAAAGCGTTCATTAAAACGTGTCTTTTTGGATGGATTAATGCTTCTTCTTCGGTAATTTGTTTTGTTCTTAAAAGATATCCAACATAGGTTTGATCTTCACTCATTTGCTCAAATTCACGGTTTCTTAGGAAATAGCATCTTGAGTCACCAACATGGCCTAAGATGGCGGTGTCTTTAATAATGAGTAAAAGGGTTAATGTAGTACCCATTCCTTCGTATGAAGGATTGCTTCTTGATTGTTCGTATACGCATCTATTTGCTTCACGGATAACGTTGCCCACCCAAAACTTTGCAAAATAACGATTCATAAAACCTTTGCGGCTTTTAAATGATGAAATCACTGTATTGATCGCTAAAGAGGAAGCCAAATCACCTTTGCTTTGTCCACCCATGCCGTCACAGACGACGAGCAAAACATTGCCAGAGGCATTGATTAAAGCACAGGCTTGGTCTTCGTTACTTAAGCGCACTTTGCCAATATCTGTTTTAAATGAGAAGCGTCCAGTTAAATATTTTTTCATGAACGTCCCTCCTCAACTTTGGCGCGTAATTGACCACACGCTGCGTCAATATCGCTGCCGAATTCTTTTCTAATAGTCGCAGTCACTCCACCTTTCATGAGGTAATCAAGAAAAGCGTGGACACGGTTACCACTAGAACGATGGAATTCTGAGAATGTATTGGTCTCATTATAAGGAATGAGATTCACATAACCCATTGTTCCTTTAATTAATTTAATTAACTCTTGAGCGTGTTCTTTGGTATCGTTGATACCTTCTAAGAGTAAATATTCATAAGTGACTCTGCGTTTAGTTTCTTTTTCATAATACTTAACCGCTTCAATGACTTTCTCTAATGGATAAGCACGGTTAATTTTCATGAGTTTGCTTCTAAGTTCGTTATTAGGAGCGTGTAAAGAAATAGCGAGATTTGTTTGCATGTGTTCATCAGCATATCTATAGATATTCTCAACGATACCACATGTTGAAACAGTAATATGTCTAGCACCGATAGCTAAACCCTTTGGATGATTAGCGATTTTGATAAAATCTAAAACGTTATCATAGTTATCAAATGGTTCACCAGTACCCATCACCACAATATGAGTGACATGTTGGCCTCTGTTCTCTTCTTTGAGCAATTGATTAATCAATAAAATTTGCCCCATCATTTCTTCAGGGAGCAAATTCCTTTGTTTGCCTAAGAGACCAGAGCTACAGAAGGAGCAACCCATGTTGCACCCGACTTGCGAGCTCACACAGACAGCACACCCATATGAGTAGCGCATAAGAACGCACTCGACTTTCGCCCCGTCTTTGAGTTCGACAAGTAGCTTAATTGTGCCATCCTTACTTACTTGTTTTGTGTAGATGCTTGGTAGATCTAGACAGTATTTTTCTTTTAATACTTCACGGAATGATTTAGAAATATCGCTCATCTCATCAAAAGATGTGGCTTTCTTTTCATAAATCCATGAGAAAAGTTGCGTGGCGCGATAAGGCTTTTGGCCTTCTTGCTCCATTAACGCGATGAGTTTATTGATTTCTACACCGTAAAGATTAATCATTCTTTTTAGCCTTTTTCAAAGCGGCAAAATAGTAAGAACCACCATATTTCTTATATGGGAAATATAGCTTATCTCTTAATAATGTGAATTCTTCGTTTTCTTGGAGGAATTCATTGATAATGTTGATACTTTCTTTCTTTGAAAGAGTATCCACTAAGTAGAGAAGATAACCATCATCTTCAACTTGCGCAGCAGCTTCTTTTAAAGCCACTTTTTGATTAGCGATTAATTCATCGAGTTTTGACATATCAAAACGGAGGAAATAATCTGGTAAAAGTTGTAAGAGATTTAATCTAGAAGATTCTGGCATCACGATAAATGTGTGCACAGGTTTAGATAAGCAAGTAATGATTGAGGAAGCTTGAGCTTCGTAAACATTAACACCCTTAATCGAATTTTTCGCTAAGAAGTTTTTAGTGTTAGTAGCTGTGCTTAAGTTCGCCGCAATGTATTCTACACCAGAGACACCACCTTTTCTTGATTTCAAATCAACAAAAATGTCGTTAGCGTATTCAGCATAGACTGCGATACCTCTTAATGGATCAAGATCACCTTCATCAAGCATTTCTTTAAACGCTAGAGCAAGAGGTGAAGCTAAACCATTTTCATTAACTTCGGAGTTTTTAAATCTAAGTTCGCCTTTATATAACGCCATACCTGGAGCGCCTTCAATAGCTTCAAAGTCTGGATATTTAGCGAAGAATTCTTCGTCGGATAATTTATTATTATCAATTCTTACAACCGTTGGAGCTGGTTTGCTATTACTTCTTAAAGTTTTATTAGCAGAAATATGACCGAATTGTTTGGTCCACATCTTAATGATTTCCACTGGTGTGTTATAGCGGTAGGAAAGGAATTCAAAAGAACCCACTTCGATTTGTTCTGGAACGAGTTTCTTTTCTTCAAGGTATGGGGCAATGAAGTCTTGGACTTTAACTTCACCCTCCTTGAGATACTTTTCTACTTCCTTGTTACATTCTTCTTGATCAAATTTCTTGATGAAGAGTGCATTGCTAAACGCAATCAATAACGCAATTACGCCAAGAGATTCCATATCTGGATATTGTTTTTTGATGACGTTAGACATCACGAGATAGTGACGTAAGACGCATCCCACCATCGCAGAAACAGCATTTCTTTCTTCTTTAGTTAAGTCGTTGCGTTTGAAAGCTTGCTTTAATGCAAGAGAAAACGGAGTGTTTTCATAAATGATTTTGTTTAGTATGTCCTTTGCTAAAACTTGTGGAGTCATAATAGACCCTCCTGATGACGGTTAGTCGTTATTGAAGTTTTGGAAGATATCGCCAGTAAAGATTTCATCTTCACCTTCTCCTTCTTCCATATCCTCATAATCCTCATTAGCAACATCGACTAAATTATCGCTAGCGATAAAGCGTGGATAACTGTCGTTAAATTTGCTGTAGCGATCATCTTGCGAATAATAATAGAATTCAAGAATCTTATTAATCGCGACATCGCCGATACTTTCTAAGATTAAATGGGCCACTTGGTCTTGTAAGACCGCGACCTTTTTAGGCGCATGAACATGGATGATAATATTCCAAGATGTTTGTTCAACACCGTTATGGAAGACCATGTTTTCAGGCGCTACAAATAAAATTTCGTCTTCGCTTAATTCGTAAAGTTTGGCTAGGTTAGGAGTCATTTCACGAGACAAGCGACCAACGACAAATTGATCGAGACCATATATAGTAACAGTAATCATATAAATTAAATACCTCGGAAATAGTATAATACAAAGAATACCATTTTTATACTAAAAATCGTATGGGTCGATATTAATCAATAATTCGTACTTGTTATTATAGGCAAATAATTGCTGCATTTTTTCAAATATTTGATGCGCTTTTTGTGGGTCTTTAAACTTCACTAGAATGCTTCTAACATGTAAACCCATATCAAAAGGAATATATGGTGTTGATGGGCCAAGTATTTGGGCGGTATCCATAAATTCATCGTTTAAAAAGTCGACGATTCGATATGTATTTTCAATAACGTTTTCTTCGTTTTTAGCGCGTAATGTCACACTCGCTAAATAGGCATATGGAGGATAAAATTGTAGTTTACGCATTTCCATCTCTTTACGATAGAAAAGTTCATAGTCTTGTCTAGCGGCAAATGTAATCGCGTAATGGCTTGGTAAGTAGGTTTGTATGATTGCGGTTCCAGGTTTTTCTTTTCTTCCAGATCTACCAATTGCTTGGGTAATAAGTTGGAACGCTCTTTCATTGCTACGATAAGAAGGCATGGATAAACCAATATCCGCTAAAACGATGCCAACTAGTGTCACATCTGGGAAATCATGGCCTTTGGCAATCATTTGTGTGCCGATTAAGATATTGGCCTCTTTCTTTCTAAAGGCTTCGATTGTCTCAGGAATCTTGGTTTTATTTTTAGCAGAATCACTATCTAATCTAAGTGTTTTAGCGCTTGGGAAAAGTCTTTCCACTTCTTCTTGGATTTTTTCTGTACCAAAGCCAGTTTTTAAGATATGTCTAGACCCGCATTCTGGGCACATTTCTGGATATGGTTCAACGTAATCGCAGTGATGGCATTTGAGCATGTTATCGCTCTTATGATAGGTTAAAGCAATGCCACATGTTGGACACTTAAA
>CADCJP010000029.1 GCA_902801805.1 uncultured Erysipelotrichaceae bacterium | reverse complement strand
AAGATAGACATTGGGAATAATTCATCAAATGATGGCATGAATAATAAGTCACACATATTGAAGATGCCGTTCATTTCAGTTCTTGGAATAATACCAATGAACTTCACGTTTTCTGGAGGATTATCCATGATGGCTTTAAGTTCTTTATAACCATCAGTGATTGCACCAAAGGAGAAGCCACCCGCCCAGACGAAGACTTTATCAGGATTGCGTTTCGCGCATTCCACATAATCTTTAACGCCTTTTCTTGTTTGGACTTGTCCGCATCCCATCACCACGAACTTATCATGTGGGATACCATATTTATCTCTTAAAGCGTTTCTTTCTTCGATTGGTAATTCATGGAACTTTTCATGATCCACGAAGTTAGGGATATAGGTAATGTTTTCTCTTTTTAAACCTAGTTTCACTAATGGTTCAATAAAGATTGGATTAACCACGACAGCTTCATCGGCTTTTCTATAAGCGTGTTTAACGTATTTTTTAAATGCCCAGAAGATTGGTTTAGGCATCTTTAATGAGCCATCAAATGTTTCAGGTAAGCAATGCACATAAGTGACGTTAATATGACGTCTATTTAATCTCATGACATATTGAGGATTAAACGTGTGCATGTGATAGATATCAAAGTTACCATTAACTTCCACTTCAAAGATATCATCGTTTTCTTTCACTAATGCGACTTGTTCGATATAAGCACTACCAACACCTTGACCATCCACAGATGTGGCTTGAGATAACATATTAATTCTTATTTTTTCCATAGCACTTATTATTTTATCTTTTTTTATTATATTGACTAACTATTTTAGGAAAATAAACAAAAAGTCAGCTCGAAGCATCGCAATTAAGGACGCTATATCAACTGACTACATACATTAAAGCATATTGAAGCGCCCGTGTAAACAAAGAAAGCCCCTTGCATTGAGCAAGAGGCCTTATAGTTAAATACTATTATCTGAGATTATTTAACGTCACAGTACATGAAGAACTTATATCCTAATGGTGAGGAGAAGAAGCCTTCAACGTTGTCTTTGAGCATATAAATATCTGTGTAGTAGTAGATTGGGCAAATAGCGCCTGTGGACATTAAGACGTCTTCAGCAGCGTGTAAGATTTGGAATCTCTTATTTGCGTCTGTTTCTTTGGCAGCATTGGCCATTAAAGCATCATATGATTGAGCCCATGTGAGGTTCTTTTCATTGGCGTCGATTTGACCATTGTTGTTTAAGTCAGCTTCGTAAATAGCAGCGTCTTTATGAGCACCTTTACCGAATTGGCAATCGTTGTTACCAGAAACTGTGGTCCACATTGTTAAGTAAGAAGATGGATCATCGTAGTCAGCAACCCAACCATTACGAGCAACGTCATAGTTACCTTGTTTTCTGGTTTGTAAGAATGTCGCCCAGTCTTGGTTTTCAAGAGTGACTTCGATACCGTATCTGGCTAAAGTATCTTTAACGTTTTCAGCGATGGCTTGGTGACCACTGTTAGTATTGTATAAATACTTGAACGCTGGGAAGTCTGTGAATTTCTTTGTGGATTCGTTATATGTATAACCGACTTCTTTTAATAAAGCGATAGCGGCTGCAACGTTAGCATCGTAAGCGGCATCAGATTCACCTTTATCGTAGTAACCTTTACCATCACGTGCTGGACCGTTGTGATCAACGAATTCACCACCGGCTGGATCACTTAAACCAGCGGAGACGAAGGCGTTGGCTGGGATTTGACCAGCTTTACCAATTTCTTTAACGATATATTCTCTATCGATGAATAAGCCAAGGGCTTTTCTAACTTTAGCTTTAGCAGCTTCATCAGTAGCTTTAGCGTTAAAGGCTTGTGAGTTAATGTTAAATGAGATGTAGTATGTACCCATTTGACCAGCAATAACGAATTCGTTCTTGTATTGTTCTTTTAAGGCATCGATTTGATCATTTGGAACACTGTCGATCATTTGATATTCGCCAGCTTTGTAAGAGGCTAACATCGCGTTATCATCATCAGAAAGAGCGAATGTGATCTTGTCTAATTTGATGTTCTTGGCATCCCAATAATCTGGATTCTTAACAAGAGTAATGGATGAGTTATGTTCCCAAGCTTCCATCTTGTAAGCACCACATGAGATATAGGTCTTTGGATCTGTGGCCCATGTGCCGTTTTCTGTCTTATCATTGGCATCAATTGTGGCCTTTTGAACTGGGAAGTATGTTGGGAAGGCTAATAATTGATCCATGAATGGAACGTCAACCATCACGTCGAAAGTGAATGTTCTATCGTCTACTTTCTTCATCGCAAGTGATGGGAATGTGGCATCGTCAGTTTCGTGAGCAACACCATCAGCGATTTGTTCGAACATGTAGCAGTAGTCACCACCTAAGGAAGCACCACTAGCTCTGTTCCAAGAATAGATGAAGTCATCGGCTTTGATGGCGGAACCATCACTCCATTTGATACCCTCACGAAGTTTGACGGTATATCTTGTACCGTTAGAGTATTTGACTTCTTTCCAGTTATCACCATCTGGTTCATGGTCAATAACTTCTGCGGTGGCTTTCTTGATCTCTTCGGCTAAGTCGAGTGTTAATTCAAGTTTGTCACCTTTCTTTTGATAGCGATATAAACCACTGTCTAAGTGGACGAGCATTGTAGCACCGTCAACAGCAGAGTTTAATGCTGGGTCGAGTGAGTCTGGTTCGCTAGCCAAACAAACTGTGAGTGAAGAAGGTTTATCTTCCGCACCGCTGCTTGATTGAGATTTGCCACCACCACAGGCTGTCAATGCTAAGACGAGTGTGCTAGTAGCAACGAGTAATGAATTTTTTCTAAATTTCATAGCATTTCCTCCTTTTTTGAAATTAGAATTCTTCCAAAAAGTTACTTCGCCTAACTTTTTAGAAATTTATATAAGCCTCTCGGCATTATATATTGACTATTTATCGAATAGTCTACACGCCACAAAGTGGCCTTTGCTGATTTCTCTTAACTCTGGAAGTTTTTCTGCACATTCTTTAGTGGCCTTTGGGCATCTAGTTCTAAATGGGCAGCCGCTTGGAGCGTTAAGAGGGGAAGGAATATCGCCTTCTAAGATCTGTCTCTTATTGGCCTTGGCCTTGATTGGGTCAGGTTCAGGGATAGATGATAAGAGTGATATTGTGTATGGATGTAATGGGTTATCGTACAACTCGTTAGAGTCGGCGAGTTCAACAATGTGACCGAGATACATGACTGCAATACGGTCGGAGATGTGCTTAACAACGAGTAAGTTGTGGGCAACGAAGAGGTATGTTAAGCCAAACTTTTGTTGCAAATCTTGGAAGGTATTCAAGATCTGCGCTTGAATGGAAACGTCAAGAGCACTGACTGGTTCATCACACATAATGAATTCTGGGGATGAGGCTAAGGCTCTAGCGATACCAATTCTTTGTCTTTGACCACCGGAGAATGAATGGACATAACGGCTGGCGTGTTCTTTACTAAGACCAACAATTTCCATTAATTCTTCGACACGTGCATTGATTTCCTTCTTTGTTTTATAAACTTTATGAATTCTTAAAGGTTCGGAAATAATGTCGTTGACGGTCATTCTAGGATCGAGGGAAGAATACGGATCCTGGAACACGATGGAAGCTTTTTTACGGAAGTTCTTTAACGCAGCTTTACCTTTAACAGGTTCCCCGTTAAATAGGACTTCACCACTGGTGGGATTATAGAGTTGAAGAATAGTTCTACCTAAGGTAGTTTTGCCACATCCAGATTCACCGACTAAGCCTAACGTTTCACCTCTTCTAATCTTGAAGGAAACATTATCAACCGCTTTTAGTGGGACGGTTTTAAAGATGGAAGTGGCAATAGGAAAATACATCTTAAGATTTTTAACTTCTAAGATATAATCGTCTTCGCTAACATTGTGTTTCACTCTGTTAACTTCTTTGTCCAATAAAGACAAATCTTGGTTTGGATCAAGATTGATATCCTTATCTTCGAAAACTGGATTATTTTCCTTCTTCATGTGCTTTCCTTTCTTTCTTCTTATTGGCGATAATCGCACCGTTATAGATTAATGGTTTACCTTCAGGTACACCGTTAACTATGTCAATTTTTCCTTGCTCATAGAGCGTTTTAATCATCTTCCAGCAACTGGCAGCGTGACCATTTTCATCGAATTGTACTTCTTCTGGATACTTATCAATACAGATTTGCATACATTCTTTGCATCTACTTGAGAAGGCACAGCCTTTTGGTAAGCAGAAGAGGTCAACTGGGTTACCTTGGATTGGTTCAAGACGTTTACCTTTGCTATCGAGCTTAGGCATACTATTTAATAAACCTTTAGTGTATTCGTGTTGTGGATTATAGAAGATATCATTAACGGTACCTCTTTCCACGATTCTACCAGCGTACATGATGTCAACTTCATCACAGATTTGAGCAACAACACCTAAGTCGTGAGTGATGATAACAATCGCCATGCCGTATTCTTTTTGCAATTTCTTTAACAAATCAAGAATTTGGGCTTGGATGGTAACGTCTAATGCGGTAGTTGGTTCATCAGCGATTAAGATATCTGGTTTTTCCACTAAAGCCATCGCAATCATTGCTCTTTGGAGCATGCCACCACTCATATTGAATGGGTATTGTTTCATTCTCTTTTCTGGATCAGTGATACCAACTTCTTTAAGCATTGCTAAGGCTTTCTTATTCGCGGAATACTTTGTTTCCTTATATTCAGAAACACATTCCCAGTAGAAGTTACGTTTAGCGCGAATAGCGTCGAAGAACGCTTTAGTTCTTTCTCTTCTTGGAGCGTATTTCACATCGTTGATGTATTTGTTTAAGCAACGATGGTAATCGGCTTTGATTTTGCTATATTCACCCTTAAGGTTATTTAAGACGATTCTTTCACCTTTAAGTGTGGAACGATAAATCGCTGTTTCATAATCTTGACGTTTAGTAATCAATTCATTCACGACTTCACGTTGCTTATAGTATTCTTGACGTTTAGTTTCAAGGATTTTGGCTAATTCCACTGCTTGTTCTTGTTCCGCGGCTTGTTCTTGTGATGGAGCAGGCGCTAATTCGAAGAATTGAGAGAAGAAGATATGACGTGCTTCCTTAATCTTTTCATTAAGTTCAGGTTTCTTAGCCTTATATTTCGCATGTGCTTGTTTCTTTAATTCCGCGTAGCGGGCAACAGCTTCTTTATACTTAACTTCATAGAGAACCTTATCATCAGCGAGTTTCTTTTCGATAGTCGCGTAGTCATCTTTAAGCTTTTGATTATCTGGGTGGTGAGCAATACCTTTTCTCATGGAGATGAGTCTTTGTTCATCACTTTCGATTGCGTTTTTAATATCATAAACAGCTTCTTCAATTGGGTTTCTCGCATGGGTGAGAATCGCTTCTCTAAGTTGATTACCAATTGACCAAGTTGGGTTTAATGAGGTCATCGCATCTTGGAAGATAATCGAGATACGGTTACCACGAATGGAACGCATTTGACGTTCACTAATTCTTAGTAAATCAGTACCGTTATAGATAATTTTGCCTGAATCGACTTTACCGTTTTTATCTAAGATACCCATGATGGAATAGGCGGTAACGGATTTACCGGAACCAGATTCACCAACGATACCTAAGACTTTGCCTTTCTCCAAGGTGAAAGAAACACCATTGACGGATAAGACTTTACCAGCGTCAATTTTGAATGAGGTATTAAGATTTTCAACTTCTAATAACTTATATTGTCTTGCCATAACGATCACCTATTTCTGTAATTTTGGGTCGAAGGCATCTCTTAAGCCATCACCGAGAAGATTTAACGATAAAACGATTAAACAAATTAAGACGGAAGGAATAATAAAGAGGAAGAGTCTACCAGCGTCACCCGCAGAGACATATGACTGGGCATCACTGACTAAACTACCTAAAGATGGGGTTGGATATTTAACACCTAATCCTAAATAGGAAAGGAAGGATTCGGTGAAGATCGCACTTGGAATTTGTAAGGCTGCAGAGATGATAATAACACTCATGGAGTTTGGCACGAGATGTTTGAAAACGATTCTAGCGGTAGAAGCACCGTTAGCGCGTGCCGCCATGACGAATTCTTGTTTTCTTAAGCTAAGGACTTGGCCTCTTACTAGTCTTGCCATACCGACCCAATAGAGAAGAGCAAAGACGATAAAGATAGCAACGAAGCCAGAACCTAGCTTAGCTAGGAATGTCCCTTGATGTTCATCAAACACCGCCGCTAAGGTTGTGGAGAATAAGATGATAATAAGAATATCTGGTAAGGAATAAATAACATCGACAATTCTCATAACAATGAGGTCGAACTTACCACCGATATATCCTGATAAAGCACCAATGGTGCCACCAATAATTAAAACGATAACTGCGGCGAAGAAACCAACGATTAAGCTAGTTCTTGAACCAACTAAGATACGAATGAAGTAGTCATGTCCTTGGTTATCTGTACCAAAGATATGTGGGAACACCTTTGTGCCATTAGCGATCGCTTCTAATTCTTTAGGAGCGTAGGTGAAAGGCGCCATTCTAAGGAATTCACCACTAGCACGGTTAGTGTAACGGTAGCAGATAACTTCGTCATATTTATAAGGATAGAAAAGTGGAATGACAAAGACTGCAATTAATAATAAAACGATAAAGACGAAGGAAACCATGGCCACTGGGTTTTTCACAAAACGCTTTAAGCCATCAACAAAGAATGTGGAATTTGGTCGCATTAAATTCGTGCTTCTTTTTTCAGTATCAGAAGCAAATGAGAACTTTTCGGTATTAATTTGAAAACTTAATGGATTACGTTTCATATTCCTTTCCTCCTTTCTTTAATCGAAGTCAACACGTGGATTGACCAAAATATAGATGACATCACTCAAAAGAGTGAAGAAAATTAAAAGCAACGCTAATAAGCAAGTAGTACCCATGATAAGTGGGTAGTCACGGTTAGTCATAGAATCGATAAAGTGTTTACCAACACCTGGAAGTTGGAAAACTTTTTCAATAACCAAGGAACCAGTAATGATAGAAGCAAACATTGGACCAAAGTATGTAACTACTGGGGTAATAGAGTTTCTAATACCATGTTTGACTAAAATTCTTCTTGGGGCTAAGCCTTTGGCTTTCGCAGTACGCATATAGTCTTGACCAAGAACATCTAAGGTTGATGATCTAGTTAATCTAGTAATATACGCAGTTGGATATAAGCTTGCGGAAATAACAGGTAAGATGTATGGACCAATACCAGAAGAATTAACTTTAGTGGTTGGGACCCAGTGTAAGGTAACCGCGAAGATATATAAAAGGACTAATGAAATAACAAAGCTTGGAACAGCCACACTAGCGGTTGTCACGACCATGATGAAGCGGTCAAAGAATTTATTTTGGTGCGTTGCGGCGTATGTACCTAATGCCACACCAATGATGAGGGCTAATATAGCGGCGCAGACACCAACAGATAAGGAAATTTTAAAAGCTTCGAAGATAATTTCGGTAACTTCCATACCTTTATGTTTATAAGAAACACCAAAGTCAAAGATTAAAGCTCTGCCAAGGTAACGTAAATATTGAACAAATAATGGTTGGTTAAGACCATATCTTTCATTAAGAACATCAAGTGTAGCTTGGGAAAGAGCTTTTTCTCTTGTCCATGGACCACCTGGAACTAATTGCATAACCCAGAACGTAATGGTCACAACAATAAGATAAGTTAGGATTCCTAACAGCAATCTTTTTAAGATGTACCCCCATAACTTCTTATTCATATGGCCTCTTTTCTGTTTTACTTTTTTCGTTTACATTTTCTTTCTTAGTTCCTGTTCAATGATGTAATAAATGTGCATATAAAATTATGTCCATGTTACGCGTATATCAAAAGCAAGTCAATCATCTTTTTTTCACTGTTTTTAGTTTATATTTTAATAAATATAAGAAATTTAAAAAATACACTACATTTTTATCAATCTTGTTTTATTCATATTATTTGAAAATATTTTTATTCGCTAATTATGATCAGGAAAATGAAAGATGGGTAAAAACCGCAAAAATATGCAAAAAAGTGCGATAATCACATGTTTTTTTAACATTTTTGACTATCACACACGTATAATTAAGGATATAACGCAAAAGGGAAAGTTAAAATTAACTTTCCGACGAAGTTATTTACACCATTATGTTGTTTATCCTTCAATGAAGGCCCAACCATTTAATTATAGCACCTCTTTTTCATTAGGCAATACTATATATTAAATCCTTATTATTTTATTTATATATTGGGCGCAAATTCTAGGTGTCAATTTAACTTTAGAAGCTGTTTAGATAACATAATTCGTGGAATTATGATAATATTTGACCAACGTAATAAATTAATAACAAAGGAGGAAATATATGATTAGTAAAAAATTAGCTATCGAAGTTCTAAACGTCGCTTTAGAAACAGGCGCTGATTATTCTGAAATCTTTTATGAAGATAGCAGTTCCCACTCAGTGTCTCTTGAAAACGGCAAAGTAGAAACAACAAGCTCTAATTCTCTCTGTGGTGTTGGTTTACGTTTACTTAAAAATAATCAATGCGTATATGGATATACCAATGATTTAAGTAAGAAAGGCTTATTAAATTTAGCCAACTCACTAAGTAAATCATTCCACGATAAAAGAATCTTAACAGTTACTAAACTCGACATGATTAAAGCTAAGAATCGTAACCCAGTTACAAGAAGCTACGAAGATGTCCCAGTTGAAGAAAAGATTGCTTTACTTAAAGAAGGCATTGAAGAAATCAATTCATTAAAAGACCCACGTATCGTCAGAACATTTGGTGTCTTCGCGGATAATAGAAGATTTGTTGCCGTCTTTAATTCAAAAGGTAAATGGTTCAAACGTACTACTGAATTCGGAAGAATGGTCTTCCAAGCTATTGCCGCGGATCAAAACGGTTTTGAAGTAGGCTTTGAAGGACCTGGTGCTCAAAAAGATATTAGCTATTTCAGAAGTGAAAAAGTTAATCCAAAGAAAGTAGCCAGAAAAGCTGCGGAAACCGCGTTAAAGATGTTAACTGCTGCTGAATGCCCAAGTGGTGTTATGCCAGTTGTTATCGGTAATGGTTGGGGCGGCGTCTTATTCCATGAATCTTGTGGTCACCCATTAGAAGCTAGTGCGGTCGCTAAAGGTTTATCTTGTTTCTCTAATAATAAGATTGGTGATTACATTGCTTCTCCAATCGTCAGTGCGGTCGATGACTCCACTATTCCAAGCGAATGGGGCTCAATTGATATCGATGACGAAGGTAATCCAGGTAGTAAGAGATTACTCATCAAGAATGGTAAATTAAATGACTATATGATTGATGACTTAAATGGTCGTCGTATGAATAGAGAAGGTAACGGTGCTTGCCGTAGACAAAACTACCGTTATGTTCCTACATCTGCTGTTGGTTTTAACGGTGGTTCTGTTGATCCAACAACTGGTGAATTTAACTTCGGTTGTAGTGAAGCTTATATCATTAGAGATGGTAAAATCGCTGAACCAGTAAAAGGTGCAACCTTAATTGGTAAAGGTTTTGAAATCTTAAAGAAGATTGATATGGTTGGTAACGACTTAGATTTAGCCCAAGGTATGTGTGGTGCTTCTTCTGGTTCAATTAGAACTAATGTTGGTCAACCAACTCTTAGAGTGAGCGAAGTCACCGTCGGTGGTCGCGGAGGGGAGTTAAAATAATGGGTAAATATGATAAGTTTTTTGCATTAGCAAAAGAAGCAGGACTCCAAGAAGTCGAATTATCTATCGTTGAATCTCGTAGTTTGAATATCTCCTTATTCCACGGAGAAGTCGATGAATATAAAGATAACAACGGCTATTCCATTTTAGCTAGAGGTATCTTAAACGGTAAATGTGGCGCGGCCGCATGTGATGTCTGGAACAAAGACAAAGCCGCATGGTTAGTCAAAGAAATCGTCGCTAACGCGAAAGTCATTGAAAACGATGATCCAATCTTCATCTATAAAGGTAGTGAAAAATATCACAAAGTTAATACCTTCAATAAAGAGTTAGAAAACGTTTCTATCGATGAAAAGATGAAAGCTCTATATGCTTTAGAAATCTGGTTATGACTTCTTCTTAGATAACGATTTCTCTAAATTCAACGCTCAAGAATTCGCTAAGAAGGTTGTTAAATTAACTGTCGATCAATTAGGTGGTGAAGCATGTGAAACAAATAAATATAAAGCTGTTTTACATCCAGATGTTGTTACTTCCTTATTAAGAGCTTATATCGGTCACGCTGATGCAGAAGAAGTCCAAAAGAAATCATCCTTATTCATTGGTAAGGTTGGTCAAAAGATTGCTTCTAAGAAAGTCACCATTGAAGATAAACCATTATCAAAGAACGTCTTTGCTAGATGGTTTGATGATGAAGGTGTCGCTACATATAACAAACCAATCATTAAAAACGGTGTTTTACAAACATACTTATATAACTTAACCACTGCCGCTAAAGATGGTGTTCAAACAACTGGTAACGGCTTTGGTGGCGGTTCTAAACGTGGTATTGGTACAGCGTTTGTTTCCTTAAAACCAGGTAAGAAATCATTAGATGAATTATTCGAAATGGTTGGTAATGGTGTTTATATTACCGATGTTAGTGGTCTCCACGCTGGTCTTAATAGACAAAGCGGTAACTTCTCACTTCAATCCACTGGTTTCATGATTGAAAACGGTAAGAAAGGTAAACCATTAGACCTCATCACTGTTGGTGGTAACTTATTAGATATCTTCAAAGATGTCTTAGAAGTTGGTAACGATGTGACTGTTTCACCAAGTGGTGTTTCCGCTGAATCATTACTTATTAAGAAAATTGCAGTCTCCGGAAAATAAGAAAACATCAAACAAAAATAGACCGTTATTAATAGCGGTCTTTTTTTATGTTATCTAATCGTATATAATGTGCGTGCTATGAAAAACAAATTAATCAAATTAACAATCGCTACCGCTCTTTTTGTATGCGGTGCAAGCTATGCTTCTATTAATCAAAATAGAGCAATCACTCCCGTTGAAGCTGCAACTCACGTTGAAAACTTCGACCCATATACCTATTCAGGTACTTATTATGATGCCTTGGATAAAACAGGCACCGAAGGTTTGTATGGCACATTCAGAAGCAAACTATCTTCTTATATCTTCCCAAAAGGTTGGTATACCTATGGTGGAGGTGGTTCTGATCACTTATCCACTATCCTTCAAAGCGCAGATGAAGATCCAACCAACAAATCTAACATGATTTATCTTTATACCCGTGACTCAGTGAAAAAGAACGCTGCTAGTTCATGGAATAGAGAACACGTCTGGCCTCAATCACTTTCCAGAACTGTCCCGTCTGATAAAAATACTGAACTTTGGGGCACCACTTATGCAGGCACAGACCTCTTGCATATTAGGCCAACCTACGAGACCACAAACAGCACTCGTGGTAACGATAAGTACGGTAACACAAATAAAAGCAATCCAGTGACTTATAATGGTATGCCTTATGGCTATAGTTCTGGTTCTATTTTTGAACCATTAGATTCTGTTAAAGGCGATGTTGCCCGTATCGTTATGTATGTTTGGACAACATATTATGATTACTACAACACCGATACATTGAAAATTACGAGAACATTTACTAACTATGACACTCTTCTTGAATGGCATATGTTAGATAAACCAGATGTTTCTGAAGGCTATAGAAACGATTATTCTCAAACATCAAAGCAAAAGAACAGAAATCCATTCGTTGATCATCCAGAATACGCTTGGAAAATCTTTGGTGATTCAGCTTCTGCAGATGTGAAAAACCGTTGTAAACAAACATATCCTGGTAATGAAAAGGTTGCCACTAAGATTGAAATCAGTGGTGAAGCCACAAAGAAACAATATACAGCGGGTGAGTCATTTGATCCAACAGGTTTAACAGTAACAGCTACATATACTGATAACACTACTTCAGTTATCGCTAATGATAAATGCTCTTGGGAACCAAAAAGATTACGCGCTGGTTTAACATCCGTTACTTGTAAATATGATGGTCTAAGCGCTACCTATAGTGGTATTACCGTCGTTCCTGGTCCAACACCAGAAATTCAAGGCACGTATGGCATTGTTTTTACTAAAGATAATGAGGAATCATCTTTCCCAATAGCCGCTAATGAAGTATTAACGGGTTATACAGCTAATAACACTTTAGTAGAAGAAGTAACTAGTGCACAAAGCGTTTATCCAAGTGAAAACGGCTTACAAATCGATAATAGAGGTTCTATTGTCTTTAAGTTAAAAGATGTCGCTAAAACACCTGATATCCAATCTGTCTACTTTGTTTCTAAACAAGGAACTGAAGAAGTAGAAGTTGATGTTAAGTTAAACGATGAAGATATTTCATTTAGTTCCGCTGATGGTGTTCATACCATTAATATCGCTGGATACTTTGATGAAGGTTTATCCACTATTACCATTTCCACCACTAAGGCATTTGAATTAGAGGAATTTGGTATTAATGTAAAACAAAAGGAACAACCAGTTCCTCCAGGTCCATCATCAAGTTCATCTAGTGAGCCAGTTTCTGAATCTTCTATTCCAGAATCCACATCTAGCACACCAAGTGATAACGGTGGTAATAAGAAAGCAGGCTGTAATGGTTCAATCATCGCGGTTGCGTCATTAACAGGATTTACCGCTCTTATTGGTTCAGTGTTATTGCTCTCCAAAAAGAGAGAGAAATAAACAAAAAACGGAGGGACGAACCCTTCCGTTTTTTTAATAATTAAACAAGTTATACCTAATATTGTTGACCATTAATGGTTGGATGATTTTCAGCTCTACCAACATAGCCATTAGAGTTAGCAAAATAATATCTGTTATTAGAACTACTTATGCTGGTTTTAGTAAGATCATGGAAATCGGCTGTTTTGTAGTCAATTTTGCCACCACTCAAATGTCCAACAACATATCCCATGGCTGGATACTGCCTTGTTCCTAATGTTCCCTCGACGATAAATTTGGTATATTTAACGGAGCAATTTTTAATTGTTGCTTCGAAACAATATCCTGCAATACCACCAGCGACAAAGCTGTTGCTAACGTTTTGGGAAACCAATTTAATTTGGCCAGAAGTCACAGCAAACCATCCAAAGAATGTTTCTGCATCGAATGAGCAATCTATTGTTTCAGAACGGTAATCTGCAGAGCCAACAATACCACCAACTAAATCAGAGCCACTAACTGTACAACCAAACGTGTCACATTTTTTTATGCTACCTTTGGAATAGCCAGCAATTCCACCTACTATGGCATTTCTGTTTTCGACATTCACTGTGCATTTAAAGAGGTCGACGTTTTCAATTCTGCCACCATCATTCATGCCACAAACCATGCCAGCGTAAACAAGCGTTCCATTGTTTTGAGATTGAGTAGTAACAAGTGTTGCATTTTTAAACAACATATTACGAACATATCCGCTAGCGCCTATTTTTTCAAAAAATCCGATATAATCCATCATAACATTGGAAGAATAATCTTTTTCAAATTGGAAATTTGTTATTTCTTTACCGTTTCCATCTAACAAACCTTGGAATGTTCCTGGAATTGGATTTATGGTACTGCCACCAAAATCAATATTGTTACTTACTCTGTAGTAATAATTTAGACCATTTTTGATTTGGTCAAAATCCTCTTTTTTTCTAATAAGATATGGGTTTGTATTTGTTCCAGCTCCATCTAATGATATAGGTTTATCGAATCGAGCTGTTAGTGTTGTATCGCTGTTGATTGTGAACGTATATGTCGAGGACGAGCTTAAAAGATCATTACCTTTATACCATCCTCCGAAAGTACATCCTCCATCTGGAGTAGCTGTCAAAGTCACAGTAGAACCCTTTTTATAGCGAGGGTTGTTGCCAGTAATTGTGCCTGTACCGCTTCCTGAATTATTGACCGTCAAAGTATTAATAGAACAAACATTGTAATCACCAAAAACATCATTGTTGAAATCAATAATTTCGTCGACAAAATAATTTTCTAATTGGTTTCTACGTGCTTGATTATTTGGATTTACCAATTCCCACATAGGGACTAATGATTGATAATTTGGAACCCCGACAAGATCTGATTTTGAGAGATTGTTGTTAAATGAGTCAACCCAGTTGCCATGATATTGATTAACTGTTTCTGCGGTAGACATTGGATATAAAGTGCCGCCGCGATAGACAACTGTTTCGTTTTTAGAAATTGCTTCTTCTTCCAATGTATTATTGTACTGAGTACTAGCTTTGCCCTTTACACAAGCGTTCATATAGTTAACGTCAACATCAACTGCTGCCTGAATTTCACTTGTTTCTTTGACGCTTTCTGAAGAATAGGTAACATTCAATTCAAGTCTGCCACCCATTGTAATTGATTTTAGAAAGTGCGTACCATATTTATCAAAAAAAGCTGCAGGAGGCAAACTGTTCAAATCGTCAGAAAAGTCAGCAGCTAACATGTTTCTTAAATCGCTGGTTTCTGCATACATAGAAAGATTAAAGGTCTTAATATCTATCATGCCTTTATAGAAGTAGTAATAAGTTTTTCCATTGCTGCCGCCTTCAAAATCCGCTTGGATACCCCCAGAGAAAAATGGCCCGTATCCTCCTGAAATGCCAATTTTTGTATTATAAGATCGGCTAAATTCTTGCATGCTTGAGTTTGAAATGGATTCTGACTTGTAATCAACGCCAGATGCAAGCAACAAAGTAGTGTTGCTTAATTGTTTTAAATTGAAAATAGGGTTTGTGTTTAAAACCTCGTGTCTATTGATATAATGGGATTTAATGACGTTGTAGCCAAATCCTAAATAAGAGGTGACGTTTGCAATATTAGTAAATTGTGAGTAAGTACCTTCAAGATTTCCTTCTTCTGGAATGTCATCATAAGTGTATTTTGGTTTACGTTTATAAATATCTGGTAAACCAACAAAATCACTCATGTCAATTACAGGTCTTTCAAAAACGTTGCCTCCTATAACTGCATGATCGTTTGGTATGTTATATTCTGCAAAGTTCGCATCAGCTTCTCTAGCAGTGAGCGCTACTGAACCAATAAGTAATAAAGGCACAGTTAAAAATAATAATTTTTTCATAATTTTCCTTTCCAAAAATGGATTTTGTGAAAATAATTCGAATTATTCGGAACTTATTGTAATTTTAATATTTTTTATGTCAATAAAATGTTTACTAACTTTTTATTGATATATTCACAACTTTTTACAAAAGATGGTTTTTGAAACTAAAACTAAAAACAAGCCTTTATTTTAAGTAAATAAGAGTTAAAATGTTGCTGGTTTCTACACAATTAAGCCATTAAAAAACGCCTCGTTAGAGACGCTTTTTTAGTTCTTAATTTATTTGCTTACTTTTCTGCAACTTGAAGTTTGTAACCATCTAATTCCCAATCTGGATGGGCAGCGATAACTTTATCTAACGCTTCATTAAAT
>CADCJP010000028.1 GCA_902801805.1 uncultured Erysipelotrichaceae bacterium | reverse complement strand
AAATTAAAAGCACGAACCACTGCCTTACCTTTGGAATAATTTGTGCCCATTTTATTTTGATATAAAGGAGCCGCGGTTAATTCATCGCTAGTGGCAGTGTTATCGGTATTACCAGTAAAAGTAATCTTGGTATTATCGTAAACTAATGTGTTAAGTTCGTTTTCCATAAGAAAAGTATGACTGAAAATAATATTCTAATCAAGACAAGCACTGATTAGATATTATTGCGGACATAGTCTATATACAGGCTAACAATGTCGATATCCGTTGTTTTATAAACCATTCTAGAACCGACTGGATCTTCGATTTCAATAATCTTAAAACCGCCTTTAGTAAGTAAGAAATCCACACCGATAAAATCAGCGTTTAGTAGATTAGCGATTTTAATCGCTGATTTCACCATTTCCTTACTTGGCTTAAATAAAGAAACATTGCCACCTAAAGAAAAGTTATTACGGTAATCGTTTGGATTATCTCTTTTTATAGATGTAATCACACTTTTATTTAAGACATATAAACGAACATCGCCGTTATTTTCTAAGTAATCTTGATAGATAAATGTGAGATTTTGATGCTCTTTTAAAATGCGTTCTTCTTCACTTTTGTTATTAATCAAAAACACTTGTTGCCCACCATGACCAGACACACTCTTCATAATGCATGGATAGCTTTGAGCGGTTTTGCTTGTTTCAATGAACGACAAATCATTTTCTTTTAAAAACTCAAAAGTCAGATATTTATCATTAGCGATTTTATTTGTAAGTGAATTATTAAAAACTTTGATATTTCTTTGTTCAAGAAACTCCACCATTTTGTAGTTTCTACCACGGTAAATAACAAAGTCGATTTTGTGAGTTTTAGCATACTCCAAAAGAAAGTCTTCATCTAAAAATGACAAGGATATCTCCTCATCATTTAATTTTTGTAAGAATTCATCAATAAAGAATTGATTCTTAACGGTATCAATAGAGTTATAAACTATTAACCCACTTATCATAGATGTTTTAAGACGTGGTCTGCGATAGCGTCCGCTAAGTTGACACCTGTGCATTTATAGGTTGAGCCAAACTGTGGATTACTATTAAGTTCACAAATAATTGGTTCTCCTTTAGGTCCAAATAAAACGTCAACACCAGCGAAGTCCACACCGATGGCTTTAGCCGCTTTAACAGCTAAATCAGTGAACTTTTTACCTGGGTTAAAGAGTTTACCAGTACCACCATGTGAGATATTACTTCTAAAGTCATTTTCATTTTCTCTAAGCATACTCACAACGGCTTTGCCACCGACAACGTTAACGCGAACATCTCTACCTTTAGAGGAAGCGATATATTCTTGCATTAAGAAGTCTTTAGCGCCTAATGAGTCAACAATTTTATTAGCTTCTTCAATAGTGTTTACAAGATAAACTTGTTCACCAAAAGAGCCATAAGCTTCTTTGATTACCATAGGTAAACCAAGTTCTTTAGCGGCGGTTGAGATAAATTCTCTTCTGTTATATTCAAAACCTTCAAAAGTTTTAGGGGCAGCGAATGTACGAGGAATTCTAATGCCTTTCATCGCTAAGATTTCATACATTAAGATCTTGTTATCACAAGCGATGATTGTCATACCATTATTGAAGAGTTTGATACCTTGACCTTCAAGACGTTGTGCTAAATAGCAATCCTTATCCCAGAAGATACAGAAGTCTGGCTTATTTTTGATCTTACCACCGATCTCTAAAGTGATGTCTTCCGCACGTTTGATTTTAAGATCAACATTACGAATCTTAAATGCTGTTGCGAGCATGTCATAAAGAGTCATAAATTTGACGGAATGAATAAATGTGTTGATAACGAGCCAAGCTTTTTTCATATTAACCTCTCTTCGTCCATAGGACAAAATCAATAATGATGTTGGGGGATTAATTTAATTAACACTTGTATCATACACTAGAATTTATTTTTTGTAACTAAAAATAAGAGCATTTTTCTTTTGCTATGTTAAGATAGAAACATGCAAGTTTTAGATTACCTTAATAAATATCAAAAAGTAGACTTCAAAGAATTACCATTTAACGAAGTGGACGCTCTTCTTTTAGCAATGGTTTCTTACTTCCCTTTTGATGAGTTAAATAATCAAAAAACTATCTACTCTAGTGAAGACTTATTAAAAAGAATTGATGAGTATGAACCAGCGCGTAATACTCCTGAAAGAAAATTAAAATATATTGAAATGACCAAGACTATTTGTTTATCTAATAGGTTTAAAGGTATTAAATTTGCCTGGTTTAGAAAGATCCATGATAAGCAAGCAGAAAAGCAGTTCCAAGCCGTCACATTAATCCTTAAAGATTTTGCCTATGTCTCTTTCTGTGGCACTGATTCCACTACGTTAGGTTGGAAAGAAGACTTTAACATGGCTTATCTAGAAATGGTTCCAAGTGAAGTTGAAGCCATTAATTATTTAAATGAGATTGCTTACTTCTTTTTCTTCAAAAAGTTTTATGTTGGTGGTCACTCCAAAGGTGGACGCTTAGCCATCAGTGCGGCTAAATCTTTGAAAAAGAAAAATAAGTTATTAGGCATCTACTCTTTTGATGCCCCTAACTTCCCTGCTTTAGCGTATGACAATAACTATAAAGCAATTGATACATTAATTCATGATTACACACCAGATGAATCCATTATTGGACGTTTAATGCATGAATATCGTCGTAAAGCCATCGTAGCGTCTTCAAACGCCTTACTTTTCCAACATGACGCATTCTCTTGGGAACTATACGACCATTCTTTTGTCTATAAAAGCGCATACACAGAAAGAAGTACGCGTATTGTCGATACCATCAACTACGCTCTTTCTAATTATGATGAAGAGAGAAAGAAAGACTTCATTGATACGATATTTGATTTCTTAGCGAGACTGGAAGTTGAAAAGCTTCCTGGCGAAAGAGATCTCTTATCATTCTTCATCTCTCGCTTTGGGGATATTAAAGAAGAATGGAAGAATACTTCCAAAGAAAAAAGAGCAGTCGTTAAGAAGATGCTCTTTGATATCACTAAAGATTATTTACTTAAGAAAAAGAACTAGTCGAGAATGGTGTCCTCTTTCTCGGCTTTTTTCTTCTTTAAGAATTCTGGTTTCTTTTTACGGATGAGTAATAAAACTCCATAAAGGACACCAAATAGGCCGAAAACGAAGAGGATGATATAGAAAACGGTAATGCCTGGTTTTCCATCGTTAATCGTTAAAATAAAGCCTAATAAGCCAAGGATAAAGGCAACCGCACCAACGATTGGCACTAAAAACCTTAAGATTTGGTTTTCTTTTTCCGCGATCTTTTGTTCTTTAATCTCTTTTTCAGTAAGTTCGTTATTATTCACTTTTTCGTTCATGCTATTAGTTTATCACTTTGATAAATAAAAAGGCAAGCCGACGAGACTTGCCTATTTTTTTATTTCTTTTTCGCCTTTTCAGCGTTTATTTTTGTTTAGTTTAACGAGAGAAGTCTATTGCCAACCTTTGTTGACCATTTCGTTTTCTGTTAATTTGCCTTCGGCATAGCCTGGAAGCATGATACCACGGATCTTTTCAAGTGTTTCTTGTTCAACACCCATGGCCTTTAATAAATTATCAGCATTGTAACGGAGTGTCTTTTCTTCTTCGAATTTATATTCGAATTGTTGACCATCTCTTTCAAATGTATGACCAGTAACGAATAAGTTTAAGAATTTTGGCATATGAGCATTTTGAGAATTGTGCATATGGCATCTCTTGTTATTTGTTAAGGTTGTTAATTCGAAGTCGATGATTGCATCGGTGTAGCTCACACCACAGATAGCGTTGAGTAAGAAACCGGTAACACCAGTTCTATCAGCACCACCCCAGCAGTGGAAATAAACGTGTTGTTTATCAGCTTGGGCATAGTATTCAAAGATTTCTTTAACTAAGTTTCTATCTTTGTTTTCAGCTTCACTGCTTCTATTTTCATCAGTGATGAATTTATCGAAAGAGTTGATAGCGCATCTCACATATTGTGCTCTGGCTTCTTCGCCTTCTTTATTACCCGCTGCAATAGCTTCGTCTAATGTAGTGTTATGGTTTGGAGCAGCCCATTCGCCTTCCCATGCTAATGGGGAACCAGTCATAGAACCAGAACCAGATTTTGTTCTTAAGTCTAATTCAAGACCGATCTTCATGACGTCTTTTTGGACTTCTTGAGCGGCATCTGTCCAGTTCTTGCTGTGTGAGTTACCACCATCATTGAAAGCTTTAGGAGCCATTTCACCACCACGGTAGATTAAACCTTGGTTTGTTGGAACACCATAAGATGTCATATAACCACCCATATCACGGACGTTAGAAATGTCACCCATGGTAATCATTCTTGTGTAGTCTTCAGTGACGAAGTTCTTCATTTGAGAAGCTTCGTTACCTTTAACTAATTGATAATAATACTTAGTATTACGGAATAAGTTTGGTAATTTTGCGGAAGCACCATCAGCGGCAACACTAACTTCACGCTTATCGCTTAAGTCTGCTTTACTCCAGAAGACAACTTTAGCATCGCTGAAATCTTTATCAGCTTTATCCCATTTGAGTTCGATTGGGACGTTTTCGTATTTTTGGTTACGATTTAACATTTGACAAACGTCAACACCACCGGAATGATCGTCATCGTATTTTGTACCATCGCCCTTATCGCTTTGTTTAGCAGCGGTTTCCCAGTCCATGTTGCAGAATAAATTGCTGACACGGTGTGGGTAGGTAATTCTACCTTCTTGTTCGTGCATAGCGTCAACATATGCTTTGACGTAGTCAGGAACCATACATGTATCTTCAATGGCTTGGAAATTCACTTCCATTGTTGGAGCAACAGCAGGTTCAAATTTTGGTTCAGAGCTTTTCTCGCTGTTACCACTACGATTGCCAGAGCAGCCACAGATTGTGAGCCCTAAAACAGCAGAAAGCACTAAAAGTCTTTTTGTTTTCATAAAAAAATTCCTTTACTTCGATAGTTCTATTCTATAGAAGTGTTCTAGCATTTTCAACAATAGAAAATAAAAATCCTCAAGGCAGTGCCCTGAGGACTTATTTTATAAGGCTCTAATCGATTCGACTGGAGGCTTCTTAGATGAATGTAGTACTGGGATAATTGTCGCAATCACTGCAATCACCAACGAGACCGCAATTACTAGACCAACGGTCGCTAAGCTGAACTGCATGATGGAGATACCAATCTCACTTACAAAGTACCTATCTAAGAAGAACTCAGCGGTAAATGTAAAGATCAACGATAAGACACTACAGACTGCGGCAATGAACAATGATTCCGCAAAGAAAATCTTGAAGACATCACTCTTTCTTGCACCGATAGCACGTAAGATACCAATGTCTTTTTGTTTAGAAGCAATGGAAACTGTGATGAAGTTAAGCATCATGAGAGCAGCAAAGACACCAAACGCTACACCAGTCCATAAGAAGATATTTTTCAAAGTGTTAATCATTTCAACGATGAAGGACACGCTTTGGTAACGATTGCTATTTAAGCGATATTCCGCGTTAGCGTACTCGCACTTTAGCATTTGTCTAATTTGTTCTTCAGAGAAATTACTTTTGACCATGACATAACCATAACGTTCATCCGCTGGTTTTTGATATTTTGTCACGAATTCACTATACCAGGTGCTACCACGGTTATAATCATCTTCTAAAGAGAGAGAATCAAGGAATGCTTTATTTAAGAAGAAACTGTAATTACTATTTCTATCGCTTTCGTAGAAACCTGCTATTGTGATTTCTCCAGATTCGCCTGTGTAAGTTTTGTAATACATCTTAGCGTTATTATCCATTTTGAAAACGCTTTCTGGGGTTGGTTCATAATCCTTAAAAGTATAGCCTTTAAGTTTTGTTTGCCAGTCTCCGTTTAACGATAATCCGTCTTTGCAGTGTTCATTTAAATAATTGATGACTGATGTCACGTCACTATCGCTCCAATTATGATAGTCTTTATTGAGAAGAACCTTGATATCAGAATGATTAGACATAATATCGTCACGGATTTCTTCTATGTAGGTGTATACCGTATCGAGATATAAAGACGGTAAATAGTTTTTACAAGCATCAGCTTTATCAAAATTATTGTCGAGGATTTGATAAACAGCGTCGATTTCTTCGCTAGGTAACGCCCCATTATTAGAGCCTAGTGCTTTATTGAATAACTGTTTATCTTCTTGTGCTAGATTATTGAAGTTTTCGCTTGAACAATATTCATGGATAAATAGTTCGATTTTACAGGCTTTATTGAATTCTTCTTTGTACGAATTGAAGAAATCGATACATTCATCAACTTCCCCGTTCCATAAGCCCATTCTAATTTGATCAATCATTTCTTCATTGCTACTACAGAATGCTTGGTATGTTGGCATGTAGCGAATCATATTAGATCCACCATGAGGCAAATCAAAGAAGAAGTTTAATAATGAAGTTCTGGTGCGGAACGCTACTTCGTTAGCGTAGATACGGGAAAGATAAGCTTCTCCACTATTAATGGTCACGTTTTCAATTGGGTTACCATTTAAATCAAAGAACTTAAAGTATTTGCCTTCTGTTTTAAGTGTTTCATCGGTAAAACAGCTAGATGCTTCTTCAGTTGACACTTCGTATTCGGTCACATATTTTTCACCGATTCTAATGCCACGACGATAATACGAATTAACATAATGGCTATTGTTGTTACCGGTGTTATAAATACCGATGGTTTTTTCATAGCATTCTTTATTAACAAAGGCGACAGAGTTAAAAGAGTTTGTGAAATAGTCATTTAAATCTTCTTTAAGATTATTAATCTCTTGTTGATTTAAGTTTGTAGTTTCATTACAAATTTCAAAGTATTTAGTGTCAACTTCGCCTGCATCATAGAAGCCAGAAATAAGCATTTCATTGCTGAGCTTAGAAATATTAAAGGAGATTTTTTGACCAATAAGTTCTAGATAATTGTTATTAGAGAAATAACCAGAATCCACTAACATCTCGCCGAATACCTTTGGTAAAAGAACCTCATCTTTATTAACGGGGAATTTACCATCTAAGTGATATTCTAATTTATTAAAATCTTCTTCACTTGCATCAGAGAGATATTTAATACGGTAATAAGGGCCATAGAAATTCGCTTTATTTTTCATCTTAGCGGCTTGGAAACCAGCGGGACTACCTAACTCACCAATTGGAATATAAACTAAACCAGCTTTGTTATTGTTGAGCTTTTTAATTTCCTCAACACCAAAAGGTGTTTGCTCTGTGGTTTGATAAGAACTTTCATAAGTCATATTGCCGTTTTCATCAAAAGATTGATCGATTTGTTTACCTTTGGCGTGCTTACTTAATCTCTCACTTGTGTAATCAGTAGTTTTTAAAGCTTCACTATAAGTATGACTTGGGCTATAAAGCATTAAAGCAGAAGCCACACCAAACATCGTGAAAGAAATAACGCTTAAGAGCATGGTAAACACTAAACGTACAGGCTTGGTTTTAAGAGAGCTTAAGCCCATCTTTGTTGATTTATTAATTGGCATCTTAGAACGGATAAATGTCGTCTTAGATGCATCATATTGTTTGAGTTCGATTTTATCGGTTTCTTTAAATTCGTCACTCTTACCATCTTCAGAGATACGAGCCACTTTCATGGATTTATCAGCGTTTTCACCACTACTGATGAAGACCTTGCCATCGCTATTCTTAATTGATTCGTAGAGTTGATCAAAATCTTTCTTTGTTAACTTCTTAGCGTCATTAATCTTAATCGCGTGTTCATTAATAATAGTGACATTGTCACTAATAGGTGTTGATTCGACGAGATGCTTGGTTTGGTCAGAAAGAATCTTACCATCTTTAAGTTCGATGATACGGTCACCAAATCTCTCTGCGAAATCACGGTCATGAGAGACAACGATAACTAATTTATCAGCGGATAATTTCTTTAATGTTTCAAAGACTTGTTCACCAGTCTTACTATCAAGGGCGCCGGTTGGTTCGTCGGCCATGATGATATTTGGTTCTTTAATTAAAGCTCTTGCAATCGCAATTCTTTGTTTTTGACCACCAGAAAGTGTATTTGGTTTTCTTTTACCATATCCAGTTAAGTCAACTTGTTCGAGTAAGGATTCCACTGCTTCTTTAGAAACTTTCTTACCTTGAAGTTCAATGGCTAAAGCAATGTTTTGTTCGACGTTAAATTCATTAAGAATATTATATTCTTGGAAAATAAAACCGATGTAAGTATTACGGTAACTATCAAAGTCAGATTGAGAGAAGTCTTTACTACTTCTACCTTTTAAGATGATTTCACCATCACTTGGGAAATCTAAACCACCGATGAGGTTTAATAATGTGGATTTACCAGAACCGGATTTACCTAAAAGGAAAACCATACCTCTTTCTGGTAAATCGATATTAACTTTATCAAGGGCTAAGGTATCATTACCACCTTTGATTTTATAAACTTTTGTGAGGTTTTTAATCGATAACATAAGCGACTCCTTACCAGTGTATGCATTAATACACTTAATACACTCTGAAAACAATTATATGCTCAGTCATTATAATTGTCTATAAATTAATTTATAAATAAGATAATAAGTATCAGATTAGTTCAAAAAGAGCGATGAGAAGTCAGTTTCTGAAGTAATTTCATAAACGTAACGCGCACTACTATCAAGGAACTTTTTGTTGTTTAATACGTAGTAGGTAGCCCCTCTAATATTGAAGGTGAAACAAGCGTCAACAATACTTTCATTTAAAGCGAGCTTTTTGCTTAAAACGATATCTTCTGGATTAGTAATTGTTTTAGTGGCTTTGCCTTCCTCACATGGAACCATAGAAATAACTTGTACTTTGCGGTCAAAGAAATAGCTAGTTTGATTCGCGGAGAAACGGTTAAGTTCTAGTGGTTTTCTCGCCATAAAGCAGCGGTCACCCACGAAGAAGAGATTACCTTTTCCTTCAAACTCATATTCGTCTTCATCGGTTGTGATGATATAGGTGTAATTTGTTAAATCGCCACTATCAAAATCTTCTTCATCTACTTCAAAGAGCACTTCATCAAAGTATTCTTCTAAAATAGAAGAGTTACTATCGTCAGTTGATTCTGGAATAGAACTACCAAGTTTTTCTTCTTTAATCGCAATTTCTTCAATATTTGGAAGAGTGACTTGTGACGCCCAAGAAAGAAGATTGCTAAGATTTAAATTAACGAATGGACTTGAGGAATCGGGTTCAGCAGTAAAAAACAAAGTCTTAGATATGCCTGAGAAGTTCATCTCTACACTATAGCTATCTTCGTTACCCATAAAATATAAAGCATAAGTAAACGGCTTATTTTTTAAAGGATTAGAAATCACAACGTTATCACTATTGGAGATAAATGAAATAGGCGCATAGAAATCATCAGGATAGATAGTTTGATTTGTGCCTTTTACATCTAAAGAAAGTAAATAAGTAGAAATCTTATTCACACTAGTATAAATGAGATTATTATTATTTCTAATTCTTACTTCTGTATGGTCTGGATCAGCGTAAGTGAAATCAACATCAATACTCTTAATATCAAAGATATTATCCCACTTAATATGATCTTTATAGGCATAATTAATGATGCCTTCACCATAACGGGATTCGTTATATTTTCCATGTGTTTTAAAAACACCTAATTTATTATTATTAATTTCAAAATAGTAATTAAATCTGCCCGCTTCTTGATAGTTCAATATTTCTTCTTTGTTTTGATAGTCATAAACCTTTAAGGATGTACAGTATGCACCACTTGAGGATTGCTCAGTCACACAAAAATCACGAAAACCATCGTTATTAACATCATATAGGTATAAAGCCGCACCGGCGTTTAAAACTTGAACATTATTTCTATCGATGATGTTTTGATTCTCATCTAAATAGAAAGGTGAAGTATTTAATTCTTTCACTTCAAACGATAATGGGTCTGGATAACCATCATCAATGAAATAGTCAAATACTTTAATTGGATCAATTTTATCCCCTGGATTATAGGATGGATCGTATTCGTATGGTGATTTAGAACTATGATAGCTACGCGTTGCTCCCGCACAGCCCACTAATAAAGGTAATGATAAAAAGGTGGCGGTTAATGATAGTTTACGAATTCTCTTCATTTCTTTAGCCTCCTAGAAGCAAGCAGCACAAAGGTTGCTTTCACTAATTAGACAAAGAAAAGTGCGATAACTGCTAAAAAAGTTTTAAGCTTTATTGGAACAAAACTGAGAAATCTTCACCAGGTATTGGAGTACGATACATATACTCCTCGTTTTCATCAATAAATGATATTTTATCCATGACATAGAAAGTATCATCGCCGATAGTTATTGTATAAGTTGCGTGAATCTTCTTATATTGATTATTTTTATATTTGTTAAAACGGATATCATAAGCGTTTTCTAATTCGATAGTGACTGATGGATTAGCGATTGATCTCGCAATAATATCTGTTTGAGTGGTAAAGCCCAAGTATGGAGTGGCATTACTATCAAATGAAAGGAAATCAAATGGTTGAGACAAGATGTAATAACTGCTTCCAATTTGGATAAATTGCTTGTTATCAAGAGAATAAGAGAAACCTGTTACACTACCGATATCAAGAGAGATATATTCTCTATCGAATGTTGATGGATAATTACTTACTTGTAATTCATAAGCATAGAGGTTATAAATCATGCATCTTGGCAAAATATCTCCTTGTGTTTTCCATTCATAAATATCCCTAAAAGGATAAATCTCATGGCTATACTCAATAGAATTTATATAATTAGCAATGGTCGTATAGGTAAGGCTAGTACCTAAAACCGCTCTACTTACTGAAATAGGGAGTTGTGAAGCATCAACGACAAATTTATAGCGATGATAAGAAACACCATTTCGCACCTCGATATCGTAAGAAGAATCCTTGGAAGGAATATCGTTGAACATGAGGTAAAGATAAACATCATTTCCTTGCTCACGGTAATAAACAGATTTTACAAAGCGATCAGATGTGCGATAAGTAACGGAAAAATACTCGTGAGCCGGTTTACTTAAAGTGCCACTAATACCAAAGTTCAAAATATATAATTCACGGGCGTTAACGTTGTATGTAGTTATTGAACTACTACTATTATTTGAAGGGGTGACAAATGTTCCTGTGCCAGTATAGGTCGCACCCCAATGGCCACCGCCAGACCCTGGAATGGTTTGCGACCATGATAAAGAAACACCATTTGCATTGGAGTATCCAAATACCGCTTTTTCGATTGTTTCTTTCTCTAAAGAAGAATTCAAAACATCCTTGTTCAAATAAAGCCTAGTATCATTCGAAAAATCAGCATAAAAGTGATAATCACCTCTATTTAGTAAGCCAGCCTCAGATAAATGAAAGATTTCATCTTGTTTAGTAAGACTCAAAATAGAAACGAAATCATTTGTGGAACCTTCATCACCTTCAGTGTAGCCAATGCAAAAATCACGATAGCCATCCTTATCAGCGTCATATAAATACAAAGCATATGCTTTACCAAAGTAATAGTTGGTGCCTTGTTGAATAATATTCATCTCGGTATCCAC
>CADCJP010000027.1 GCA_902801805.1 uncultured Erysipelotrichaceae bacterium | reverse complement strand
GGTCCATTATTCTTAACAGACTATCCAAAAGAAATTAAAGCTTTCTATATGAGAGAAAACGATGACGGTAAAACCGTTGCCGCTTGTGACTTATTAGTCCCAGCCGTTGGTGAACTCGTCGGTGGTTCTCAAAGAGAAGAAAGATATGACATCTTACTCAAGAAGATGCAAAAACTCGGTAACGATAAGGAATTAGATTGGTACTTAGATACCCGTAGATACGGCGGTTGTAAACACTCTGGTTTCGGTATCGGATTCGATAGACTATTAATGTACATCACTGGTATGCAAAACATTCGTGATGTGCAACCATATCCAAGAACAAGCAATAGCATTAAATATTAGGAGGTAGCGCCATGATAGAAGAAGTTGTCGATAGTGAAAAGGCTCAGCGATGGATCGTTATAGCGCTTGATATTCTCGTCTTTATTTATGCGGCTTACGAAATAATAGCTATTATCATCCAATTAGCAAAACCTCAGTAAAAAAGAACCTCTCAATCGAGAGGTTTTATTTTATTGTTGAATTGGTTGTTCACCTTGAGGAGGTGTTGGAGTGTTTTGATCAAAGTTTTCTAAACTCTTTTCGAACACTTTCTTAGAAAGTTTAATACCTCTTAAGGTTCTCGCTAAATAGGCTTGTGCGGCAATCATATACCATGTACCACCGACCACAACGCATGGGATATAAACATATGACCAGATAGCGTTAACTTCAAAGTGTGGTTGGTTAGCAAGTGGTGGCCAATCGGAGATGACTTTCCATTTGCCAAAGAATGTGGCGTAGATGTTTGGATCACTGAAGTTCCAAGTGAATAATAATGTACCAAAACCATTCGTGGTGTTGAATGGATCATATGTCCAATCTAACACAATGGCGTTTCTAATGCAAATTGTCGCCACGCCAATGAGGATGATAATAATACCAATCCAGGCTTGTTTAATGAATAAACGGATATTCTTTTTAGCGGCGTACATTCTTAATTGATGTGGTGTTTTAACAATGTGATTGGTAACGACATCACTCACTAAGGTATCGCATTTCTTACCTTGCCATTTCATGGTTCTAATCATAATGGAACCAATGACACCAATGAGGACAAAGAGAATAATGACTACGAAAAGAAGGGCGATAATCACTCTTTTGTCGTTTTCTGTCATTTTAATCATTAAACTAAGATTCATTTGTTACCTCAATCGTCAAATTTAATATTCACACCGTTATCGGTGTCATCATCATAATCATCTGCATCTGTATAATCGTTATTACCTTTTGGACGATATACTTCTAAGATTTCATTATCTTCATCTCTCATCTTTGGTTGCTCGTCATCGAACGGATCTAAGAAATCAGAGAGTGGTGCGTCATCCGCTTCTTCGTCACTCACTAAATGCTGTGGCTCTGGTTCTGGTTCAGGCTCAGGCATTCTCATTACTTCTGGTTCTGGTTCAGGAATTGGAGCAGGAGCGGGTTCTTCTTTTACCTCATCTTGGAAACAAGCTTCTTCGACGCTTTGAGGAACGGGACTCACGATAGGAGTGGCCTCAACTCTTCTTTCCTCATGAATCTCTTCAAAGATTGGACTACTTTGTGGAGCTTGTTGAGGTGCTGGAACTGGTTGAGGATTTCTCGCGGCTTCTTCCGCTTCTTTTTGTAGACGTAACTCTTTATCTTCAGGAAGTTCAGGGAAGAACTTTTGACCGGTAAAGAAGTAGAAAATGGATTTAAATAATTGGAAAATAAACGCTAAAAGGCCAATCACTGCGAAAAGTGCCAAAACTACGAGGAAGAATGGGCACAAAATGACATATAAGATACCGCGTCCGAACGCCTTTAGTAAATCTACCATAGTAATATTATTTTAAATATTAGAGTCACTATTTAGCAAATAGTTTTGAAAGAAACTTGTGACAGCAATTCCAAGAGGGAATAAACCAAAGAGCATAAAGCCCATTGGTTTACTTATTTTTGTAAAGAAAATCACAAATAAGATAAACATCGCTAATGTAGTTAAACCTAAGATGATATAGATAACTGGCTTCTTACAAGGAATGATATTAAAGAGTAAAAAGATGCCAAAATAGAACGATAAAGCGATGAACGCTAAGGAAGGTGGACGATAGGTGAAAGCGAATATTAAAGCGAGGCTTATACAGGCTAACACTCCTACTATATAAGGAATAAAAGAGTTAACACGTGTATTGGTTTCCACACCAATTTTCTTAATTTCCGTTAATAAAACAAAGTGTGTTAATGAGCACTGAGTTAAGGCGATAAAGAGGATGAATAAATGCATTAATTCTTCTTTATATGGGAAATCATTTAATTTGAAAATAGTGAGGAAAGTATAAACGATATCCGCATTGCTTAATAAGTTGATTAATGGGATGAAAGCATAAGTCAAAACTACTTCAATTAAAGTGGAACATAAGATCATCCAGAAAGGATTAAACTTCTTATCTAAAAGTAGACCAATAACAAAGCCAGACGCTACCGCTGGAACAATATAGAAAATCGTATCAGCGATATTGAATATCAAACATAAGCCAACACTCGCTACAGCGTAGATAATGTAATATCTCTTTTGACAGAAATAAGAAACTACCGCACTGACGAATGGTAGTAACAAAATAAGTAAAATCATAGCAAAAGGCACAAAGGTATCAAGGACAATAAAAACCACATTTATTGCCGTCATGATGGCCATATAAGTAATGTTATGAACCAATGATGTCTTTTTGCTAAAAAGCGCCATATAAATATTTTACATTTTTTGTGAACAAAAATACTAAAAACTCTTATACTTTTGTTATGACATCTCGTTTGCTATTCGTTTCGCTAACGAGTCTAGCGATAGTGGTCTCTTGCTCACCAACAAGAGAAGTCACGAATAACAAAAACATCGTCGAACAAGAAGAAATCATCAAAAACAAAGAAATTCCTTGGTTAGAAGCCTTGAATCAAAAAGAAAATCACTACATCATTTTTGTTTATTCTGAAACCTGTGGTCATTGTCACGATATGATTGATGAAATCATAGATTTCGCGAAAAGTGGTATTTTGGTAACTTACTTCATTAATACCCGAAAAAATGAAGTCCCAATTTCAAGGGAAATCATCGAAAATACTACGGATATTACGGAACTAAGTATCTTGGGTACTCCCACAATCCTAGAAATAGAAAGTAAAACAGTGATTAAAAATATTGCGGGTATCGATAAGTGTTTAACTTTTCTTATCGATAAAAGAATGACATAAATATTGCATGTACGTGCTTTTCTTTGCTAATATATTGTTAACAATATATGAATTATCAAAACGAATTAAACGAAAATCAATTTGAGGCTGTCACTACTGAAGCCCAACACGTCCGTATCATTGCTGGTGCGGGAAGTGGCAAGACACGTGTTTTAACATATCGTATTTCCTATCTCATTAGTGAAATGCATGTTTTACCATGGAAAATCTTAGCGATTACTTTTACCAATAAGGTCGCTAATGAAATGAAATCAAGAGTGGACAAGATGCTTCCACAAATGAGCCAAGATTTAACAATTAGAACATTCCATAGCTTCGCGGCCTATTTCTTACGTCATGAAATATCTGTTTTAGGTTTCCCTGCTTCTTTCACCATCTTAGATGAAGAAGACCAAACCAAATTAGTGAAAGATATCGCTGCGACAATGGGTTTTAAAAGAGGCGATAAGATTGTTAGTAAAGCCTTAGGCTATATTGGTAAACAAAAGTTATTAGGTAAATATCCTGATGATATAAAAATCGTCAATCAACAATTTGAAGATGAAAAGACATGTTTAGAGATCTATCAAATCTACGAAGACGAGAAATATAAAAACTATTCCTTAGACTTCGATGATTTATTGCTTCAAACAAACTATATCTTAGAGAACTTCGTTGATATTCGTATGAAGTGGCAAGAAAAAATTGACCATATCTTAATCGATGAATTTCAAGATACAAACGATACTGAATGGAAGATGATTAGCTTACTTCAAAAGCCATACACCTCCTTATATGTCGTGGGTGATCCAGACCAAACAATTTATACCTGGAGAGGGGCTAATCAAAACATCATCTTAGATTTAAATAAACGCTACCTCGATATGATTACTATCGTTTTGGATAGAAACTATCGTAGTACACAAAATATCTTAAACGCAGCGAATAAACTCATTGCCCATAATAAACTCAGAGTCACTAAGAACTTATACACTAACGAGTTAGGTGGTGAACCAATTACCGTTAACTGTTCGCCTTCAGGTAGATTAGAAGCGGATTATGTCGCTAGAGAGATTAAAAAACTTAAAGATTATGGTGGTTATAACTATAGTGATATCGCTTTATTATATCGTTCTAGCTATATCACAATGGACTTTGAAGCGGCTCTTACCCGTTATCAAATACCGTATAAGATCTTTGGTGGCACAAAGTTCTATCAAAGAAGAGAAATTAAAGACGTCTTAGCCTATTTCCATTTAATCGTTAATACCAAAGACGATATCTCTTTCTCACGTATTCTTAACGTGCCTAAGAGAGGTTTTGGTGAGACTTCAGAAAACTTATTAAAGAATGAAGCTAGTCTCGCTAATAAGTCCATGTATGAATACATTCAAGATGTTGATCCAAATGATTCTGAAATCAAAACATCTTTAATTAATTCATTAAAATCCATGGTCAAGCTTATCGATATTGCGAGAGAAGATATCAAAAAGAACGAAGAAGTCTTCTCTAAAATCTTAGAAGATATGATTTGGTCAGTGGGCTATCAAGAACACTTAAGAAAAGAAGATGATGGTGATGAACGTATTGAAAACGTTAAAGCCTTATTTGAAGATATCCGTCACTATTTAAAGAACAATCCATCATCCACCTTTGATGAATACTTACAAAACATTGCTTTATTAAGCGCACAAGATGAAATCGTTGATGGTGACCATGTGACCTTAATGACCGTCCACACTGCAAAAGGTTTAGAGTACCCCGTTGTCTTTGTTTTAAGATTCAACCAAGGCGTATTCCCTAACCAAAGAGCGATGCTTGAAGGTGGCTATATCGCGATGGAAGAAGAAAGAAGATTAGCCTATGTTGCGATGACTAGAGCAAAGAAGAAACTCTATCTCACCTTAGCGATGGACTATTCATATGTCTTACAAGGTAGCTTAATACCTTCACAGTTCTTAAAAGAATCTGGTAATGAAGTGGTACAAAATAGAGATAATATCTTCGCTAGTACCCAACGTTCCCCATTCCAAAGACCAAAGGTTTATCATTTTAATGATGGTGATCATTTAGACTTTGAAAAAGAAGAAAAGAAACCAAGCACTCCAATTTTTGATGATGTGAGAAATGACGTCACTGATTGGAAAGTTGGTGATATTGTCATTCATAAAAAACTTGGTAGAGGTGTTGTTGTGGCCTTAGAAGGTGACGACATCATCAAAGTCAATTTCGAAGAACACGGAGAGAAATCAATTTTAGGAACACACCCAAGTGTTTCTAAGGGAGGACACGAAGCATGAGTGTTAAGGAAAGAATAGACGAGATTCGTAATCTATTAGAAAAATATAACTACGAATACTATGTATTAGATAATCCTTCTGTATCCGATGCGGAATATGACCGCTTAATGCAGGAATTAATCATGTTAGAAAACGATAATCCTGAATATCGTTCTCCTTTAAGCCCATCTCAAAGAGTCGGGGGCATTGTTCAAGATAAATTTAAAGAAGTCACTCATAAAAGAATGATGCTTTCTTTAGCTAACGCTTTTAATGAAGACGACTTAAGAGACTTTGATAAGAAAGTCAGAGAAATCACAGGCTTAGATAAAGTCACCTATATGGCGGAAATGAAGATTGATGGTCTTGGTATGTCACTTAGTTACAAAGGTAATTTAGAGTACGCTGCGACTAGAGGTAATGGCACAACTGGTGAAGACGTGACCGCTAACGTCATGACCATTAAATCAATACCATCCCACATCAATTTAAACGAAGACTTTGAAATTAGAGGTGAAGTCTTCATGCCTAAAAAGTCACTTGAAAGACTTAATAAAGAAAGAGAACAAACAGGTGAACCTTTATTCGCTAATGCGAGAAACGCTGCCGCTGGTAGTATTAGACAATTAGATAGTTCAATTGCCGCTTCCCGTGGTTTAGATGCCTTCTGGTATTACTTTGTTAATGCTGCTGATTTTGGTATTAGATACCATAGCGAAGCACTCAAAATGGCGGACTCTCTTGGTTTTAAAACCAACCCAGAAAGAAGATTATGTAACGGCATTGATGAAGTACTTAAATACATTGATGAATATACCGAAAAACGTCCAAGCTTAGCTTATGATATCGATGGTATCGTCATTAAAGTTGATGATATGTCATTATATGACAAGCTTGGTTATACAGCGAAAACCCCAAGATGGGCGATTGCTTATAAATTCCCACCTGAAGAAGTGATTACTAAATTAGAAGATATTATCTTCACTGTTGGTAGAACTGGTAAGATTACCCCTAACGCAGTTTTAACTCCTGTGAGAGTCGCGGGATCAGTAGTCCAAAGAGCCACTCTTCATAATGAAGATTTTGTGAAAGATAAAGACTTAAAGATTGGTGATTTTGTGGTCATCCGTAAAGCGGGTGATGTTATTCCAGAAGTCGTTAGACCAGTCGTAGAAAGAAGAGTGGGTACAGAAATCCCATTTGCTATGATTAATAACTGCCCAGTCTGTGGTTCACCGTTAGTGAAAAAAGATGCAATGCATTTCTGCTTAAATCCACACTGTGACGCTCGACAGATTGAATCTATTATCCATTTCTCTAGTAAAGATGCGATGGATATTGAAGGCTTAGGTGAAAGAGTGGCGGAGCAATTCTTTAACCAAGGTTTCTTTAGAAAAGTTAGTGAAATCTATTCTTTATATGAACATCGTGAAGAAATCATTTCTTTAGATGGTTGGAAATCTAAATCAGTGGATAACTTAATCCAGGCTATTGAAAATAGTAAGGCTAATTCCTTAGAAAGAGTTCTCTTTGGTTTAGGTATTAAAGAAGTCGGCGCAAAGATGGCTAAAACATTAGCGAGAAAATATATGAATATTGATAACTTAATTGCTGCGAAAGAAGAAGAGTTATTAGAAATCGCTGATGTTGGTCCAGTCGTCGCTAGAAGTATTGTTAACTTCTTCGCTGATGAAAGAAATATGGAAACAGTTAATGCTTTAAAAGCGCAAAATGTGAACTTTGAATATAAGGGTTCAACAGTCTCTGCTGCGGACTCCTATTTCTCAGGCAAAACAGTGGTTTTAACCGGGACGTTATCTAGTTATGGTAGAAAAGAAGCTACTGAATTACTTGAAAATTTAGGCGCTAAAGTGACGGGTTCTGTTTCTAAAGCCACTGATGTCGTTATCGCTGGTGTAGAAGCAGGTAGTAAATTAGATAAAGCACAAGGTCTTGGAATTACCGTTTTAAACGAAGATGAATTCCTGGCGCTTATTAAGTAAAATATATATTTGGCTAACGGAGGTTATTTATGGCTATTTTAGTTACCGGTGGAACAGGTTACATTGGTTCCCATACAGTCGTTGAATTATTAAATAATGGTTATGATGTCGTTATCGTTGATAACTATGTTAATTCCAAACCAGAAGTCTTAAATAGAATTCAAAGAATCACAGGTAAAACACCACGATTCTATGAAGTTGATGTTTGTGATTATGAAAAACTCAAAGCAGTTTTCCAAAAAGAAAACATCACTGATATCATTCACTTTGCCGGTCTTAAGAGTGTGGCGGAATCTGTCGCTAAACCACAGTTATATTTTGATAACAATGTTGGTAGTAGTAAGGTCTTACTTAGACTCATGGACGAATTCAAAGTGACTAACTTAGTCTTCTCTAGCTCTGCGACAGTATATGGCGTTCCTGAACACGTCCCACTTAAAGAAACAGATAAAGTGGGTGGCTGCACTAACCCATATGGTCAAACAAAGTTAGATATCGAATATCTTTTAAAAGACTACGCTAAAGAACATAAAGAAGCGAATATCGCTATCTTAAGATACTTCAACCCAATCGGTGCTCATGAAAGTGGCTTAATTGGTGAAGATCCTAACGGTATCCCAAATAACTTAATGCCATATATCACACAAGTAGCAGTGGGTAAACGTCCTCACTTAAATGTTTATGGTAATGACTATAAAACAGTGGATGGCACCGGTGTTAGAGACTATATCCATGTTGTGGATTTAGCCCACGGCCATTTATGCGCTTTAAAGAAACTCGAACAAAAACCAGGTTTAGTGATCTATAACTTAGGTACAGGTAGAGGTACATCAGTCTTAGAACTCGTGAAAGCATTTGAAAAGGCTAATAACATGAAACTTCCATATGTCATTTGCCCAAGACGTCCTGGTGATGTTGATGAAAACTATGCTGAAGTAAGCAAAGCTTACGAAGAAATGGGCTTTAAAACCAAACTTACTATCGAAGATGCTTGCCGTGATTCCTGGAGATGGCAATCTAAAAACCCAAACGGCTACGACAAATAAATAATTTGTCACGCGCTTGTAGCTCAGCTGGATAGAGCGCTTCCCTCCTAAGGAAGAAGTCGGGCGTTCAAATCGTCTCAAGCGCGCCAAGATAGATTTAAGAGGATTCAATTTGAATCCTTTTTCTTTTAAAGCATCTATCTATATATTTATAAATATCATGGTAAAATACCCCTATGAAGAAAAGAAGAATTATCCCATTAGTGTTATTACTCATCCTCGCACTAGTCGTCAGTGCGTTAGTCATTTTCTATTTAGATTTAGCCAATGGACCAATCATTATCCTTGTATTATCCATTATTAATATAGCTTTATTATTAGGTTCCATTGTTTACGTTAGTAATAAAAGAAAACTTTTTAAGTTAATTCATTGGATTTCTTTTGTTCTTTTAAACCTTATTCTTTTACCTTTAGCCAAACCAACCGTTGAGGCTAAAAGCGCAGTCAAAGTCAAAAACCCAGAACACACTGAAGTCATGCATTTAGCAAACGGCGATATTAGAGGTGTCTTTAATAAAGATAAAAGTGTCGAAGTCTACGCTGGTATACCATACGCTAAAGCACCAGTGGGGGAATTAAGATGGAAAGAACCTCAACCACTAGATAATTGGCAAGGCGTTAAAGAATGCGATAAGTTTGCTCCTAAAAGCATGCAACCAGATAAACCTGCAGTCATAAACTCCTTAGTGGACATCTATTCTGAAAAGGGTTGGCATCCTGATTATAAGATGTATCCAGTACAGAATATGAGTGAGGATTCTTTATACCTAAATATCTGGAAACCAAGTAACGTGTCCACTAATTTGCCAATTTTGTTCTATATTCATGGTGGTTCTTTAACCACTGGTACAAGCGCTAATGATGATATCAACGGTGAAGAAGTTGCTAAGCGTGGAGTCATCATGATTACCATTCAATATCGTTTAGGTGTTTTTGGTTTTTTTGCTCATCCGGATTTAGCTAAAGAATCTCCAAATCACACAACTGGTAACTATGGTTTGTTAGACCAAGTGATGGCGCTTAAATGGGTCAATGATAACGCTGAAAAAAGCGCCACATACATACCGCACCATGAAAGATGCGCAAGAAGTCGGACAAAAGATCATGAAAGAACAAAAGTGTTCCTCTATTGAAGACTTAAGAAAAGTCAGTGCTTCTAAAATCGTAAATACTAAATATGAAAACCCATCCATGACTCTTGATGGTTATGCCTTAACTAAAGATCCATATGATGTCTATTTAAATAAAGAAAATAATGAAGAAATATTATTAAACGGCTACAACGTTAAAGAAGCTGATGCTTTCGTTGTTCCTACTTATTTATTTAACCCAACGAATAAAGGTAATATCTTATCTAGATTAGAAAAGACATTTAATAAAGAAACCGCGCAAAAGATTTATAATCTTTATGAAGAAGAAATCAAAAAAGACGCCTTTAATGTCTTTAATGAAGTCTTTTCTGTTTATTGGTTTATCCAACCACATCACTCCTGGTCAAATATGGCTTATCAAAGTGGTGTACCTGTTTACCGTTATCAATTCACTAAAGAAAATGGTTACCATGGCAATTATCATGCTGGTGAACTTATCTATGCATATGGCAATGTTAAAAACACCAGCCGTAAATATTGTTATAACGATACCGATCTCGCCTTAGCGGAAACGATGGTCTCTTATTGGACTAACTTTGCTAAAACAGGTAATCCAAATGGTGAAGGTTTACCAACTTGGGATTTATATAATCCAAGTGATAACAAAGTTATGGAACTCGGTGAACACGTCGGACCTATCAATGATAGATATCTTCAGCTCTATCAAATACTCGAAGAATTCATCAATTGGAAGATTATCAACGAAAACTCATAATTTCTTATTGTCTAATTAATGAATTAATGTATAATAAATATCGCACTGTGGGTCCGTAGCTCACCTGGGAGAGCGCCTCCATGGCATGGAGGAGGTAGCGAGTTCGATCCTCGTCGGATCCACCAAAACAGTAAAAATGTCCTGAGTCTATCTCAGGATTTTTTTGTATAATTGTTTTAAAGAAAGTTTTTATCCATTTTCTAATTTTTAATCGTCTTAACTAGTGAAAGCTGCTTTCAAAATGAACGTAACCATCAAAACCGCTAAACTCTTTCTTCAAGGCGAAGAAGAGGCAACCGCTATTGTTTACCAAAGCTATCGAGCCCTTCTTTATTTCATCATTGCAACATATGTTAATCAAAAAGATGATTGTGATGATGTCTATCAAAATGTCTTTATGAAGATTCTTGAAAAAAGAAGCGAAGTGAAAGATGTCTCCTCATTACATTCCTATTTGTGCGCAATGGCGAAAAATGAAGCGATTGATTACGCTAAGAAACTCTCACGCGAACAAAGTAGTGAAATATTAGAGGATATATGTGCGTCTAACGAAGAGAGTCAATTAGATTACTTCCTTCCTTACGATTTAACTAAGGAAGAAAAGAAGATCATTGGTTACCGATTAACATTCGGCCTCTCTTGGAAAGAAGTTAGTGAGCTGGTGGGTATACCATCCGCTACCGCAAAATATCGTTACGCTGAAGCAATTAAGAAGATTAAAGGAGTCTATAAAGATGAAAAAAGTGGAAAAAGAAATCAAAAAGAACAGCCTTCATCAAATCGAATCGTCATTACCAGAGATTAGCTCTTTAGATAACATTCAAACCAAACTTAAAAAGACTAGAAACTTTCCTATATTATTAGCCCCTATTGGTGCAGCGGTAGCTTGTATCGCTTTAGCGGCCATCCTTGTACCTACAATTATGAGAAGTGGGGTGGCACCTTCTATTGTTCCATCCTCTTTAAGTAGTGGCTACAATTCCAATAGCAGTCATAGTAGCAACAATAATAATTACAATGAAAAGGCTTCACATTTTTATAATATGAATGGCTATCAGCCAAAATGTGATACTTTTAACGAAGTGGCGTATTACTCTTATCTTGCCAATAATCAAGAATCAAATACAAACACTAGTAAAAATACAGTTCTCCGTCCTAAATACAAAAAAGCGGAAGCGCCAGGTACATACGTTGAATTACGTGAACGCTTCACAGATAACTATGGTAGAGAACATCGTCCAATCCCATTAGATTTGGAAATAACATTCTCTGATTTCATGTTCTTCGAATTTGATACTGAAGATAACATCTTCCTTGATGAAAGAGTGGGAAACGGACATATCAAAGGTCTTGTCATTCAAAATAGTTACCTTGAACAAGATATGCTCATTTTAAACAATGGTGAAAAATATTATTCATGCCTAGTTAATCGTGGCGCTCCTTATCGTAATGGCAATCGAGCGTTTTTCCAATTCTCCGCTCATAAGAGTATTGAAGGATTTGACTATGTCACTGATCTTACAAATAAAAGATTTGTAACCTTATATTTCAGTGGCACAACTGAAGGCATACGTGAATTAGATACATTGTCCGCAATTGATGTTGATGGTACCGAATATCCAATTAATACAGAAACCTTTTTCTACGATAGTTCATCCTTCGTTTGCACAATCGGTGAAATCAGAGAGCATTTCGGTTTAGATGCTTTCATTGAAATTACTAACAATTATGGTGGTGTGGATCAATTAGTGTTCGATGCTTCTGTTCCAGAAACCGCTAACTTCAGTTTAGATGAATTCGATGAAACCTTTAGAGTGACACAAAACGAAGTGTTCTTAGGGGACAACAAGATTTTAGATATCGATAGCACTAATAAGATTTATGCTTCTGAAATTAACAAAGATTCACATCGTGATTTAGTGTTTGAAACAGTTCAAGATGGTGAACGTACATTTGTTATCTATGATGTCTATCATAATAGATTGCTCTATAGCGAAGTTGTTTCTACTATTAAATTCGATTATGACTTCAAATTAGATATGATGGATAATCGCCTCATTGTTAAATGGCTTGAACCAGGTATGACAAGCGATGAATATGTGTTGGATTATGGTCACTTCGCTTATCATGCTTCAGAAGGCATTGGTATCTCCTGGGAAGATATATACAGCATTGGTTGGATTGAACTATTGGGAGTCTATGAAGCTGATGGTGTTACTCCTGTCGAATGCGTTGATAAGCATTATTGCTTCACTACAGAAAATCAATACATTATTGAAATGCAAATTGTGACAGATGTAGGTAATACTTGTTCATTCGTTAGACCAGAACATCCAATTAGATATAAACCAATGTTCGCCAATATGAAAAATACTACTATTGGTTGGGAACAAGTGTCTGTTAACAAATCCACTTACCGCTATCAAATTAATTTCTCAACAAGTGGTTTCTCTTATTACCAAGTATATTTCTATCACTATTATTTTGAATTAAAAGCCGCTGTTGATTATCGTTTAGAGCAATAATCAATTAAATACTAAACCCCATAATTATCGGTACGCTTCGGATCCAAAACAGTAGATTAAGTCCTGAGAAAATCAGGGCTTTTTTTGTATGACACTTTTGTGGCGTTCATTTTGTTATTATTCAAATGTGTAATAAAACATGTTTTATAGTGGGTGAATAATATGATGAATTTTAGAGAACTTTGTAACTGCTTCAAACAAACAGCTTGTGTTGTTTCTATTGAAAAAGAGGAAAAGAACAATCGCGAAATCAGAATAGTGGATGGTAACGATGTTTACGTTAACTCCTTTAATTCAGACTTTTATGCTAAACACGTCTTTGCTCCTAATAGTATTTACACTGACTATTTAGAAAAGAATCTTAACTTTGAAGAATATTGTTTCCGTTCTGCGATTAAAAAGGAACTACTTCATTCATATGCTTACCCGGAACATTTCCACGCTTGGATGCATATGTTATTCATTCCAATTGAATGTGAAGACGAAAAGCTTGCCTATTGTTTATATATCATGGAAATAAACGATGTCTTTAATCCTGAACTTCTAGTTAATCCAAGTGATGATATTTATAGCCAAGTTTTAAATACGACATTACAGTTATCTAATACCGCTGACTTTAAGGGTTCTTTAAAGAACGTCACTAGAGAAATTAGAAAGATTTGTAATGCTTTGTTCTGCTGCATCCTTTTAGTGGATGATGATAAGAAACGTTTAGATATCCTCGCTGAAGACTATGATTTAAATAGTCATCGAAGAGGGATGAAAGCCTATGTTGATGATTCCTTCTATGATGTGGTTAAGACATGGGATGATTTAATCATGAAAAATGGTAACTGCATCATCATTGATGATGAAAAAGGCATGGAATACATTAAGGAAAATAATCCAGTCTGGTATGAATCTTTAGTGAGTAGCAATATCGAATCACTTGTCTTATTTAAACTTAAATCAGGTAATACTTCTTTAGGATATATGTGGGTCACTGACTTTAAAGCGGATGACACTCCAAAGATTAAAGAGATTTTAGAAATGACCACCTTTGTCTTAGGTTCACAAATTGGCAATCACTTACTCTTAGATAAATTAACCAAGCTCTCATCTATTGATGTTTTAACAGGTTTATATAACCGTAATAGACTCAATAGTTACATGAATGAAATCTTTGAATTAGAGGACGCTCCTACAGCTTTATTATTCTTTGACATTAACGGATTAAAGAAAGTTAACGATAATGAAGGCCATATCGCGGGTGATAATCTCATTAGACGCGCTGCGCATACTTTAATCAGTACCTTTACTGAAGATGAAATCTTTAGAGTCGGTGGTGATGAATTTGTGGTCATTTTAAGAAACGTTGAGGAAAAGCAAATCATCGACTATATCGCTAAGTTACATAAAAAGTCTAAAAAGAACGACATTTCTTTCGCGGTCGGCTATG
>CADCJP010000026.1 GCA_902801805.1 uncultured Erysipelotrichaceae bacterium | reverse complement strand
TGTTTAGTAAGCTTCAACAGGAACGATAGAAATTACTGGGTATTTTTTGAGTATTTCACGGCCTTTGAGAGGGGTGAGTTCGATATAGAACATTACACCGGCAACAGAAGCGCCACTTCTTTCAACGAGTTCGCATAAAGCTTTCGCTGAACCGCCTGTCGCTAATAAGTCATCAACCACTAAAACTTTGTCGCCTGGTTTAATGGAATCTTCACTAATAACGAGAGTAGCGGTGCCATATTCTAAATTATAAGAAACACAGTTACCTGGTCTTGGGAGTTTACCTGGCTTTCTCGCCATGACCACACCCTTCTTTGTTAATAAACCCAATGTTGGACCAAAGAGGAAACCTCTCGCTTCTGGACAAACGATTTTATCGAATTGAATATTATTTTCTTTTAATTCTTCGACCATGACATCGAACACTTTTTGGAGATATTCTGGATCTTCAAACACAGGCACGATATCTTTGAAAATAATGCCTGGTTTAGGAAAACCAGGAACATCTTTAATATGTTTTTCTGATTCTAAAATCACTTGTTCTTTTTTGGTCATAATAAGCACCTCAATATTTAAGAAAGACAAACATTATTCTAACTCACTAGGGCTTTTTTCTCAATCTGTTTGAGGCAATTTTTAGGACAATCTTTTGACAAAATATATGATTATGTTTGAAGGCGAAAAAAATCTGAAAAAATAGTTTGCAATATCATATGCATGTGATAAAGTTTTAGGCAAAGGATTCCTATGAAGAGACGAATTAGAAAGTGTAAGAACCCATCTGCATTAGGGGGTTTCTTCCCTCAAAATTCCCTCTCATTCGCTATTCCTGTCTGTTTGTAGTCACCCCTTATTGTCGGGTGATTTTTTTTGCACGAAAGGAGAAACGTTATGGCAAAAACAAACTTAATCTACAATGTAGAAGATAAGCCAAGTTGGGGTAAAACCTTTGTCTTCGCATTACAACAATTATTAGCCATTCTTGCTGCTACAATCGCAGTTCCAGCAATTATTGGTCACGGCATGAGCCAATCCGCAGCTTTATTCGGTGCTGGTGTTGGTACATTGGTTTACTTATTATTCACAAAATTCAAATCACCTGTCTTCTTAGGCAGTTCATTCGCATTCATCGGTTCCATGTTTGCGGCTTTCGGTGGTGCTGCTAGTGCCGCTGGTGGTTACTTAGGTATTATCCTTGGTGCTATCTTAGCTGGCTTAGTCTATGTCATCATCGCTCTCATTGTTAAATTCGTTGGTACAAGATGGATCAATAAATTAATGCCAGCCGTTGTTATCGGCCCAACAGTCGCTATCATCGGTTTATCATTAGCAGGTAACGCTGTCGGTGATTTATTAAGTGGTTCTCACTACATCCCAGCCGTTGCATCAGAAGTCTTAAACGCTGATGGTGTTGCTAACTTAGGTGATAGCCTCATTAGTTCAATCGATCTTTTAGATGGTAATTTCTATGCCACATACAACACAACAGTCGTTTCCACAAATATGTGGATCGCCTTACTCTGTGGCTTAGTGACATTATTCACCACAATCCTCGTTTCCGTTTATGCTAAGAAATTCATGAAGATGATTCCATTCATCATTGGTATCTTGGCTGGTTATGCCGTTGCCGCATTATTCACAGGTATCGGTTATGCCGCCAACAATGATGCGTTAAAAGTTATCAACTTCAGCTTATTCCAAAATATGCAATGGTTACCAAAATTCACCTTCATTGAAGCGTTCAATGGCTTCAAAGATTTCGCAAACGCTGGTGAATTCTTCGCTTACTTTGGTTCCGTCGCAGTTGCTTATGTCCCAGTCGCATTCGTCGTCTTCGCTGAACACATTGCTGACCACAAGAACTTAAGCTCCATCATTGATAGAGATTTATTAAATGAACCAGGCTTACACAGAACATTACTCGGTGATGGTGTTGGTTCCATGGCTGGCGCCTTCTTCGGCGGCTGCCCAAATACAACATATGGTGAATCCGTTGGTACAGTTGCGATTTCCGGTAACGCTTCCATCAGAACAATCATTGTGACAGCGTTCATGGCTATCGTCTTATCATTCATCGCTCCATTCTCAACCTTCTTAGCCACAATCCCAAGCTGTGTCATGGGTGGTGTCTGTATCGCTTTATACGGCTTCATCGCAGTCTCCGGCTTAAAGATGATTCAAGGTTCTGATTTAGGTGATAATAGAAATCTCTTCGTGGTTAGTGTTATACTTATTGCAGGTATCGGTGGTCTCAGCCTCACAATCGGCAAAGTCACCCTTACTGAAGTTGCATGTGCCTTAATCCTTGGCATCCTTGTTAACGTCTTTGTCCGTCTCTTCAGAAGAAATAGCAATGACGAAGAACAAGAAGCAGCTTCCGAAGAAAAATAGTTGAGGATTAGATAATGGCTTTTGAAAATTATCCAACAGTCCACATTCTTGACCATCCATTGATCAAGCACAAAATTACAAAGCTTAGAGATAAGACAACTAAAACTAGTGAATTCAAAATGCTTGTTAAAGAAATATCCGTTTTGGAAGGATATGAAGCATTAAGAAACGCTGAAACTCAAATGGTGGAAATTGAAACACCAATTGAAAAGACAATTCAACCAGTTGTCAAACGTAAAGCTCTTTGCTTCGTCCCAATTCTTCGTGCTGGATTAGGTATGGCCGATGGAATGCTTGATTTACTTCCTGGATGTACATGTGGTCACATCGGTCTCTATCGTGACGAAGTCACCAAGAAACCAGTTGAATACTACTGTAAATTACCAGCGGATATTTCAGAAAAAGACGTCTATTTAGTCGACCCAATGCTCGCTACAGGCGGCTCCGCTATTGATGCGGTGGGTATGCTCAAAAAGCATGGTGCTAAAAAGATTACCTTCGTCTGCATTATCGCTGCACCAGAAGGCGTGGAAGCATTTGTGAAAAAATATCCAGATATTCCAGTTTACATTGGTGCCCTTGACCGTTGTTTAAACGAAAATGCTTATATCTGCCCAGGCTTAGGTGACTGTGGTGATAGAACATTCGGCACAACAAACGGTACAACCGAAGATAGACCTATTATTTAATTAATCAACTTATTGATCTGTAGAAATTCCTTTCAGTTGAAAGAGGGAAAGAAAGACATGACAAATAAAGAACAAGTATTAGTATTCTCTTTAACATCCTGTGAAGAACTAGCGTACAGGGTGTGTGAAGAACTCGGTGTGGAAAAAGCACCATCTATCTGCAGAAGATTCGCAGATAATGAAATTTTTACCAGACCAAACGTTGACGTAAGAGGTAAGGATTGCATTGTTATTCATTCAACCTGTAACCCAGTTAACGACAGATTAATGGAATTATTGATCTTCATCGATGCTCTTAAGAGAGGTGAAGCTAAAACCATTACCGCGATCATTCCATATTTTGGATATGTGAGACAAGACAGAACAATCGATTTCGGCGATCCAATTAGTGCGAAATTAGTCGCTAATTGCTTAAGAGAAGCTGGATGTAACAGAGTTGTATCTGTTGATTACCACAGTGGTTCAATGCAACCATACTTCGAAAACATGGAAGCGGTGGAATTATATTCCTCATCAGTGTTTGCTGATTATTACCGTAAACGCTTAAAAACATTAAAAGTTAAGCTTGAGGACGTCGTCATCGTTTCTCCAGACAAAGGCGGCCTCGAAAGAGCAAAACATTTATCTAAAGATTTAGGTGATTTACCAATCGCAGTGTTAAATAAATACCGTCCTGAACCAAATAAGGCCGTTATTACTAACATTAAAGGTGAACCAGTTGAGGACAAATACTGTTTGATGATTGATGATATCATCGATACTGGTGGCACAATTATTGCCGCGAGTAAAGAACTTCTCAAAAATGAAGCAAAAGGTATCTTAATCTGTGCTTGCCATGGTATCTTCTCAAAGAATGCCCTCGCGAAACTATATAGATGTGGCATCTTAGACATCGCTATTAGCGATTCTATCCCACAAGAAGAAGACGTCGTCAGTATTGTCTCCTTAGCGCCAATCATTGCTAAGTACATTGACGAAAACTTCTAATCTCATCAATAACTAATAAAGACCGGATGCAAAAGTCCGGTCTTTTTATTTTTGTTGCAAGACACCATACTTTTTGATAATTTTGTGATTAAAGAGAAAGGTAATCTAGCAATGAAAAAACACGCACTATTTTTTGTTGTTTTCGCTGTCCTTTTATCATGCTGTAACAAAGGTAATAGTGGTAGCGGAGAAGTTAAAGAAACTGATCCTGATGAAGGAAGAGTTATTTTACATTCAGAAGTCCAAAGGGTATATCTTTCTGGACCACTTGATAAAGTTAATTTATACGCTCGAGGAGCGGAAGAGCTTTCTAGACCGTTAACCCCAACATTTACTTGGGAAGAAGCGGAAGCTCCATATACTGTTTATCTCGCGGATAATCCTAATTTTATTGATATGAATACCTATACCACTGATGAGGCGAAAATATCATTTAGTAATTTAAAGATTAATACGAAGTATTATTATGACGTTAGATCGAATGGTAAAAGCATTAAAGAAGATTCATTCGTGACTTCCGCACAGCTAGTGAGAAATCTTTATATTTCTGGTGTGACAAACGCGAGAGATATCGGGGGATATACCACTAAAGACGGGGTTAGTAAGCAAGGTGTCTTGTTCCGTACAGGTAGATTAAATAGAAATGACGTTGAAGAAGTGGATGTGAGAATCACTTCTAAAGGCATTGAAGCGATGCATAAAGAACTTAAAGTTAAAACTGAAATCGATTTAAGATTGGTGGAAAACAATGAAGTCGGTGGTTTAACTGAAGGCTTAAGCGTTATCGGTAATAACGTGAAATACTATCAATGTCCAATGGACTATAGCATAGGGGTGGACTCTAGTGAAAACGATCCATCTTTAAGAAAAGTATTTTCTATTTTAGGTAATAAAGAAAACTATCCCGCTTTCTTCCATTGCTCAATTGGTACAGACCGTACTGGCTATGTCGCTTGGTTAATCAATAGTGTGGTCGGTGTTAATGAAGAAGATTTATGGAGAGATTATTTGTTCTCCAACTTTGGTAATATCGGTGGTTCACGTGATAAATCTTTTATCGCTGATGGCTACGTTAAAGCAATTAAAGAGACCAAAGGCGATACCTTACAAGAAAAAGCCACCAACTTCTTACTCAACAAAGGTGTTCAGCAACAAGAAATCGACACAATTAGAGAAATGATGCTTGGATAAGCATAAAAAATATTGAAAGTATCAAGAATAGCGGTGAAGTCATCTTTTTAAATGACCACTAATAAACTTTTATATCTCTTTAAACTACATCCTAGATAGGTCGATTTTCTTTCGTTCAAAATTGTCAAAAATATATTAACAATCACGCGTGCATAATCTATACTTAAATAGTGTTTTTTCTTTGTGGAAAAGACTTAAAGGAGATACCGGTATGAAATACGATGTCGTGATTGTTGGTGCAGGCCCAAGTGGATATTTTTGTGCCTACGAATTAGTCAACAAAAACCCAAAATTAAAGGTGCTCCTTATAGATAAGGGTCTCTCAATTGAAAAGAGACACTGCCCAGTCTTAGAACACAAATTAACAAAGTGCCCAAGAAATATCAAAGGCTATCAAGAATGCTTCCCAGCTTGCTCCATCACTAATGGTTTTGGTGGCGCTGGTGCTTATTCTGATGGCAAATTTAACATCACCTCTGAATTTGGTGGTTGGTTACAAGATTATATCGACCAAGATGCCTTAATGGATCTCATTCACTATGTCGATGAAATCAACCTTAAATATGGTGCTACTCCAGTCATTACTGACCCATATACCAAGGAAGTCAGAGAAATTGAAAAGAAAGCTATGTCTGTTGGCTTAAAGCTTTTACATAGCAAAGTTAGACACTTAGGTACTGAAGAAAACTTAAAGATTCTCACAAGAATATATATCGATTTACAAGAGAAGATTGACGCTAGATTCTCCACCGAAGTCAAAGACATCGTCGTGGAAGAAGGACAAGTTAAAGGTGTAATCTTAGCAAATGGCGAAAGAATTGACGCTGACTATGTCTTATTAGCGGTCGGTCGTGAAGGTAGTGCTTGGCTCACTGACTTATTTGAAAAGTTCAATATCGAAATGACCCAAAACCAAGTGGATATCGGTGTTCGTGTTGAATGCCCAAATATGGTCATGGAAGAAATTAATAAAAACTTATACGAAGGTAAGTTCCTTTTCAAAGCGAGCACCGGTAGCACTGTTAGAACATTCTGCTCCAACCCAGGTGGTCACGTCGTTATGGAAAACTACCAAGGTGTGGTTAATGTTAACGGTCACTCATATAATGACCCATCTTTATCCAGTGAAAACACTAACTTTGCTTTATTAGTGACTCATCACTTTGAAGAACCATTCAAAAAACCAAACGAATATGCTTTAAAAGTTTCCTCATTAGCTAACCAATTAGCGTGTGGTTCTGTTTTAGTGCAACGCTTTGGTGATATCAAACAAGGTAGACGTAGCACTGTTAAACGTATCCGTGAAGGCTTTGTTAGACCAACCTTAAAAGAAGCGGTTCCAGGTGACTTGGCCTTATGCTTACCACAAAAAACTATGCAAGCGATTATCGAAATGATTCAAGTCTTAGACCATATCACTCCAGGTATCGCTACTGAACATACATTACTCTATGGCGTTGAAGCTAAATACTATAGCGCTCACCCACAAATTGATAACAAACTCGAAGTCAAAGATATTAAAAACCTCTACGTTGGTGGTGATGGTGCGGGTCTCACCCGTGGCTTAGCCCAAGCGGGAGCGTGTGGCGTTTATGTCGCTAGAAACATCCTCGAAAAGAAGGGTGCTAAATAGAAGGAGAAACTAAATTATGAGATGTGTTGGTGTGACATCTAGAGGGGTGAGACTCCCTGTATTAAAAACTGGTGATAACTTAAGACAAATCGTTGTCGACTCAGTTTTAAAAGCCTCAGAAAATGAAGGATTCAAATTCCATGATCGCGATGTTGTCGCAATCACCGAAAGTATCGTCGCTCGCTGCCAAGGCAATTACGCCTCAGTCGATAATATTGCTGACGATGTTAAAAAGAAAACCGGTGGCGACGAATTAGCGGTCATTTTTCCTATTTTAAGTAGAAATAGATTCGCTATTTTACTCAAAGGTATCGCTAGAGGTGTGAAGAAAGTTTACTTAATGCTTTCTTACCCAAGTGATGAAGTTGGTAATGCTTTAATTACCGCTGATCAAGTTTATGAAGCAGGTATTAATCCATATAGCGATGTTTTGTCGTTAGAAAAATATCGTGAATTATTTGGTTATAGAGTCCATGAATTCACTGGTGTTGACTATGTTGATTACTATAAAAAGTTAATTGAAGAGCAAGGAGCGGAAGCGGTGATTATCTTTGCTAACCGCGCTGAAGCAATCTTAAATTACACTAAGAAAGTCTTAACGTGTGACATTCACACAAGATTTGCCACAAAACGTTTATTAAAAGATAAAGGCGCTGAACTCGTTTTAGCCCTTGATGATATTTTAACCGCTCCAGTTAATGGTTCTGGTTATAACGAAAAGTATGGCTTATTAGGCACTAATAAAGCCACTGAAGAAACCGTGAAATTATTCCCAAGAGATGGTCAATCTCTCGTCGAAGGTGTGCAAGCTGATTTATTAGAAAAAACTGGTAAGCACATTGAAGTCATGGTGTATGGCGATGGTGCTTTTAAAGATCCACAAGGTAAGATTTGGGAATTAGCAGACCCAGTTGTTTCTCCATTCCACACAGTGGGCTTAAAAGGTACACCAAACGAATTAAAACTCAAATATTTAGCGGACAATGCATATAAAGGTTTAACCGGTAAAGCTCTCGCTGATGCGATTAAAGAAGATATTAAGGCTAAAGAAAAAGACCTCGTTGGCAAGATGGCCTCTGAAGGCACAACCCCAAGACAAATCACTGACTTATTAGGCTCATTATGTGACTTAACAAGTGGCTCTGGTGATAAAGGTACACCTGTTGTCTTGATTCAAGGATACTTTGATAACTATGCCGACGAATAAGAAGAAAATAGCCTTTGATAATAAGAAATATCTGAAAATCCAACGTCAGGAGATTTTAAAACGCATTAAATCTTTTGGCGGTAAACTTTACCTCGAATTTGGTGGTAAGTTATTCGATGACTTCCATGCTAGTAGAGTCTTACCAGGTTTTGAACCAGATTCAAAACTTCAAATGTTATTAACATTAAAAGATGACGCGGAAATCGTCATGGCGGTCAACGCGAACGATATCAAATCTAACAAAGTTAGAAATGACTTAGGTATCACTTATCAATCCGAAGTCGAAAGATTAATCGATGCCTATCAAGAAGCGGGTTTATATGTTTCTAGTGTGGTCTTCTGTTTCTATGAAGAAAGTCCAGTCTTAAAAACATTTGCCACTAAACTTAGAAAAAACGGTATTAAAGTTTATAAACACTACACAATCGCGGGTTATCCACATAACCTCGTCTCTGTTTTCGGTAGTGATGGCTTTGAAAAGAATGATTATGTGGAAACCACAAAACCATTAATCGTTGTGACCGCACCAGGTCCTGGTTCAGGTAAAATGGCGGTCTGTTTAAGTCAGTTATATCATGACATGAACCGTGGTATTAAATCTGGTTATGCGAAATATGAAACATTCCCAGTGTGGAATCTTCCATTATCACATCCAGTGAACTTAGCTTATGAAGCTGCCACTGTTGATTTAGCGGACGTCAATATGATTGACCCATACCATTTAGCGGCGTATGGCATTACCACAACTAACTACAACCGTGATATTGAAACATTCCCATTATTAAAGACTATATTCGAAAAGATTTATGGTTCTTCTCCATATCAATCTCCAACTGATATGGGTGTTAATATGGTTGGCTTTGCGATTATTAACGATGCCGCGGCTTGTGAAGCAAGTAAACAAGAAGTCATTAGAAGATACTATCAAGCTAGGAAAAATGTCTACTTAGGTAAATTCGCTGACGAAACAATTACCAAAGAAGAATCATTAATGACCGCTTTAGACATTACAACTGATGATAGACCAACAGTGAAAGCATGCTTAGACAAAGCTAATAAATGTAAAGAAAGAGTCGTGGCTATTGAACTTCCTAACGGCAAGATCATCACTGGTAAGCGTTCTAGATTATTAGGTGCTCCAGCGGCAATGCTCTTAAATACATTAAAAGTATTAGGCAAAATTGATGATAGTATTCACCTTATTTCACCACACGTGGTGACCCCAATGGCCGATTTAAAAACTGGTCCATTAAAGAAAGAAAACCCACGTATCCGTAGTGAAGAAATCTTAATTGCCTTGGCTATTCAAGCAAGTAGCAACCCATTAGCCGAATTAGCGCTTAAACAAATTCCAAAGTTAAAGGGTTCAGAAGCACACTGCTCATGTATCCTTTCTGACGCAGATTTAAGAACTTTAACCGCTCTTGGAATTAATGTTACTGAAGAGCCAGTTGGTTACGCGCACAAACTATATTTTAAATAGATATAATCTAATAAAAATGAATAAAAGGGCTTCGGCTCTTTTTTCTTTTTTGTGGAATAATTTTCCGATGATAACAAAAAAATCGTATTCATTTTTATTAAAATGACCGATAATAAATAAGAACTTAGTTTGTATTCTTAAGGAAACAAACGGCATAAGAAAAAATAATTTTGAAAGGGAAAATTATGAAAAGAAAGATTTTATTTTCTGTTCTTCTTATGGGTATGACTTTGCCTTTGGCTTTGGGCAATGGCATTAAAGGCGTTAATGCAGAATTCATCGGCGATTATTCTAAAAACACTGAAAAGAATAACTACATTAAATCCGGCTCTAAGGTGAACGAACAAATCTGTGACGAAGGCTTTGTCCTTCTCAAAA
>CADCJP010000025.1 GCA_902801805.1 uncultured Erysipelotrichaceae bacterium | reverse complement strand
TTCTGAAATCCAACAACACGGTGATCAAATCTTCGCTGGTCTCAATAAGACCTTAGGTATTGACCTCAAGAGTGTCTTATTAGGCTACTTCGGCAACAAGATCATCACAGACAAAAAAGAAAAAGAAAGCAAGTAATGTTCTTTCTCCGGGACGCTCCTATTTGCCGGTAGGGGCGTCTTTTTTTATTAATATAATTTGACAAGGAATATATTTAATATATAATATAGTGGTTAGTTTAGACTAACTATTATTTTTGAGGAATATGTTAGTAGTAACTAACTGAAAGGAAGTAAATAGTATGCCAATAGCTCTTGCTCCAATTAATGAAGAAGTCACAATCATCAGAGTGCTCGCTGATGAGAAAAACAAAAAGCACTTAGAAAGTTTAGGTGTTTTGGTCAACGCTAAGGTGACCGTTGTATCTTCAATGAATGGAGGAGTTATTATCATCGTTAAGGATGGCAGACTTGCGCTCGATCGCTCGATTGCTTCCAAAATTCTAGTAGCGTAGAAAGGTAGGAGTTATGCTAAAAACACTAGACCAATTCCGTATAGGCGAGACTGGCCTTATTAAGAAAGTAGAAGGTGAGGGACGCCTTCGTAGAAGATTGTTCGACATGGGAGTAACCCCAGGTGCGACTGTATATTTCAGAAAAAAAGCCCCATTAGGTGATCCTCTTGAAGTCACTATCAGAGGATACGAACTAACACTCAGAAAAACTGAGGCACAGTTAGTAGTGTTAGAAGTGGAGGACGCGAAGTAATATGAAACATTTTGCTTTAGCGGGTAATCCAAACTGTGGTAAAACCACATTATTCAATGCCCTTACTGGTAGTACCGCGCATGTCGGTAACTGGCCAGGCGTTACCGTTGAAAAGAAAGACGGTACTTATAAGAAGTTAGATGAACCAATCGCTATCGTTGACTTACCAGGTATCTATTCCTTAAGTCCATACACTAACGAAGAAGTCATCTCTCGTAACTACATCCTCGATGAAAAACCAGATTGTGTGATTAACATCGTTGATGCCACAAACTTAGAAAGAAACTTATATTTAACAACTCAATTATTAGAAATTGATGTTCCAGTGGTTGTCGCTCTTAACATGATTGACGTCCTCGATAAAGCGGGTGATCAAATCGATGAAGAAACTTTATCAAAGAGATTAGGTGTCCCTGTTGTTAAAGTGTCCGCTTTAAAGGAAAGTAACCTCGATGACTTAATGCAAGTTGCGTATAAAGCAAGTCAAACACCAAGAAAAGGTCAAACAGTGCTTGAAGATCAAGACTTATTACACCTTATCGGTGATTTAAGAATTGCTTTTAAAGGTAAAGAAGTCGCTAATCCATTATTCCATGCGATTAAACTCGCTGAAGGTGATGAATTAGAAGTTAAAGATCATAAAGATCTTTTAGAAATGGTGGAAGAATTCAAAAAGACCATCAAAAACGATGTTTTTGGAGATGATATTGAAGCCATCATTGCTGATAAAAGATATAACTATATCGCTAATAACTATTCCAGCGTTTTGAAAAAACATCAGGAAGAAGTTAAAGAACCTAAAAACGAAAAAGAAGCTAAGAAGGCGAAAAAGAACGCCAATAGCACAAGAAGTGACCGTATCGATAGAGTCTTAACACACAAAGTGTGGGGCTTATTAATCTTCGCCGCTATCTTGTTCTTAGTTTTCCACTTAACATTCTCTGAAAACTTATTCTTCTTAGGCGGTTTATTCTCTGATGTCGCTCCTTCATTTGAAGGCACCATCTTTGAAGGTTTGATTTGGACTGATGCTGGTATTAATTCACCTGGTGTCATCTTATTCAATTTCGTTGACATGCTTAAAGGAGCGTTAATTGGTGATGACGTTCCTGGCATTGGTTTAGGCGTCTTAAGAAGCGCGATGGAAAGTGGTTTACCAGAAGAAGCACAATGGTTTACAGGCTTTGTCTGTGATGGTGCTTTAGATGGTTTACTTTCTATCTTAGGATTCTTACCACAAATCTTATTCTTATTCTTATTCTTCTCCATTATGGAAGACAGCGGATATATGGCACGTGTCGCCTTTATCTTAGATAGAATCTTCCGTAAGTTCGGTTTATCAGGTCGTGCATTCATCCCAATGATCATGGGCTTTGGTTGCTCTGTTCCTGCGATGATCAATACCCGTACCTTAGCGGATGAAAAAGAAAAGACCGCCACAATTAGAGTTATTCCATTCTTCTCATGTGGTGCAAAACTTCCAATCTTAGTGGCTATTGCCGGTGGTATTGTTGAAGTCTTTGGTTTCGGTAACGCTGATATTATTACTTACTCCATGTATGTTGTCGGTATCGTGGCCGCATTAACATGCTTAATTATTATGAGAAAGACCACAATGAGAGGCGATGCTGCGCCATTCATTATGGAACTTCCAGCCTATCACTGGCCACAATTCAAGGCTTTAATGATTCACTTATGGGATAAGGCTAAACACTTCGTGAAGAAAGCCTTTACCATTATCTTAGCCAGCACCATTGTTGTTTGGTTCTTATCTAACTTTGGTTGGAACTGGGCTTACTTAGGTACATTTGAAGGTTCTATCCTCCAAGGCTTAGGTTCATTAATTCAACCTTTATTCACTCCATTAGGCTTTGGTAGTCAATTAACAGCTTATGGCTTCGTCTTCGCAGTTGCCGCGGTGACTGGCTTAATCGCTAAAGAAAACGTTATTGCAACATTCAGTGCTTTAGCCGCGATTATTATCGCCGTTCGTCCAGAACTCGCTATGGCGGAAGATGTCGAAGAAGGTGTTGCTTCAACTGTCGCAATGATTAGTGCCACTGGCATTACATGGCAAGGTTGTATCTCCTTCATTGCGTTTAATATGTTAACCATTCCATGCTTTGCCGCAGTTGCTACTGCTAGAGCAGAATTAGCAAAGGGTCAATTCAAATGGACATTACTCTTCTGGATTGTCGCTAGCTATATTGGTGCTTCCTTCATCTATTGCTTCTTAAGCATGTTTGCTAAAGAAAGCTTAGCTTGGGCTATTCCAACCACATTAGCGATGATTGCCGCTGCTGTGGCTGCTGGTTTCATCATTCACTATGTGAATAAAAGAAAGGACGCCAAAGCGTTAGTTAAATAATTATGCTTAATACGATATTGATTATTCTTGTTAGCGTTACTTCCATAACTTTCATTTCGTTTCTCCTTGGACGTTATATTTATAAGCGTGCTCATAATTTGCCAACAGGTGATTGCGCTTATTGCGCTGTTAATAAGGATAAGCTTCTTAAGCAATATCGTAAGAAATACGCGAAAAAGTAACTCAGCATACTTATTCGCTAGACAAGAAGTACTTCTTAACCGGGGTACTTCTTTTATTATGTATTTATCGATAAATAGTGTACTATTATTAGCAGATTGAATTCCTTTATTGGTCTAATAAGTGAAGGTATTAACGTATGAAAATAAATAGAGCATTTACTTTTACCCTTTTAGCGGTAGCATCTCTTACTTCTTTAGTGGGATGTAACAAAAAGATTAACTATCAAAACTATGCCGATATTTTTACTAATGTCGGAGGGACTGGTGATTTAAAAAATAATTACTTCATTGAAACCCAATTCGGTTCAAATGTCTATTACTATGACGCGGATAATTACATGCTCAATGAAATGAAGAAGTTAACACCAGTTAAAAAGTTCACTAAGACTAATACCGAAGAGAAACGCTTTGTCTATACTCTTTATCATAACTCCCCAGATGGAAGTGCTGAATGGTATGGCTATCACGTAAGTACCATGTCATTCTATATGAATGGTTCGATTATTGTTAATGACTATGGTAGTGATGTCCGTGACTGCTATAACTACTTCACTTTATCTAAGGAAGACACTGATAAATTCTTTAAAGTTGTCGAAGACAAATTCCAAAGTAATATCGATGTGATCTTAGAAGATAAAGAAACCACTAAAAATGAAAAAGGCATTGATCAATTATTAGAGTATTTAGAGACAAAACAAGAAGTTATTGGTGAGATATATTCAAGAAACGATTCTTATGGAAAAGTGAATGCATTCCATGATGAAGGATCAGTTTTAAACACTCTTAAAAACATTGACTTTAAATACCTCACAACAGAAGTCTTTGAATATAACTACATTGTAGAAAATAGCTGCCTTGCTTATAACTATTCAAAAAGTAAGGAACCTGAAGAAAACGAAAAGTGGTTCTTAACAATGGAAGATAACCTCCGTTATGTGACTGTCTATAACCGTATCGGCTTAGATAGAACTGGTAATCCTGAAACCTGCTACGCTAACCACTATACGATTTCTTATGAAGCTGGTAGGGCAATTTATCAACAAGCCGTCAATTTACTTTAATTCGGTATTTATTGTTTAAAAATATCTAGATAAAAACTAAAGAAGTATTATAATGAGAGTATCAAGATTTTCTTTTTAAAACTTAGTTACTCGTTTTTGTGTAACTTATAAAAATTACTTTCCCTCTTCTTTCCTTTACCGAAGAAGAAAAAATAGCTGCATACCCGAAAAGTTTTCTCATAATGACGCAGCCGAAAAAAGGTGGTGCTAGAACACCTTTTTTTGTGACACATTTGTGCGCACGTTGTATGCTATAATAGAAACACGTTAGAAAACATACTAGGTATTAAGGAGACAAATATGCAATTTAAACTAGAAAACAACACTCTTTCTTTATTCTTTGAAGGAGAACTTAATTCTTATAACGCTGACGATGTTGAAAAAGAAATTGAAGACATTACTAACGGTAAAGAATTCAAAACTTTAGATTTAGACTTTGCGGGTCTCCGTTATGTCTCAAGTGCGGGTCTCCGTATTATTCTTAAACTTAAACAAAAATATGATGACGTCCATATTAAAGAAGCTTCATTAGAAGTCTATGATGTCTTAAGCATGACAGGCTTTGTTAATATCATGGATGTTTCTAAAGCTTTAAAAGTTGTAGATGTGAAAGGCGCTGAAGTCATTGGTGAAGGTTTCTTCTCCACTGTTTATAGATTAGATAAAGACACAATTGTTAAAGTCTTTAAAAGAACAAGCGATGAACATCAAATTGAAAGAGAATTAAAACTCGCTAAACAAGCCTTTGTCGCGGGTGTTCCTACTGCGATATCTTTTGATATTGTTAAAGTCGGTGATAAATTAGGTGTCCGTTTTGAAATGCTTGACTGTATGTCTTTAAAGAACGCCTTTGTGAAATATCCAGAACGATATAATGATTTATTAGATAGATACGTTAAGCTTCTTAAGAAGATTAATACCACTGAATGTTATGACCCAATCATTCCAGATGTGAAAAAGTTCTATCTCCAAAAGGTCAAAGAAATTAAACCTTACTTAGAAGAAAAAGATGCCCAAAAGTGTTTAGATCTCATTGAAAGCATTCCAGACAGAATGACATTTGTGCATGGTGACTGTCACTTTAAAAACATCATGGTGCAAGGTGATGATTTCCTCTTAATTGATATGGATACATTATCCCGTGGTCACCCAATTTTCGAATTAGCCGCTTTACGCGCTCCATATGTCGCCTTTGAAGAAGATGATCCAGGCAACAATGAAAGATTCTTAGGCGTATCTGCGACTTTCTCCATGACTCTATATAACAGAATCATTAATTTATACTTTGGTAATGAAGACCAAGCCATTAAAGATAAGATTGCCTTAGTGTGCTATATCCACATGGTGTGGTGGACCTTAACCAATCAAAGAGATAATGAAAAGAGATTCAATGGTTGTAAGAAGAGATTAGAAATCTTACTCCGTAAATGTAACGACTTAGAAATAGGTGCCTAATATGACAGCCGCAGAAAGAAATAAATATTTAGAAGCATATTACGATAACGAAGCCGACGCTAATAAGCAGATGTCTTTAGCGACCGCCTTTGGTGGTGTCCTTCTTTTAGGCATTTGGATTTGTTATTTAACCGGAGCGTTCTTTGCTAGTGATTGGATGAAACCAGTTATTCATACTATTTTCCCTCTTAGTATTTTGACTATGCTTTCTCCATTACTTTACATGTTCCGTTTCAAGCAACTACTTAGAAAACCAGCCTATAAATATTTCGTCACATTCTCATTCGTGGTTGCTATTGGCTTCTTAAACATTCTTTTACCAAGAAACGCTTTTATTGGTTGGGCATTATGTATCATGATTACTAACCATTACTATAATCCAAAGGTTGGTAGAATCATTTTTATTGTTTCCGTATTAATGATGCTATGGTGCTTATATGGTTCTTTATTCGTTGGTGAATATGATCCTAGCTTATTAGGCTATAAAGTTGACCCAGTCACTCACGAAGTGGATATGAACGTCTTTGGTATTAAAGAACGCTATGAATTGTTACATAGTGAACTAGAAGCTGGTAGAAACCGTTATTTAGAAGCTTTTACCTTAAACTACTTACCAAGAGTCGCATTATTCACTTTAATCTATATCATTTCCCATTCTTTAAATATTCGTACATATAAGTTATTAGTCAAAGAAATCAGTGTTAACACTGAACAAGAAAAGACTAGAACAGAATTAGATGTCGCTAGAGACATCCAATTAGCGACATTACCAACAGGTTTTGTCACTTCGAAAGATATTGAAGTTCAAGCGGAACTTAAAGCGGCGAAACAAGTCGGTGGTGACTTCTATGATTACTTCCAACTTGATGATGATCATTTCGCTTTAGTCATCGCTGACGTCTCTGGTAAAGGTATTCCAGCGGCGATGTTTATGATGAAAACAATTACCTGTTTTAAAAACATTGTTTCCATCACTAAGTCTCCAGCGGAAACCTTAAAAGAAGTGAATAAGACCATTAATAAAGGTAATGATTCCAATATGTTCGTCACTTGCTTCTTTGCCATTATTAACACTAAAACAGGTGAGATGAGATTCGCTAATGCGGGTCATAATCCTCCAGTCGTTGGTCAAAATAAAAACTATCACTTCTTAAAGTGTCAATCAGGCTTTGTCTTAGGTCCACTTAAAGATGTCTTTGTGGTGGATGAAGTCTATCAATTAAATAATGGTGACACAGTGACTTTATATACTGATGGCATTACCGAAGCGAGAAATAAACATGGTTTATTCTATGGTGAAGACCGTTTACTCGATATCTTTAACCATAAAGAATACTCTTGCTTAGTGGAACTTCATCACTCATTAAAAGATGATATTGAAAGATTCGTTGATGGTGAAGATCAAGCGGATGATATGACTTATATCACTATTAAATACCATGGTGATAACTACCTTTATGAAGAACAAAGATTTAAAGGTGTCAAAGAGAACTTATCTAAGATGATTCAAATGATTGATGATTTCGGTCGCAAGATGCATTTAGAGGATATGTTCGTTAATAATCTCAATGTCGTCGCTGATGAAATGTTATCTAACATCGTTAAATACGGTTACGCAGATTACACGGATGATATCTTTATCAGATTACTTTTTAATCAGGACAAAAACGAATTCGTCTTAACGATTATTGATAGAGGTGTGCAGTTCAATCCATTCAGCGTTAACAATAAGCCGTTAACCGGGCAAGAAGAGTTAGCGAGAGTGAAAGAAGGCGGCCTTGGTATTCTGATAGTCAAGAAACTGATGAGCGAATACGCTTACGATTACATAAACAAAAAGAACATAGTAACTTTGAAGAAAAAGTTTTAAAAAGTGAGGTAGAAATTTATGGAAAAGGGAGTCCCATTAATTGAAACTAAAAATCTTGTTAAGACATATGGTGAAGGCGAAGGTCTTATGTACGCGCTTAATGATGTGTCTGTAACAGTCTATGAGCATGATTTCTTGGTGATATTAGGAGGCTCTGGTAGTGGTAAATCCACTCTTTTAAACATGATTGGCGCGATTGATAAAGTCGATAGTGGTCAAATCATTGTCAATAATCGTGATATCGTTAAGTTAAATGATAAGGGATTAACTTTATACCGTCGTAATGAAGTCGGTTTCGTCTATCAATTCTTTAATTTAATTAATGATGTTACTGTTTTCCAAAACGTTACCCTTTCTCCAGGTAGTAGAAATAAAGAAAGAGCGTTATCACTCCTAGATAGAGTGGGTCTTTTAGATAAAAAAGATAAATTCCCAAGACAACTTTCAGGCGGTCAACAACAAAGAGTGGCCATCGCTAGAGCGCTTAATAAGGACAGCAATATTCTTTTATGTGATGAACCAACAGGCGCTTTAGATGATGTTTCTGGTAAAGCAGTCTTAAAGTTATTAGAAGATATTCATAATGAAGGCAAGACTATTGTCTTAGTGACACACACTAAAGAAATAGCCCAGATGGCTAACCGTATTATTACCATGAGAAATGGTAAAGTCGTCTCTGATGAGATAAACCCACACATTGTTAAAGCAGAAGAGGTCGAGTGGTAATGATTAAAACCATGCTGAGACCGTTCTTTAAACGCTTCCTTGGATTATTCTTTTCCATGGTTTTCGTGAGCATGCTTTCGGTCGCTTTATTGTGCTGTTTTGGTTCATCCATCGTGAACACTAAAAACCATTACGTTAACTATGTAAATGAATATCAAGATATGGACGAACTCGTCTCCACACAGTTTGTTAGAAGAGAAAACTTAGACTGTCTTAACGAATTAACAGATGTCATTGATAAATATGATTCTAGATTAACAGTGGACTGTTATCTTAAAAAACCAGATAGAACACTCGTAGCGAGAGTCTTTTCATATGATGATGATCCAAAGAGTGAATTTAAGAATCAAATATTCAAAAGATACGTTTTAGAAAGTACACCATATGTTAATAAAGCCGTTAATTTCAGAGGCAAAGAAGTAGATGTCGCAGCGAATATTTCTGTTTGTCGAAAGTTCGCTAAAAACAATAACTTTAAACTTGGTGATGTCGTGGAATTAGGCTTCTTAAACATGTATGCGAATTTCTATATCGCTGAAATCGTGGAAACTCCAGAAGGTATTTATCCAAGAGCTAATAACTATATTTGGTCAGATAATCATGACTTTGGTTATATCTATGCGAGCGAAGTGGAATTATCTAGAGGTATTAGAGTCTTAGCCCAAATGGTTGAAGAACGTATTACAACTGATCCTGTTTATAAAGAGTATTACAACAAAGCTGTCGCAGTCACTGGTATTACTATTCCAGATATCGCTGAAGCAATAGCGGATGATCACTTTGTGAGTCACTGGTCTAACCAAGTTTTAGTTAAAAATAAACAGGGTGTGAAACTAGATACCGCAGTCGATAAAATCACCGCAAGACTTGAAAAGAAAGGCATGGAAGTTAAAGGTACGACAGTAAGAACTTATATGCCGCATATTGCTTATATGGACCGCGCTTTAGCCCAAGTCCAAATAGCCGCAGTGTTTTTACCAGTCTTCTTTTATACAGTCGCGATGATTGTTGTTGGTTTATTTATCAACCAAATCATTAAGGCGATGACGCCTCAAATCGGTATATTCGTTTCCATTGGTGTCGGTAAATGGGACATTGTTAAATTATTCCTTATATATACAGTATTAATGGCGGTTGCCTCTGTTATCATCGGCGCACCTGCTGGCTTTGCGCTTAATATCTTCTTATCAGGTATTATGAAGAATACTTATTCTATTCCAACGATTAACGCTATGCTTAATCCTTGGGTAGTGGGGGCCGCTGCTATCTTATTAATTATCTTTACTATTGGTACTACATTATTATCCACGCAAAGAATCTTTAGTATCACACCAAAAGATGCAACTATTTCTAATGAAGCAAAAAGAAAGAGATTACCAGCGCCTATTGAAAGATTCATTGATAAAGCACCAATGAACTTTGTTTCGACTTTCTCCATCTTCGCGGCATTAGTGATGATACTTTTATCCACCTTATTTGGTGTTTCTAAAAATGAATTAGTGGGTCAATCTGTCGATAGAAGACTAAACTATGACGCTCAAGTATATTTAACTGCTGCAGAGAGTAAGGAAGATGTTCAAAGTTTCTATGAAGGCGGTAAAGTTAAGTCAGACGGTAGTGGATTTATTAAAGATTTCGTTAATTGTTACTATACTTACTTAAAAGTGGATAACACCGATCATAACGTCTATGTAGAATGTTTAGCGGTCGATGTTTCTAACAGCAGTGTTGATAAACTCATTCATATTCCTAATTCTACTGGTCGAGGTAAGATATATGTCCCAGAAAAGGGTGTAATCTTACCAAAAACAACCGCTGACGAACTTAATGTTAAAAAAGGTGATTATATATCAATTAATAATAAACGCGTCTTAGTGAGTGATATTTCATATCAATACTTCCATCCAATTACTTATCTCTCATTAGAAGAGATGGAGAAATTAGAAGTTAGCTATGTCACTAGTTATATTATGAATGTTACTGCTGAAGCAGATTTACAACACTATATCGCTGAGAATAAGAATCAATCATTAACAGTCTTTACTTCATCATTATCTAAAGACTTGCATAACATCTTTGATGCATATGATCGCTATTATGGTGGCCTTCTCTATAGGTATGGCCTTTATCATCTTAACGATCATGTCACAAAACGCTTTGATGGAACAACAAAGACAATTAACAGTCTTAAGGGCTATTGGCTTTACTGTTATGGATATATCTAATTTCTGGACAATACAAAGTGTTGGTCAGTTATTCTTCTCTGCCTTATTTGGTTTACCAGTGGGTGCCTTATCTATCTATATCTTATTATCACTTGCGTCATCAAATGCTCAAGTTTATCCAGTTATCTTCTCTTGGCCAACCGCCTTATTAGCGATTGCCTTCATTCTAGTGGTGCTTATTGTCTCACACTTAATCGCTATGAGAATTATTGCTAAATGGAATATTGCGGATAACACAAGAAGCAGAGAATAATTTCACTTTTTTAGGAAAAAAATCAATTTAGCCTCCTACTTATTAAATAGGAGGTTTTTTATATGAACACAGTATTTAAAAAGACAAGAAACTGGAATATAATGGTATCAATCGATACCTATGGTGAAAGATATGAGTAACCATAAGTATACAGTGGAAGAAGTGATAAACTTCTGCCGAAACAACCCAATCTATATCGTTGATCGCTTTGATGGCAAAAATAAAAGATTTATTAGAGAAGTTAAGATGTCTATCGATGAAGCTATTGGTGAAATAAGGAATCTTAGAGTTGAATTCTTATTCAGAGGTCCGTTTATCGATAGAGATAACCAAAGCAATTATTTGTATGAGTTTCATAAGCATGTAAGAGGTAAATGGTGCTATATCAAGTTAACAATCGACGATAAGAAAAACGTAGTTGTAAGAGTGATTAGCTTTCATGAAAGTGAGGTAGCAATTTATGCTTGATAAGAATAAAGAATATATGGGTTATTGTCCCAAAGAGCAAGATTTAGTGCCTGGCTACATTATTGATGGTGAAACAGAGCACATTGTCGCTGGTGTTAAAGTAATTGCGCCCTCTTTTCACTTGGTTTGTAAAAAATGCGGTGCCTGGCTTTCAAACAATGAAATTGAAAGAGAAAACGATGTTTGCATCTATGACGCTTACAAAAAGAAAGTAGGGTTATTAACTACTTATGAAATCAAAGAAATAAGAGCAAAAAGAGGAATGAGTCAAAGACAACTTGCAAAGTTCCTTGATATCGGAGAAAAAGATATCACTCGTTATGAAAATGGATCTGTGCAAACTAGAAGTATCGACA
>CADCJP010000024.1:5082-16356 GCA_902801805.1 uncultured Erysipelotrichaceae bacterium | reverse complement strand
TGAATATTTTATATTCTTTTTACACTATTGCAAAGTGTTTTTTACTTTTTCTTCGTCTTTTAATAATTGTTCTCTTAATTCTTCGAATGTTGGGAATTGGATGACTGGTCTAATATATGAAACAAAGTCTACATAGATTTCTCTTCCATAAAGCACTTCATCGAAGTCGATAATGTGCACTTCAATGATTGGGTTTAAAAGTTGATTAATCGTTGGATGTGTACCCACACAAATCATCGCTTTTCTCTTACGATTTAAGAAATAGGCATAGCCCATGTAGACGCCTTCTTTAGGGAAAACATAGGTGTAATTTAATTCTAAATTTGCGGTTGGGAAATTGATTTTTCGACCATTGCCTTTTCCTTCAACAACTAGACCACTGATACGGTATGGACGACCTAATAATCTTGAGGCTTGTTCCATATCTCCCGCTTCAACGAGTTGTCTAATTTTCTTCGATGAAATCTTCATATTATCAATCTTTTGAAGTGGAACAACTTCGACATCAAAGAACCTTCTTAAATACTCAGCGTCACCTTCACCACCGACACCGAAATTATAGTCTTCGCCAACGAAGATCTTACGTGGATTAAGTGGTTTTAAGACACGGTCAATGAATTCATCTTTAGTGACTTTTAAAGTCTCTTTATCGAAGTGCATAAGATAAAGGAATTTGACTCCCATGTCTTCAAGGAAATCCGCTTTATCAAATGTGGAAGTTAAGGAATAATTTTCTTTTTTTCCTAATAAGAAAGCTGGGGCTAAATCGAATGTCATGACCCCGACTGGATAGCCTTCATCTAAGGCTTTTTGAATGAGGTGTTGATGGCCGAGATGGAGACCATCATAGAAACCTAAACATAAAACGAGGTCTTTATCATTGGTTGGTGTATCGTTGATATAGAAATCAATTATCTTCACGGTTGATACCTCTTACACATTCATAATAACCTAATTCGCTATATTTATAAATAGCGATCGCGGTTTTTTTCTCATCAATTACACAGAATGTATCTAATATTTCTGGGAATAATTTGCTGGATAGTTTACCACCATGTCTTGCCTTCTTAAGCTCTACTTCATTAGGTAGATACATGAGTGGCATAAACTTTTGGATGATATCACTAATAGGGATTAATTTATCAGTGGTTAAATCTTTGATTTTACTCGCCGATTCCACGTTTAAGTCTAATATTTCTGTTCTTCTAAGGGAAGTAAGATGCCCCACTGTTTTTAGTTTCTCCGCGATAGTTTCGCCGAGTGTACGAACATATGTACCTTTGGAGACAGTAGTTTTGAATCTAATGACTGGTAAATCAAACTCCAATAATTCTAGTTTCTTAATATCAATTGTGCGCTTTGGTAATTCCACTTCTTGATTGAGATGAGCGTAATGATAAAGCTTGCGACCGTTCACGTGCACCGCGGAAGTAATTGGGACAGTTTGTTCACTTTCTCCAATCAAAGATTGGAAAACTTGTTCGATGTCTTCTTTTGTGATATTTGGTACTTCTTTGGTTTCACTTATTTCACCGGTCAAATCACCACTGCTGGTCTTCTTACCTAATAGCAAAGTGGCTTCATAAGTTTTATATTGGCCTTCGATATAACTTAAGGTCTTAGTGGCGTTATTCAAAGCGACGATTAATAGACCTGTCGCAAAAGGATCTAGAGTCCCTGCGTGCCCTACTTTTTTTGCATCAAAAATCTTGGCGATGATGTTGCACACATCTCTCGAAGTATAGTCGCTTTCTTTATCGATTAATAAGAAACCATCTTTCATCTTTTATAACTCACACGAGAATAATATAATTATTTCGTTATGAAAGCAATTAGGACTGTTTTAGCCTGTATCCGTAAGGCTGACCAAATGTATAATCTCATCAATCATGGCGATAAAATCATGATTGGTTTATCTGGTGGCAAAGATAGCGTGGCTTTAACATACGCTTTAAGTTTATATCAAAAGTTTTCTCATACTGATTTTGTCATTCAACCAGTAATGTTAGATTTAGGCTTCCCAGGCTTTAATCCATATGAAATGAATAAGTTCTGTGAATCTTTGGGTCTTAAGCTCATGGTTGTGGATAATACTGAAGTTTATCGTATTTTACAAATCCAACAAAAAGATAAAGAACATCTTCCTTGCTCAATCTGCTCGAGGATGAAAAAAGCCTCCATGAACAAGATCGCTAAAGAGTTAGGATTTAATAAAGTGAGCTTTGCTCATCATGCGGATGATGCGATTGAAACATATATGATGAATTCCTTATTTGGGGGACGTGTCGCTTCTTTTTCACCAAAGATGCATTTAGAACGTGCGGATATCACTTTTATTAGACCACTTATTCATGTGAGAGAAAGCGACATTATTAAACTAGTTAAAGAAGAAAATCTTCCAGTTTTAGCCTCTGGTTGTCCTGCGAATATGCACACGAGAAGAGAGGATATGAAAAACCTCTTAAAAGATATTTATAAGAAATGGCCTATCGCTAAAGATAACTTATTAACGATGTTATCTAACTACGAGAAAGAAGATATCTGGGGTAAAGAAATTTACTATCAAGTAAACCAAAATGGTTTAACTCTTAAACCAGTCACCACTCCGATGGATATGATGAATGTCTTAAATATTAGAAATATCGTCTTTGTTGGTGAACAAAACTGTCCTTATGATATTGAAGTTGTCCCAAGCGAAGAAGAGGAAGCAAAGCATTTCTTAATCTACTATAAAGATACCCCAGTGGGTACAATCAGATACCGCACTATGGGAGATAGAACATATAAGATTGAAAGATTCGCAGTCTTGAAAGAATACCGTGGACACGGTTATGGAAAAGATGCCTTCTTGTTCTTAGTGGCAAAGCTCGAAGAAAACTATAATCCTTGCACTATTTACTTTAACGCTCAATATCAACTATTTGATTACTATAAAGCTCTGGGATTTACCGAAGAAGGAGAGACCTTCTATGAGGCTAACATCAAACATATTAAAATGGTAAAGAAAGTTTAAAAAAAGAGAAGTTAATTACTTCTCTTTATCTTTATTTAGTAACTCTGTGATTCTGGCTTCTCTTTTGAAAGATTCATCGAGCACGAAGACTAGCTCAGGACAACGTCTTGTATCGAGTCTTTTAGCGAGCCCACTTCTAATGAAGCCTTTGCTCTTTTCTAAGACTTTCATGCCTTCTTCGATTTGTTCTTCAAACATGAAGGAAACATAGACTTTTGCATAAGAGAAATCTTTGCTCACTTTCACTTCTGGAATAGTGACGAATCCAAGATGTGGATTCTTTAATTCCATGGTGATGATTTCACTAATGCTTTTACGGATAATGCCAGCAATTCTTTCTTCTTTATTGGCCATAATTAATCCTTTTGTTCCACCATTTCGTAAGATTCGATGATGTCGCCTTCTTTAATATCATTAAAGTTTTCGATAAGCATACCACATTCATAGCCCGCTTTAACTTCTTTAGCGAGATCTTTTTCTCTTTGTAAGGAAGCGAGTTTACCTTCGTAGATGACCACGCCATCTCTCATGACACGGACACCACCTGTAGCTTTAATCACACCATCAACGACCATACAGCCAGCGATTGTACCGAGTTTAGATACTTTGAACAATCTTCTGATTTCTGCTTGGCCAAGGACTTTTTCCACCATGGTTGGGGCAAGCATACCTTTCATCGCGGCTTGAATTTCTTCGATTAAAGCGTAGATGATACGGTGTAATCTAATTTCAACTTTTTCTTCTTGGGCTTTCGCTCTTGTTTTAGCGTCTGGTCTCACATTAAAACCATAAATAATCGCATGAGATGCGCCTGCGAGAAGGACATCACTTTCGGTGATAGCGCCAGAAGAAGCTCTCACAACATTAATCTTAATCTTGTCGTTTGTAAGCTTTTCTAAGGAAGCTTTAACGGCTTCAGCACTACCGGTTGATTCAGCTTTAACGATAACGTTAAGGTTTTGTACTTCACCTTCTTTAGCGAGATTGAATAAATCGTCTAAAGAGGCTGCGCTTGTTTTATTTCTTTCCGCTTGCTCTTTTAAGAGTTTACGTTTTGTAGCAATGCTTCTAGCTTCACTTTCTTCTGCGAACGCCATGAAACGTTCACCAGCTTGTGGCACTTCGCTTAAACCAATAATGGAAACTGGAGTACCTGGTGTTGCACATTGAAGGACTTTACGATATTCGTTAGTCATTCTTCTGGCTTTACCATATGTTGTACCAACAACTAAGTAGTCGCCTTCTTTTAAGGAACCGTTTTGGACTAAAAGCGTAGCTTTAGGACCTTCGTTCTTGTCGAGTTTAGCTTCTAATACTGTACCAAGAGCGTATCTGTCTGGGTTGGCTTTTAATTCTTTCATTTCGGCCACTAAAAGGATACTTTCGAGTAAGCCATCGATGTTTTGTTTCTTTTTCGCGGAGATTTCAACAGCGATGACATCACCACCGAATTCTTCACAAATAACATCGTGCGCAATAAGTTCGTTTTTCACTCTTTCTGGATCAGCACCTGGCTTATCCATTTTGTTAATGGCCACAATAATTGGGACGCCTGCTGCTTTAGCGTGGTCGATAGCTTCAATTGTTTGAGGCATGACACCATCGTCCGCCGCAACCACTAAGACGACGATATCGGTGACACCAGCGCCTCTGGCTCTCATCGCAGTGAAAGCTTCGTGTCCTGGAGTGTCAATAAATGTAATCTTTTGACCATTGATTTCTTTTTGATAAGCACCAATTTCTTGGGAGATACCACCGAATTCACCTTCGACAAGATTAGAGTTTCTAATCGCGTCAATAAGGGTGGTTTTACCATGGTCAACGTGACCCATAATGGTCACAACTGGAGGTCTTGGTTTTAACTTACTTGGATCATCGTTAATTTCGACGTCTTCGAAGTGTTCAGCGGCGACAATAACTTTCTTTTGGAAGTCATAGCCAAACTCTAAACAAACAAGACCAATAAGTTCATCATCAAGGATTGTGTTGATGGTCACCATTTTGCCTTGTAAGAACAAGAATTTGATAACATCACCAAGAGGGACATTAATTGTCTTAGCAAGTTCACCCGCACTAATCGCACCAGTGTAAACAAAGACGCCACCGTTCACTTTAGATTTGACACGGTCCGTTTTGACTTTTGTGGAAACGTTTGTTTCACGTCCTGAATTGTTATTTTTAAAATTCTTTCCCATCAACTGCACCTTCTTTCTTATAGTAATTCTAATAGTTCGTCATAGACTTTTTGACAGTCTGCGACTTTTAAATGTTTCTCGATCATGCGTTTGCTTTTAGCCTTTAAGATAAGGCTTTTATCTTTAGATAAGTAGCAACCGCGACCTTGGGCCACATAAGAGGAATCGATCTTTATTTCGTGATTAGGAGTCTTAACGATTCTAAACATCTCTTCCTTACTTAAGAGCTTTCTAGTAACGATACATGTTCTAAGAATAGTTTTATCCATTATCTACCGTCGTCGTCGTAATACTCATCGTATTCGTCGTAATCAACATCTTCATCGTCGACTTCGTCTTCGCGTTGTTCTTCTTCTTCCATTTCACGAAGTTCTTCTTCGGTATAGATAGACATTCTTTCGCCAGTTGCGATAACTGGTTTATTTTCTTCGTTCTCTTCTTCGTCGTCGGCTTTCTTATTGTTCTTCTTAAAGGACTTTTTAGCGCCTTTATTAGCCTTACGTGTTGATTCATCAGCGAGAGATTTTTCAAGGGCTTCAATAGAAGTTGTTGTCTTAACTTCTTTGTGTTCTTCTTTAACCTCTTCTTTGACTTCTTCGACAGGTTGTTCTTTCTTTTCTTCTTGGACTGGAGCTTCTTCGACTTTAGCTTCTTCAACTGGAGCTTCGATAACGACTTCTTTCTTTTCGACTTCGTTTTCTAAGGCTTCGTTTAAGTCAGCATTATCTTCATTAGCTTCTTCTTCATAAACACGGTCTTGAGGAGCAACATAGCCTTCTGGTAAGCCACGTAAAACACTTGGTTGAGCAGCGTTTTCTTCATTAGCTTTCTTGAGCATAATTTGTTCGGCTTTCTTAGCGTTTTCTTCCGCTTGTGCTTCTTCAAATGAAACGTATGTAAGACCTTCTTCAATAGCGGCAGCTTCTGTCTTAACATCAATGTTATAACCAGTTAACTTAACGGCTAAACGGACGTTAACACCACGACGACCGATGGCAAGAGAGAAGGAATCGTCATTAACAATGGCGATTGCGCTCTTGTTTTCTTCGTCAACAACCGCACCTAACACACGGGCAGGCTTTAAAGCTTCCATGATGAATAAGGCAGTGTTTTCACTGTAACCGATGATATCGATCTTTTCTTTACTAATACCACCGTTTCCTAATTGGGAAACGACTTTTTGAATTCTACCACCGTTGCTACCAATACAGGCACCGGCAGGATCTATGGTTGGATCTTTGCTAAAAACGGCAACTTTACTTCTTTCACCAGCTTCACGGGCAATGGCTTTGATTTGGACTGTGCCATCATAGATTTCACTAATTTCTTCTGCTAATAAGCATCTTAAGAAACCTTCTTTACTACGTGAAACAACGATGTGCGCACCTTTTGTGCCACTAGCCACGTCATCAACGTAAATCTTCACAGTTTCGCCAACGATAAATCTTTCATCACCAATTAATTCTTTCTTTGGTAAATAAACAGATGTTTTAACAATGTTCACGGAAATACCACGTTCATCAACTTTTTCAACCTTACCAGTGATGAGGGTGCCGATCTTATCTTTAAATGTTTCATAAAGAATGCTCTTTTCCGCTTCGGCGAATTTTTGTTTCATCATGCTCTTGACGCTCATCGCGGTCGCTTTCTTTAATTCCTCGATAGATGCAGGAATGTAGAATTCGTCACCGCTTTTGTATGTTTTAGACTTGTCTAAAGCATTCGCGTCTTGCACGCTGATTTGTAAGAAATCGTCTTCTACTTCGTCCACAACGGCTTTGGCTTGACACATATCAATGATGCCTTTTTCTGGGTCGATATTGACACGGACATCAGCGTCATCACCACCAAGTTGTTTACGGTAGGCTTTGATGAGGGATTCTTGTAAAAAATCAAGAATAGATTGCTTGCTAATTCCTTTGCTCGCTTCAATTTCTTCAAGAGCGGCAAGGAAGTCTGCTGCGTTAATAGCCATAATTTTTACTCCTTAAAATTTAATCGCTAAACGTATTTTGTAGATATTAGACTTTAATATCTCTAATGGAATACTCCTGGTTTTATTACGATAGACGATGACGATGTTGTCGTCATTAACTTCCTTAAGTTCGCCTTCGTAGATGTTTTCTCCCTTAATTGGATTAATCATGTGAACGTTCACGTACTTACCAACGTATGGTGCGAGATTATTAACTTTTAAAGGTTTCTCTGCGCCTAAAGAAGATAAATCTAAGGTGTATGGATTTTCAAAAGGATTAATCTCATCTAAATAGGCGTTAACGGAATTTGTTAATTCCACGATCATGTTCATATCGATGTCGGTATCTTTATCCACCACTAAAGTCAATGTATCTTGACCATTAGCGTGAGAATAAGAAAACTCTTCAAGGGTATAACCACTTTCGTTAACTTTCTTTTCAATGAGGCTTTTTAATTCTTTTAGTTCCATATCCTTCAAAAACAAAGAGTGGCTTTTGGCCACTCTTATTCAGAGTATACACTGCTTAACTTTCGTTAAACAGCATAGTCATTATATCTAATTTAAGCGTTTTGTAAATATTTTTTTATAAAAATAAGTTATTTATCCAAGTCAAACTCTTTGATATGCATTGGTTTTCTTTTATTTTTTGGACATGGATCAATCCATTTTTCCCCGTCATATTTTCTTAAAGCGTCTTTACCAAAGAACTGTGTTAAGAAAGCTTCAACGTTATTGAATGAATATAGTTTATGACCATTAAAATCATATTCTTTAAATGGATAAACTACTTCCTTTGGAAGTAAATTGTCTTTTTGTCTAGGGAAAGGTAATAAAGCTGTTTGAGCCACAAACGGAGCGTCTTTATACATCTCCGCGTATTTCTTTTCATCCATTTTCATCTTATTCTTTAGTTTAAGCGGGTCATGGTTAAAGAAATAATCTTGGATGAAATAAGAAATCAATCTTCTTCTACTTCTATTAAGCAATTTTCGATGAGCTTTCGCGTCTTTCATACCGACAAGCGCGACCATATCAACAAAGAATCCATCGCTAGAGTGGATGCGGTCTTTTAAGCGTTTATAGTTATTATCTAGCATCGTTGGGCCGTTTTTATTCTTCACTTTGATTGTGGGTTGAAGGATGTTATAACGTTTATCTACTTCGTAGCAATCAAAAACAAAGTCTGGACTAAGGTCTTTTTTAAAGGCTTCAATGAGTCTATCTAAATCTTCATAATTAAAAACAATATCCGCGTCATCATCCCAAGGGATGAAACCACCATAATTATAAATGCCTAAAGCACTACCAAAGGCTAAAGCGTATGGAATATTGTTTTTACGACAAACGCGATCTATTTCTAAAACGATAGGAAAGACAACATTCTGAACTTCGTTCACGTAACGAGTTTTGTTGTTTTTATCTTTGCCTAGAATATATTTCTCATGATCGATGACATATTCTAATTTGTTCATAGGGAGTTTAATTGGTAATTAATGTTTTGGATTGACTTTGATGTCTCCATCTTTGCAGTGCACAGTTTTGGTGCCACTTTTACCGAGCCAGTTATTGCCTCGTTTAATGGTTTTCCAAAGTTCCACAGTACCTGCATAATTAATCTTAGTAAGATTTGGGGTATTTAAGAAGCAATCGAAACTAATTTCTTGCAAAGAACTTGGAAGATTAACTTCTTGAAGATTTTCACAGTTAGCGAACGCCGAACTACCTAAAGAAACAATACCTTCAGGGATATCAGCTTTCGCAATATCGTTGTTCTTTTTATATGCACTATTACCGATGGTAATAACACTTTGTCCATTGTTACTAGGAGCGGGTTGCTCTTGAGGCAAGTTATATTCTTGACTCACTTGCCGGGGAGACACCTCAGCTTCCTCTTCTTCATCATCGTCATCTCTATGTTTGTTCTTTTTAAAAGCAATACGATCTTTTAAGCAAATGCGATAGATACCGGTTAAGAATAAACCACACACTAACATTGCGCCTAAAGAGATGAGTGAAAGATTGTCTGGTTTAATCATTAATCCTTCACCAGCGATTTGCATGATGAAGACGAAATAGAGATAAGATAAGCCATAGCCAATTGCGAAGAACCAGAAGACTAACCAGCCTAATGTCTTAATCGCTTTTGGATGTTTGGCTTTGCCAAGGATGAGCATAAATAAGCTGCAGAGAACTTCAAATACCGCGAAGAAAGCACTGAGCACAAAGAATGCACCAATACCTAATTCAATGTAATCATGATAGTTTTGAATGTTTTGTAATAAAACGTTACTTGTTTCATGATCGAGTAAGGCTTCAAATCCAGCGGCTTGCGCGGGAATTGTCACAAAACTACTAATATATTTTCTGAAGCAGAAGAAAAGATATTCTAAACCAGTAAAGGTAATTGTGGCTTCGCCTTCTTTAACACAAGAAAACATTGGCATTAAAGCAAATACCGCTAAACAAGCGATAATGCCTAAACCAAAAATCGCATATAAGATTGTACCAACACTATGAGGCTTATAGACTTTGACGCCCCTTCTTTTCTTTTTAGCCATAAATACTAAGTGTTTTTATTATACGTAATAAAGACGTTAGACGAAACAATTATTTATAAAAGTTCGCTTAAAGAATGAATTCTTGTATATGGAGCGTCCTTATATTCATCATCTCTATCGAGTAAGATTGGCACCACTCCTGCGTTAACCGCGGCTAAGCAGTCATTAAGAGAATCACCGACATAGCAAACGTCTTTCTTATCGCCTTTATAGTTAATCATTTCTAAGGCGTTTAAGATTGGTTCTGGTGAAGGTTTTGGATTAGGTGCTTCGCGGTTACCCACTAAAACGGTAAAGAAATCCTTTTGCATATCGAATTTCCTTAGGATGTCTCTCACGTGAGGAACGTTATTAGAAGTGACGATGCCTAAATCCGCTTCATCCATTCTTAAATCGATGATTGTGTCATATGTATCATCATAGATGTCAGTCAAATCAATACTCTCTTTTGTGGTATTGAGATACTTTTCAATTTGGGCCATGAAAGCGTCATATTTTTCTATTGGCGCCCCCATTCTTTTATAGCTCACAGGGATTGGTTCACGAGTGAACTGTAAAACCTCGTCCTCGTTTAAAGGAATGCCTAAAAATTCATAGGCTTTCCTAAAAACGTATTTAGATGTTTCGATGGTATTAAATAATGTCCCATCAAAATCGAATAAGTAGAGTTGGAATTTCTGCATATTAGTCCGCAAGGGAACCCATTGGATCCCATGGTTTTAAGACGATTGGTTGTTCTTTCAAAGCTTTTAATTCTTCTTCGTTAAGATATTTCTTATCAACGACAGCTTGATAGACAAATTGGTCGAACCAAGAACCACTCATGATGTAGTAACCATCTTTAGCACGGTCTTTACCCCAGGAGTTTTCAATCTTCCATTTGCTTGGTTTTCCTTCTTTGAAGGAGACACCAGTAATACACATGGCGTGGTTCATTTGAGAGGCATGGTAATCTAAGGATTCACCTTTATTCATCTTAAGGTCTAAGCCGAAAGGAGTGTTGAGATCAAATCTTGTATCATCCCAAACGCCTTCTTCTCTATCACCATAGAAACCAACGTCACTACCGAACCAAACGATACGATCATCTCTTAATTGCTTTAAGATGAGTTCTTTCATTCTGTCCATATTGACGTTTAAGTGTGTGACGTCTTTGCCACCCACAACGTTACCTAAATATTTAACTGTATAAGTTTTACCAAAGGCTTTGTCTTTTGTTGGAGCGTTGATTAAGGAAACGTAATCGTTTAAAGAATCACCGAGATATTTATCTTTAAAAGATAAAGCATCAAAGCCTTTTTCGATGTGGTAGTTACCATCTTTATCGGTATATTCGAAATCGAACTTTTCTGGGACCACACCATAGGCATCAATTAATAAGAAATAAATCTTGTTTAAGACTCTCTCTTTTTCTTCTCTCACGGCATCTAGGCCTTTTTCGTTATATAACGCTTTAGCGTCACTAGCGAATTTACGAATGGTGAAGTTAATTAATTGCGCGGTTTCTCTTGTCGCGCTACTTGTATTTGT
>CADCJP010000024.1:0-5067 GCA_902801805.1 uncultured Erysipelotrichaceae bacterium | reverse complement strand
CTACTTGTATTTGTTTCTGGATAAACATTCTTTGGGCAGAGACCATATTTATTAACTAAGTTAACAAACATATCCCATTGACCACCATCACCAACACCATTTTGGAGAAGGAACGCTAATGTTCTTTCATCATATTCTTCATTGATGAGTTCGATAACCGCTTCTAATAAGTAGTTAGATTTTTCTAAACGGTCATAGAAAGCTAAATAGCTTTGTGATAATTCAAAGTTGGCTAAGTTGAGCTTTCTAGCAATGACTTCTCTACAAACGTTAGTGGCAGCGAATAACCAGCATCTACCAGAAGCTTTTTGGTTAGCAGCAGGTAATGTTTTGATATTAATATCAAAGTTGAAGTCCATTTCTTTAATGTCGTCTTGACTACTTGCGACAGATAATAAAGAATTCTTCACTAAAGCATGACGGAGAATGGCATTTTTTTCGTCTTTCTTGTAGTTGGCTAATTCTTTTTCTAAATAAGTTTTTTTAATAGATTCCATAGGGAATACCTTCTTTCTACGTGGATTATTTTATTAAATAATAGATTTGTTTGCAAATAAGAAGACCTTTTATTTTAAAAGGCGTAATATATAAGCATGGATAAAAAAGAAAGAACCATACATAGTGAACAAATATATAAAGGTCATGTTGTCTCTTTAAAGAAAGACACAGTTTTATGCCCAAACGGGGAACAATCAATTAGAGAAATCGTCACTCACCGTGGAGGTGTCGCTATCTTAATTAAAGTCGATGATAAGTTTATTATCGAAAAGCAATACCGTTACGCATTAGATCAAGAAATCTATGAATTACCAGCGGGTAAGCTTGAAGAAGGCGAAGTACCAATAGAAGCCGCGAAAAGAGAATGTCTTGAAGAGACTGGCTCTAAGCCACTTGAGATGATTCACTTAGGTGATATGTCCCCTACTTGTGGTTATTCTAGTGAAATTATTCATTTCTATTACTGCCCAAAATCAATCAAAGCAGAAAGACATTTAGATAGTGATGAAGTCATTGATATCATGTATATGTCTTTAGAAGAGATTGAAGCATTGATAAAAGAAGATAAGATCGTTGATTCTAAAATCTTAGCGGTTCTCTCTTTGTATAGAAATAAGATACTTTAACCGATATCAATATTAGCGATTTCTTCATCGCTATTTTTAAACTGTAAACGATATAACTCGGCGTAAATGCCTTTGAGTTTTAATAAGTCTTCATGGGAACCCATTTCCATGATTTTTCCTTTGGAAATAACAGCGATTTCATCAGCGTTTTTAATCGTGGATAAACGATGTGCGACAATTAAGCATGTTCTCCCTTTAGCGAGTTCTTGAAGCGATCTTTGGATAAGCATTTCAGTGGTATTATCTAAAGCGCTTGTGGCCTCATCTAAAATAAGGATTGGAGGATTCTTTAAGAACAATCTAGCGATAGAAAGTCTTTGCTTTTGACCACCGCGGCTTCAATAACTTCTTCTTCAGTAGCGTTTGGCTTACCATAAAGAATGTTATCTTTAATCGTCCCACCAAAAAGGAAAACATCTTGTTGAACAATACCAATCTTTTCTCTTAAAGAACGGAGTGTATAGTCACTGATATCGATTTTATCGATATAAATGTGTCCCGCTTCTAGGAAATAGAAACGTGGAATTAGGTGACAAATTGTGGTCTTACCACCACCAGAAGGACCCACTAAAGCGAGTGTCTTACCTGGTTCAAGATGGAAAGAAACATCATCTAAAACTTCATTGCTTTCTTCATAATGGAAACTGACGTGATCAAAGACTAAATCACCTTCCACTTTATCGAATTCGTTTTGACCGTTATAAATGGTTTCACTCTTCTCATCAATTAACGCTAGGAATCTCGCGAAACCAGCAGAGGCACTTTCAAATTGTTCCATGAACATGATGAGTTGATTAATTGGGGCGATGAATAGACCAACAGAAACGATGAAGGCACTATAATCACCATAATTAAAGCCACCAATATTCTTATATAAGAAGATACCACCAACAACTAAGACTAAAACGTTAAAGAAGTCAGTGACAAATTGAGAGATAGCGAAGTATTTACCCATTGAGGAAAAGACTTCGGTTCTTGTCTTAATTAACTCTTTGTTTGTCTCTTCAAATCTTTCTTTTTCAATATCTTCATTAGTGAAAGCTTTAGTGACCCTCACACCAGAAATAGAACTCTCTAATCTCGCGTTAAGACTAGCGATGGCCTTTTTACTACGACGCATCGCGGAACGGAATTTCCTACGGAAAAACCAAGTCACAAAGACTAAGATTGGAATAACTCCTAAAAGAATTAAGCCTAAAATCCAATCGATGATCATTAAGTAAGTAATCGCACCTATCGCAGTGAAAGAGGCGATAAAGAGATTTTCTGGACCATGATGGGCTAATTCAGAAATATCAAATAAGTCATTAGTCATCGTCGACATAATGACGCCTGTTTCGTGATTATCAAAATATGAATATGGAAGGGTTTGTAATTTATTAAATAAATCACTACGCATTTCACCTTGCATATGGACACCCATGACGTGTCCATAGTATTGGACGAAATAACGAAGTCCCATCCTAATTAAATAAATAGTAACTAAAGAGACACCACCGATGATGATGCTGGTAAGTTCTTCATTAGGTATCCATTCATTAAGCATCATTCTTGTGATGATTGGGTAGGCAATGCCCGTGACCGCGATTAAAAACGCTGCAATCATATCAAGAGTGAGAATGAGCTTATGATTTTTGTAATAATGGATAAATCTCTTAAACATGCCTTTATTATATTAGAAATAATAAATAAAAGTAGCAAAATGCATTAAAAAAGCTAGGTCATTGCCTAGCGTTTTATATTTCTTTAGTAAGAAATTTTATTTTTTAGTGAGTTTATCTTCCCAACCTTCTGGTGGAACAACTTTTACAGACTTTGGATAAGAATATTTAATTTTCATCATTCGCTTGTTGTTATATGTGGTTTTCGCATCCATTTCTAATTTAGAAGGAAGATTCTTATCGATAGTCACAACAGCGCGACCACTTACTGCGTCTTCATAATCCATTTCTAAGAGACTCTTCTTATCAACTTTATAAGTGAGTTTTAAAGAAAGATTGCCTTTGCCTGATGAATAAAATGTTTTTTTATTACCTGAATCCTCATCGGAGGTGGAATCAAGGAAAATATCAAATACACTGTAGAAAGAAGAGAAGTTCATTGCATAAGTGTAATGGGTATTATACACAAGACCGGAATAAATGCCTGAATATGAGTAGCCACTTCCACCTTGTGGGTAGGCGTATTCAGTCACATCTTTAGTGATTAAATCTTCGTTTCTATAGTATAAAACTGTGCCATAGGTCTTATCAGTGAAGAGGTAAAATTCAGTATGAAAACTTGTTTTGCCAACACTTTTATCTGTGCTTTCAGTAGTCTCTTTGACATTTAAATAGAAGTTTTTACCATCGGTTTTGGCTTTATAACGGACTTTTTCCGTTTCTTTGACTTTGTCACCACTACCATTTTCGTATTCGTAGTCGACCACATAGCCTTCGACATCTGGTTGTAAAAGTCGAATATCATCAAAGATTTTTGACGCCTTTTCTTCAGATACTTTTGTGCCGAGATTTTCGGCATCACCGCATGAAGAGAGTAACAATGCGGGAATTAATAATAAAAGTCTTGCGTTGTTCATAGTTTTTTCGTTCCTAATGAAATAATGATACACGTTTCTTTATTTACAAAAAAGAAAAAAAGAAAAATCCCTTTCTCTCATCATTAGTTTTATACAAATTAGAGGTTAAGGGATTATCTTTATTTATTGAGCGGCAAACATGTCTTTACCAGCGCCACACCATGCACATTTGTAATCTTCTGGAAGATCTTCAAATTTGGTGCCTGGAGCGATGCCACGATCTGGATCGCCTAACGCTTCGTCATAGACAAAACCACAAGCTTGGCAAACGTACTTCATCTTTCTTCTCCTTTATTTTATTTCCTCAAAATCCGCCGCTCCGTGTTTACAAAGTGGGCAGATGAAATCATCAGGTAAATCACCTTCATGGACATAACCACAGACCTTACAAACGTAGCCTTTCTTCTTTTCAGTATCAGGTTTTGGTTTGACGTTACTCTGATAGTAGTTATAAGTCATGGTTTCGATGTTATTAATAATCTTACTTTCGGTCACTGAGCAGATGAACATGCCATGTGTTCCTAAATCTACATAGGTTTCCACTTTCAGTGAGATAAAGGCATTAATGTAATTAGAAAGAACGATTAAACCGTTTTCACTTCTCATTACTTCTTCGCCTTCAAATTTATTATGGTCTTTACCAGAAACGAAACCGTACTTTTGGAAGACACTGAATGGGGCTTCATTATTTAAGCAGTTAATGTTTAAAACACCACTCTTTTTGATCACATCATGAGAATAGTTAAGTTTATTAATATTGACTGCGACTTTAAGTGGAGTGTCTGTTAACTGAGTAACACTATTAAGGATTAAAGCATTGTCCTTTTTATTGTCTTTACAGGTGATGACGTATAAGCCATAGCCAATCTTAAATAAGGCTTTAGAATCCACTTCTGGTTTCTTTTCTTCTTTAAGTTCTTTCATGGCTTTATAGTCACTACTTAAAGCGTCCGCTAGAAGGTTAATTTGTTCTTTGTTTTCTTCACTTAAGGAACTAAGAATCTTCACAGTTGGGTCAATAAATGTGAGGTTCTTCATATTAGCGAGCTTATCTTTCATTACTTTAGCCGCTAATGGAGCCCAGGAACCATTTTCAATAAAGGCAATCTTCTTATTTTGGAAATTACGTTCCACTAAATGGGCAATGAATTCATCCATGAACGGGAAGATACCAGCGTTATATGTCGTTGTGGCTAAAACACTTTTAGAGTATCTAAAAGCATCTTCCACGGCTTCCGCCATATCATCACGTGCTAAATCAGTACAAGCAACCTTAGGAGTGCCATTAGCCTCTAACTTTTCTTTTAATAGTTCCACTGCTTCTTTTGTGTGGCCATAGACTGATGTATAGAAAATCGCGACACC
>CADCJP010000023.1 GCA_902801805.1 uncultured Erysipelotrichaceae bacterium | reverse complement strand
ATTCATTAACGCGATGAAGCCTGACCAAGCAAAAGAATTATATGCTTACTTTAATAAAAAGTTAGAAGCTAAACACGGCCCAATTGCCACAGGTATTTTTGGTGCTGATATGAAAGTAAGTAGTGTAAATGATGGACCGTTTACTATTGTCTTAGATAGCGAGGAATTATTTAAATAATATGAAGGTGTTATTAGGTCTTTCTGGTGGTGTCGATAGTGCGGTCTCTGCCTATCTTTTACTCAAGCAAGGTCATGAAGTTACCGGTTGCTTTATGCGTAACTGGGACGCTCTTGCTAATGGGGACTATTTAGGTAACCCCACAATTAATAATGACCAATGCCCACAAGAAAAAGACTATAATGACGCCCAAAAAGTCGCTGATAAACTCGGTATCAAATTATTAAGAATTGATTATATCAAAGAGTACTGGGATAACGTTTTTACCTATTTAATTAAAGAATATGAATGTGGTAGAACTCCTAACCCAGATATTTTCTGCAACAAATACATCAAGTTTGGACCATTCTTAAAGTACGCTAAAGAACACGGTTATGGCCATTGCAATGGGCCATTACGCAAAGCGTATTGATAAAGATGGTATGGCTTATTTACTTAAGAGTTTTGATAAAAACAAAGATCAAACTTACTTCTTAAGTCAAATTTCACAAGAACAATTATCATTCTGCTTATTCCCATTAGGGGATATTGATAAACCAGAAGTGAGAAGAATTGCTCATGAACTCGATTTAGAATCCGTCATGGATAAAAAAGATAGCACTGGTATCTGCTTTATCGGTGAAAGAAACTTTAAAGATTTCCTAAAGAATTATATTCCTGCCCAAAAAGGCGACATCGTTGATATTGAACGTAATCGTAAGATTGGTGAGCATGAAGGTGCGATGTATTACACAATTGGACAAAGAAAAGGTTTAGGTATCGGGGGAATCCATGGAGAAGAAGCTAAAGGCTGGTTTGTGGTTTCTAAAGATATTAAAAAGAACATTGTATATGTCGCAAGTGGTGATGAAAGTAGTTACTTATATTCCAAAGGCTGCACAGTTACTAACCTAAACTGGATTAGTAAAAAGCCTGAAGTTAATCAAAGATTAAACGCTAAGTTTAGATATAGACAAGCTGATAATCCAATCATTATTAAAGAAATTAATGATGAGCAAATTACCTTAGAATTTGTTAATCCAATTAAAGCGGTCACTCCAGGTCAAGCAGCCGTCATTTATGACGGGGATATCTGCCTTGGTGGCGGCTTAATAGATAAAGTTATTAAATAACCATGAGAAAAACATTTCTAGTTGTATCGTTCCTTGCCTTATCTCTTGTTGGCTGCAACGCAAACAAAGACAAAGACATTGTGATTTTGTATACCAGTGATGTCCACTGTGGCATTGATAAAAATATTGGTTACGATTCTTTGAGTGCCTATAAAAAGCAATTAGAAAAAGATAACTATGTTACTTTAATGGATGCAGGAGACAATATCTCTGGTGATTTTATTGGTGCGGTATCCAAAGGTGAATATATTATCGACCTCATGAATGAAGTTGGCTATGATTCTATGACTCTTGGTAATCATGAATTTGATTATGGAATGGATATCCTTAGTCAAAGAGTGGAGCAATTTAAAGGCGATGTTTTATCTTGTAACTTTAAATATATAGGTAAAAAAGAAAATAAATTTAACAAAGTTAAACCATATAAAATCATCTCATATGGTAAGAAGAAAGTTGGCTTTGTCGGAGTAACTACTCCATTTACTATCGTTGATTCAACACCGTCTTATTTTCAAGAAGATAACGAATTTGCTTATTCTTTTACAGGTGATAATGCGGAAGAATTCTATGCCTGCGTTCAAGCAAACATCGATACTTGCTACAAGCAAAAAGCTAATTATGTAGTTGTTTTAGCCCATCTTGGTGAAGGTGATGAATATGTTCCGTATTCTTCAATCGATTTAATCAATAACACTAAAAGTGTGACCGCTATATTTGATGGTCATTCTCACAAAACTATTTCTCATGATGTGAAAGATAAAGAAGGTAATAGCGTTCCTTTGTTAGCCCCAGGCTATCAGATGAGTGAAGTTGGACAATTAACTATTAAAAAAGACAAAACCATTGCAACTAAGCTTATCGATAAAATTGAAGAAAAAGACCCTCATATTAGTGAATATTTCACTAACATCAATAATAAAGTTGACGAACTAGCTAATAAAGTTGTGGCCACAAGTGACCTAGCTTTAAGCATTAAAGGACCTGAAGGCACCCGTATGATAAGAACTAGAGAAATGCCGATTGGTAATCTAGTTGCCGATGCCTATCGTATTATGAGTGAAGCGCAGATTGGCTTTACTAATGGTGGTGGTATTCGTGAAGATCTAAAAGAAGGAGATATTACTTTTAGTGATATTAAAGCTGTTCATCCTTTTGGTAACAACATCGATACCGCTTTAGTGAGAGGTCAAACCCTTGCTGATTATCTTGAATTTGCTTCTTCTAACGTTGATAAAGACTATTATGAGGAAAAGAATGGTGTACTAGTGCCAAAAGGTGAAGATGGTAGTTTTGCCCATGTTTCAGGTATGAAATACACAGTTGATACCTCAATTCCTACTCCTGTGGTTTTCGACGAAAAGAATATGTTCGTGAAAATTGATGGAACTAGAAGAGTTAAAGACATCAAAGTATTAGAAAACGATGCGTATGTTGATATTCAAATGGATAAATTCTATTTAGTGGCCTCGCATAACTATTTATTAGAAGAATGTGGCGGAGGGGCTAATATGTTCAAAGACATCAAGATTGTAAAGAAAGACTTAATGCTAGACTATGAATGCTTAGTCAATTACATCGTTGATGTTTTAAAAGGACATTTAAAGGATAAATATTCCGCTCCTGAAGGCAGAATAACTATCGTATAAACAAAGACTAGTTTTTATCATTCTTTAATGATATATTAATTTCGCAAAGCAGGAAGCCAATATAGCTATTAACCTTTTAGCGAGTGCCGGTTGGTGAAAAGGGCATAAGGAAGATGCTATAAAGCCACTTCTGAAGATTCGGGTAATGCCGACGTTAGAATAACGATTTATTCTTAAATAAGTGCTCTCAACATTATTGAGAGAATAAGGATGGTACCGCGGAGAAATCCGTTCCTTAAAGAGGTACTTTTTATTTATTTGGAGGTATTTTATGAAGTACATGCAATCCAAAGACATTCGTAGAATGTGGTTAGATTTTTTCGCAAGCAAAGGCCACCATATCGAACCAGGTTCTTCTTTAATTCCAAAGAATGACCCAACTTTACTATGGATCAATGCTGGTGTTGCAGCGTTAAAGAAATATTTTGATGGTACAGAAATCCCAGTCAGTAGAAGAATCACTAATGCTCAAAAATGTATCAGAACTAATGATATTGAAAACGTTGGTGATGCGACTCACTTAACTTTCTTTGAAATGTTAGGTAACTTCTCCATTGGTGACTATTTTAGAAAAGAAGTCATCCCATGGGCATGGGAAATGTTAACAAGTGAAAAATGGTTCAATTTTCCAAAGGAAAAACTCTATGTCACTTATCACCCAGATGATTTAGAAACAAAGAAATGCTGGATGGATGCGGGTGTTCCTGAAGACCATTTAATTATTAAAGAAGATAACTTCTGGGAAATCGGTGAAGGCCCATGTGGTCCTGATACTGAAATCCATTTCGATAGAGGTGAAAAGTTTGACCCAGAAGGCGTTGGTCTCAAACTTTTAATTGAAGATTTACCAAACTTCAGATTCGTGGAAATCTGGAATATCGTTTTCTCCCAATTCAATAGTGAAATTGGTAAAAAGAGAAGCGAATATAAAGAACTTCCAAGTAAGAACATCGATACCGGTGCGGGTTTAGAAAGATTCGTTACCGTTATCCAAGGTACAGATACCTGCTACGAAACAGATTTATTCTGGCCAATGATTCAAAAAACCGAACAAATCAGTGGTAAAAAATACGCGGATAATATGCGTGCCTTCAGAGTTATCGCTGACCATATTAGAACAATTACCTTCGCTTTAGCGGATGGCGAATCATTCTCAAATGAAGGCAGAGGCTACGTTTTACGTAGACTTCTTAGAAGAGCGGTCAGATATGGCAAACTCTTAGGTATGGAAAAACCATTCATCTATCAACTCGTTGATGTCGTCGCTAACAACATGGAAGACTACTATCCATATTTACAAGGTAAGAAAGAATTCGTTGCTAAAATCGTTAAAGCCGAAGAAGAAAAATTCATTAAGACTTTAACAAACGGCGAAGCCTTATTAATGAAGTTAATTAAAGATAATAAAGCAGTCAGTGGTGCTGATGTCTTCAAACTCTACGATACATTCGGTTTTCCAAAAGAACTCACTTTAGAAATTTGTGAAGAACAAGGCATTAAAGTGGACGTTGAAGAATTCGAAAAGCTCATGAAAGAGCAAAGAGAAAGAGCGAGAACCGCACGTGGTGACCAACAATCCATGAATAAGCAAGCTATTGACTTAATGAAATGCACAGTGGCTTCTAAATTCAACTATGGCTATGAACCAGTGGAAGCGACAGTCGTTGCCTGTTTCAAAGATGGTAATAAAGTTGATTCCTTAGATGATGAAGGTGAGATTATGCTTGATGTCACTAACTTCTACGCTGAAAGCGGTGGTCAAGTTGCAGATACTGGTGTTATTGAAAATAACAACGTCTCTATGAAAGTCACTAACGTTATCAAAGCACCTAATAAACAACATTTACATTCTGAGAAAGTAATGTTCGGTGAAGTTAAGGTTGGCGATAAAGTAACCGCGAAAATTGATGAGTTCCGTAGAACCTTAATCGCGAGAAACCACTCCTCAGTTCACCTCTTACAACAAGCTTTAACTGAAGTCTTAGGCGATCATATCGCTCAACACGGTTCTTATGTTAATGAAGAATATTCACACTTTGACTTCAATCACTTCCAAAAGATGAGCCCAGAGCAAATCGCGGAAGTTGAAAGAAGAGTTAATCAATATATCGCTCAAGCGATTAAAGAAGAAACATTTGTCCTTCCAATTGAAGAAGCGAAGAAGATGGGCGCTAAAGCCTTATTTGACGATAAATATGGCGATACAGTCAGAGTGGTCACCTTTGGTGATGTCTCTAAAGAATTCTGTGGTGGCACCCACGTTACTAACACAAGTGATATCGGTGTCTTCGTTATTGAATACGAAGAATCTGTGGCCGCGGGTATTAGAAGAATTCAAGCGAGAACCTCCTTCGGTGCTTATGAACTCTTAAAGAAAAGAGAAAACATCCTCGCTCAAAGCCGTGACTTATTAGGTATTGGTTCTATCTATGATGTTCCAACTAAACTCAAAGGCTTACAAGCGGAAAAGGATGCTTATCGTAAAGAAGCTGAAACCTTAAAACAAAAATTAGCGAACGCTACAAGTGGTAACCTTGCTAATGAGTTCGTGGAACAAGACGGTTTATTAATCTTAGTGAAATTCTTGAAGGATCAAAAACGTGATTCCTTATTAAAGATTATTGATAGCCTTAAAGCTAATAAAGATAATTACCTCATCGCTTTAGTCGGTGAAGAAAATGGTGGTTATCCAATCGTTGTCGGTGCTTCTAAAGCCGCGAACGATAAAGGTTACCTTGCAGGTAAACTTGTCAAAGATATCGCTACTTTATTAGGTGTCCAGACCTCGCTAAGATTGACGAAGTGAAAAAACTTCTCATTAAGTGAAAATAAAGACTGGGTGAAATTAATCATCCAGTTTTTTTCTAGCGGTTTTTAGATCTATAATCGTCTTAATTGGTGAGAGGTAAAGAAATATGAAAAAAAGTATCATTTTATTAATAGCCTTATTATCCTTAGCGGGTTGTGCAACTCTTAACACCAAAGGTAAAGCCAAAAAGACAACCAATTGTAGTTGCTATGAACCTAATCCCACTCCAGAATTGGACGCTCTTGGACTTAATGATTCTTATAAACTTAATGATCATCCTCATAGTTTGGAATCTCATCAAGCTTTAAGAGATAAAGACGATAATAAAAATGTGCTTTTTGATAATTATCAAAGCGCGATTAGTTTTGCTAGCGAACTTGAAGCAAAAGCGGAATATGGTCGTTACAACGAAACAATTAAATTTGTAAAGAGTTTACAAGAAGATGAATTTCAAAATAAGAATCTCTTATTGACTGAAGAAATCACCTTAGGAAGTAGTGGCTATGATCTTTATTTTAATGCTGTTTATTTAAAGAATGATGTTCTTTACATGCACGGCTTTAAGTTTGATTCAAATAGTCCAGGCGCTCGTTACAGGTCATTTACTACGGACATTGTCTTTGTCGCGGGCTATGTTTGGTTAGATAAAGACATCACGTATAGTGAATGTGAATTTGTAATCGACCAAGATTTGCGTATACAAATGGTTACTGAATTAGATTAAGTAAATTTTATAAATAATTATCTAACGTTAATTTTTATAACTTGTTAATATATTAACGTGGTTAAAAAGTATCTCTCTTTAGATTTAGGAACAAAAACTCTCGGAGTGGCCTATAATGACGCTCTCGGTTTTGTGCACGGTTTAGAGACATTCCGCTTTGATAGAAACCAATACATCGTCGCAAGAAAACATGTCATCGAACTATCAGAAAAGATGATGATTAATGACATCGTTATTGGTATGCCTCTTCACTTATCTGGTGAACAAAGTGAGATGAGCCAAAACGTTTTACGTTTTATTGAAGATTTAAAGAAAGAAAAACCATCATTAAATATTGAAACAATGGATGAAAGATTATCAAGCGTGACCGCGAATAATTTCATCTCTGATAGAGGTATGAATCATCAGCAAAGAAAAGACAACGTTGATAAGATTGCCGCTTGTGTCATCCTCGATACATATTTAAGAATGAAAGGAAACTAATTATGGAAATCAAAAACGAAAAACAAATGGTCGTTACCGATAACGAAGGTAAAGAACACTTAATGCAAATCCTTTTCACTTATGATAACGAAGAAAGAGGCACTTCCTATGTTTTCTTCTATGACACTGAAGATAAGGACGAAGAAGTTGTTGTGATGAGATATCTTGAAAGCGGCGAATTAGAGCCAATTGAAGATGACGAAGAATACGAAGAAGTGGAAGAAGTTTTCAACGCTTGGCAAGACGATCCAAAAATCCAAGAATTGAAGCAATCTAATAAATGAAATAAAAACATAGCATTATTGATGCGATATTGATATAATATCGCTTGCAGAAATGAGGTAATTATATGGCAGACAAACAAAAACTTACCAAAGCTGGTTATAAAAAATTACAAGATGAATTAAAGTATTTAGTCGATGAAGCTCGTGAAGAAGTTAAGAGACAATTAGCTGAAGCTCGTGCTCAAGGTGACTTATCTGAAAACGCTGACTACGACGCTGCAAGAAGCAAACAAGCCGAAGTCGAAGGTCGTATTAAAGAAATTGAAAACATTTTAGCGAATGCTGAAATTATTGAAGAAAGCAAAACAAATTCTAAGAAAGTTGGTTTAGGTTCTACCGTTACAATCCGTTTCTTAGATAACAATAAAGAAGCTTCATACATGATTGTTGGTACAGTCGAATCTGACCCAGTCAATGGCAAGATTTCTAACTCTTGTCCATTAGGCGAAGCCTTAACCGGTAAGAGCGCTGGTGACATCATCGAAGTCAAAGCCATCAAGACCTACAAGGTTGAAATCTTAAAAATTGAAGTAAAATAATAGAAATTTTCAAAATTTTAGGAAAAAAATCAATTTAGCCTCCTATTTATTAAGTAGGAGGTTTATTTTTTATGTTAAAAGTTTTAATTGGCGTGACAATCGTGGCCTTTATTGTCATCATCGGTTTTTTAGTCATTGATCCAGACTTAAATCCTGCAGGTACAGTAAATAGCAACAATGTCACAGAAGTCAGCAACCAAAACGGAAGCAAGTACACAATTGAAGGTGAAGTCTATAAAGCGGGAACCTATGTTTTAAGTGATGGTATTACTATGCATGACTTATTAGAGGCCGCTGGCGGAACAACGGCTAACGCAGACGAATTAGCGTTCTATGAAACCGCAAAACTAAAAGCGGGAACAACTTATTACATCGCTAGTAAGTTTGACGATAATGACATTTGCTCCAAAAGTGAAATTAGTAAAGTAAACATTAATCAAGACGATGCTCAGACATTGATGTCCGTAAACGGCATTACTACTTCAATTGCAAGCTCAATTGTCTCTTATCGTTCCGAAAACGGTATTTTTAATACCGTCGAAGACTTGCTTAATGTATACGGCATTGGTAACGCTACCTATCATAAGATTCGTAATTACGTCATCTTGCATCAGTGATTATCTTTCTTTTCTTTATTGGTTTTTATCTAGGTAACGTTCTTACCAGGTCACTAATCATCCTTTTAATGGTGACCATTATTTTCCTTCTCTTTGTTTATAAAAGATTTAAGCTTATCCCTTTGCTTATCTCTTTAGGAGGAGTGGTTTTAGGTTTTGGTTTGTCTTTCGTTTCTATCTCCTATAATAAAACAACCTATTCAGGATTTGTGTATACCGCAAAAGAAAACTACTTCCTCCTAAACAGTGGAGGAGAAAGATTATATGTTTATTCAAAAGGTCATTCTTATGATCTAGGTGACTATCTTTCTATAGAAGGTAAAAAAGAAGAACTTGATTTTGCGACATTAGAATCAGGGTTTGATTTTAAAGAATATCTCCATAACAAAGGTGTCTTTCATTCTTTAAACGCTAAACGCATATCCGTTAAGTTTCATAACTTTGTAAGAATTAACGAAGCCAGGAATAAAGCGCTTAGTCATTTTAATAAAGAGGAAAGAGCGATAGTTGGGTCAATCTTATTTTCTGATGGAGAAGAGAGTGAAACTAGTAATCGGATTGCTAATCTACATTTATCAAGATTCTTATCCGCGAGTGGTTTATATGTTGGGCTATTTGCCTTAATGCTTAATTACATACTTGGTTTATTTTTGAAGGATAAATATAGTGAGTTAATAACTATCTCACTTTTAGCCATCTATATGGTATTTACGATACCTAAGTTCAGCGTCATGCGTGTGGTTTTTCTTTTGCTATTAAAATGGATAAACAAGCACCCGCTGAAAAAGAATTTTAACTATCTAGAAGTCATATCATTCGGAGGTATAATCTGCTTAATATTTGATCACTTTTTAGCGTACCAAGACAGTTTTATCTTAGGCTTCTCAATCCCAATCATTTCTTATCTAATTAAGGATATCTACATCGATAACAAATATCAGTCGTATTTCTTTAAATCTTTAACGATTTATTTGTTCTTTATACCATTTGAGATTGCTTATTACCACAAAGTGGTAATTTTATCTTTTCCTCTTCAAATCATCTCGACACCTTTATTTATGATGATTGGTATTACTTCATTATTATGTTTCTTTAGGATTCCAATATATGCTTTCGATCGATTATTTATCTTTTTGCTTAGAGGATATATCACGGGTATTAAGAGTCTAAGCTTTGGTCCTTATCTACCAGAGTTACCAGAGATTATGCTCTTGATTTACTATTTTATCTATCTAGCCTACTTATATTATTTATCTATTGGCTTTAGACCAATTGAAAGAGGATTATCGATTGGACTTGTTAGCATAGTGTTGATTCACGCTATTCCGTTAAATAATAGGTTAACAAATGAAGTGTCTTTTGTTAATGTGGGTCAAGGCGATTGTACTTTAATTAGAGAACATAATCGAGTGACTCTTATTGATACAGGTGGCTTAACTTATAGTGATATCGCTAATAACAATCTCATTCCGTTTTTAAGGAAGAATCGTATCTATAAAATCGATAGTGTTTTTATCACCCATTATGACTATGACCATTATGGAGCTTTAGAAAACTTACAAAAAGAATATCGAGTTAATCATGTTTATGATTATAATTCTTCCTTCCCGGTATCAGTTGGTCATCTTACATTTAACAACTACAACATCTATGGTGTGACTAGTAATGAAGAGAATGACCGCTCCTTAGTGCTTTCTTTCCGTATTTTGAATAAAGATTTTGTCATTATGGGAGACGCTCCTAGTTGGGTAGAAAAGAAAATAATCAGAGATTATAACTCCATTCCTTGTGACATCTTAAAAGTGGGTCATCATGGTTCAGACACATCATCTTGTGAAGAGTTTATTACTTATATGAACCCAAAAATTGCGATTGTTTCATGTGGAAAGAACAACAAATTTGGTCATCCTTCAAAAAGTGTTGTTGAGACATTAAATAGACACAGCGTCAAAATCAGAAGAACAGATTTAGAAGGAACAATTACTTATAAAGCATCATCATTTTAAAAGAGGTTTTCATATGTCTAAAAAAGCAAAAATCATTAGAGGTAGATTCTATTCAATCTACACAACGGGTGGATCTCATCCTTCATTGATCTTCAAAATAAATAGAAGAAAAAACAAATATGTCGTTATAGTATTCGATTCTTCTGATGGAAGGCATAGAACAAAACTAATTCACCCAATAAGCGAGAAGGTTAAGGAATCTTATGTACAAAACAGACCGTTACTGACCACTAAAAAGGACTTTGGAAATCACGAATTGCAGGGGATAACAATTGATAAAGAAGATAAGCCAAGAATAAAGATAGTAAAAAGTAGAAATCCGAGAATATCTAAGAAGTATCGCGAATATGTAGAACGGAAAAGAAACAAATAAAAAAAGTCCGTTGCGCCTTTTAACAGCGGATTAACGGACTAAACTCATTAAACATTATTTTTCTTATATTTGTCAATAATGTGTAGTTACAAAATATAAAATATTTTATAATAATTTCATGATTTATCTTATTAGTGGCAAACAAAACATCCGTTTAAAGAGCCAAATGAAAAGCATTGTGAAGAAGTCTTTAAAAGAGATGGACGCAATGAATTTCGTTAAATTTGATGCTTCACTCACCCCAATTCAAGAAATCGTCAGTGAAGCCAACTACATGCCTTTAGGCTATGACTCAAAAGCGGTCATCGTTGATTCTCCTTATTTCTTATTAAAGGAAAAAGGTAGAAACAAGATTGAAAGCGAACAAGATTACGAATCATTAAAGAATTATTTAGCTAATCCAAATCCTGACTGTGATTTAATCTTTTTAGTGAACACTAGTGATAGTGAACTCGATAAAAAGAATGAAATAAACCAATTAATCGAAAAGAATGGTCAAATAGTGGTCCTTACCGAACCAAAACAAGAGCAGTGGAATGATGTCGTGAAACATTATTTCTCTGAGAAATGGCCAGAGACTGTTATTGATAGTGATGCTGTCGCTGAACTCGCTAGAAGAACTGAAGGTGACTATGCTTCATTATTTAATAACGGTAGTAAATTAGCGTTATACACAAATCACATCACTTTTAGTGATGTCACAATGATGGTCACCCGTCCATTAGAAGAGAATGCTTTCATGCTCTTTAACTATTTAGTGGATGAAAGAAATATGGACGCAGTGAGTTTATTCCGTGATTTAAAGAGCAACAATGTTGAACCCGTCACTTTGATTAGCATGATTGCCAATCAATTTAGATTATTAAATAGAGTCTCATATCTAGCGAGACATAGTTATGGACCAGATGATATCGCTAAAGAATTAAGCATTAATCCAATTAGAGCCAAGATTCTTAGAAAGAATAGCTTTGTAATCTCTGGCAAACGTATTTTACAAACTTTAGAAGACTTATATCAGTTAGACTGGCAAATTAAAAGCGGTCTTGTGGACCGCTATTACAGCTTTGAACTGTTTCTAATTAATTTTAAAAGAAAATAATTAATTATCTGAGTGCGTTGACTAAGCGAGAAAGTTCGCCTTTTTGTCTTGCAGCAGTATTCTTGTGTTGAATACCATCACTCACGGATTTATCAATTAAACGGAAAGCCGCATTCATTAATTCTTCGGCCTTAGCTAAATCTTTCGCTTCAACGGCTAATTTGACTTTCTTAATAGAAGTACGGATAGCGCTTTTGGCGGATGCATTTCTTTGACGAGCTTTTTCGTTGGTTTTGATACGTTTGATTTGTGATTTTATGTTAGCCATAAAGTTACCTCTTTTCTAGTGCCGAGTGTTATCTTAACAAAATTCGGCAAATAATGCAATTATTTATTTCTTTTCTTTTAAGATGCGAGCGATTTCTTCTACGAAATCGTTAACACAGGTGAGCTTACCATATTGTTCTTCAGGAACTTCGATGTCGAATTCTCTATCGATTTCTTGGACTAATTCAACATAGTTCATGGAGTCACCACCTAAGTCATTAATCCAGTGATCTTCATCATCAATCTTGAAGGCTGGTAAGACTAAGATCTTGGAGAATAAGGCTCTCACTTTTGGAAGGACATTTTCTAATGTTTCCTTGGAGAACTTTCTCACTTTGCTAGAAACCTTCTTTTGGTTAATTAAGACATACTTATTAGAACCATTTTCGATTTCTTTCTTAATGGCGAATCTCTTAACTTTCATGTTATTTGCCATAGGCAAACGATTCTTTGCTAAGTAGATATTGTCAATCTTTGTGTCATGAGGAAGCTTGATTTCTTTGACAGTCTTTTCGATTTCTTTAAGTGCTTCTTCATCGGTCTTATCATCGAGTTCTAAGACTAAGACGATATCTTCACGTAAGGCTTTATCTTTATTGATAACACCTAAGACGGATAAGTTGTTGACGCTTGGTAAATCTTTGAAGTAGATTTCGAGTTCATCTGGGAAGATGTTTTCACCATTCGCATTGATGATGACGTCTTTCATTCTACCTTTCATGATGTAGCCAGTGGCTTCTTTATTAACGATATCGCCTGTATGGAAGTAACCATTATCTAAGACGGTTTCTTTTTCCACACCCGCGATGATTTCTCTAATGTGAATTGTAGGAGATTTCACTAAGAGCTCATTGTTTTCTTCGCTGACTTTGTATTCGACACCATGGAGTGGTTTACCGATATAGCCTAATAATCTTTGTTTCACATCTGGAGAAAGTTCAACAGAAGTAACACCGATTTCGGTCATGCCATAACCATTATATAAAGGATAGCCTAAGCCATTGACCGCTCTTAAGGTTTCATTTGAGAGGTAACCGCCACCAGAGATACAGTATCTAACGTGTTTACCTAAGATGTTGCCTTTAACTTTGTCGTTAACGATCTTCTTGCTAGCGAAACCAGCTTCTTCACCACTCATTTCACCTAAGTTATAAGCCATCATCTTTTCTAAAAGCTTTTGTTTTTCAGGGCTTTGCAAAGCAAACTTACGCTTAATAGATAAAGCTAAGGAATCCCAGAATAATGGGACACTATAGACGTGAGTAATACCAACTTTTTGGCAGATTAATAATAAATCGCTTGGTGTATTGCTCTTTGGGAAGACTAATGTTGTGCCATAAAATGTGTACCATAAGAAGACGGCAACGAAACCGAAAATATGGTGGAATGGGATCATCGCTAAGATCTTAATTTTGCCATATTTCTTTGGATACATAATATCCATGCTTTCTTCAGGCATATCTAATGAGCAGCACACTTGGTTAACGAAGTTTTCACCGTTATAGACCATGAGTTTAGCATCGCCAGTTGTGCCACTAGAAGAGAAGATAACTTCGTCAGCCCAAGAAGGATTTGTCATCATTTCTTTAGCGTTTTGTAGGATATTATCCACTCTAACTTTGTTAATTGTGTATTCGTGGTTGTCGTCACTAATAATTGCGATAGCTTTACCTTGATTACCTAAGTTGATGACGTTTTCTCTTGGGAGTTTAGCGTCAATGAGCATTGGGACAAAGCCGGCCATTAATAAGGCCCAGAAGATTTCGCCCCAGGCTGGGGAGTTAGCGACTTTTAAGATGACACGATTTGTGCCTTCTTTCTTAATCTTATTAGATAAATAAAGAGCGTACTTTCTGACGTTCTCATCCATCTTGCTATATTTATAGCTTTTAATTCTGTTGTTCAAATTAAAAAATTCGGCGTAAACTCTCTTTTTGTTTTGTTCCATCATTTGGTGATAGATGTTGCTAAAACGGCGTGAGGTTTTAAGCAAAGCCGAAGCACCCTGAACAAATTGGGTGACCAATTGTTTGTTAATTTTCATAAAAAGTTCCTTTATTTCAACGTGTAGAATTTAATATCTACATGATTAGAGTCAATATCGAGGATGGCGTAACTGCCATCATACTTATCCCGGGCATAGCTGATTGCTCCCGGATTTACATATAATATACCATTCTTCTTTTCGTTTCTACGAGTATGTGTATGTCCATGTATGACAATCTTTGCGTTATGTTCATCAATAGTACTTTTGGATATGAATGGTAAATGTTGGACAAAAATGTTTCCGTATGGTGAAGGAATTATTAAAAAGTTTGGAAAGTCGTAATAGTGGTCACAGTTACCTCGTACGGATATAAAAGGTTTAATGCTCCATTCATCTTGCTCGCTATCACCAGCGTGTAAATATAAATCCATCTCTGGATACATCGAGGCCAGACGGTCTAAAGAAGCATAATCACTATGCGAATCACTGACTAACAAAATTTTCATGTTCATATAGTAGCAAATAAAAGTCCATTTTTGTATAATATTTCCATATGGAAAAGAAAGATATTAATCTCTTATTTATGGGTACTCCCTCAATCAGCGCGGATGTCTTTGAAGCACTAATCCTTGATGGCTATCACTTTGTTGGCCTTGTTTGTCAACCGGATCATCCTGTTGGCCGTAAAGGAATTATTGAAAAAGTACCAACTAAATTAGTAGCTGAGAAATATAACATCCCTGTTTTTCAGCCTGTAAAGATTCGTGATGACTATTCATTTATGAATAATCTTAAAGTGGATCTCGTTATTACTCTGGCCTATGGACAAATCGTTCCTCAAGGATTCTTAGATATCCCTCCTATGGGTTGTTTGAATCTTCATGGCTCCTTGCTTCCTAAATTAAGGGGAGCTTCTCCAATTCAAACCGCTTTGATTCAAAATGAAAAGGTCACTGGTGTGACTCTCATGGAAATGGTTAAAGCCATGGATGCTGGAAGAATGTATGGCAAGAAAGAAGTTGTTATCACCGATGATGATAACTCCACATCCTTATTTAATAAGATAAGAGATGCCGCTAAAGAACTAGCGATTGAACTATTACCTTTATATATAAATGGTGAACTTAAAGGCGAAGAACAAAACGAAAGTGAAGTAACTTTCTGCTCTTTAATTAAACCAGAACAAGAAAAACTCGATCTCAACATGTCCTTAAAAGAGATTTATGGATGGATTAGAGGTTTAAGCGATGAGCCAGGTGCTTATCTATATTTAAATAATCAAAAGATTAAAATCTTTAAAGCCAATATGGCTAATGATTTAGTCACCGCTCCAGTGGGCACGATTGTCCAAGCGGATAAGCGCGCCTTACTAGTGCAACTTAAAGATGGCCAATTAGCCATTTTAGAACTACAAAAAGAAGGCAAGAAGAGAATGGACTACCGTTCCTTTATTAACGGTAATCAGAACCTTTTAGGCGCGAAATTCGACTAATGGAGAAATACTTAACCCTTAGCGTACACCAGTTAGTGGACTTCTTACTAAGAACGGGCGATATTGATAATCGCGTTTTTAATCGTTCTTCAATGACTGAAGGTAGTCGTCTCCATAGTGTTTATCAATCTAAGCAATCTTCTAACTACATGTCCGAATTCCCTTTAAAGATGTCTTTCAACATCGATGAAGTGAATATCGTTTTAGAAGGCCGAGCGGATGGCATTATCAAAAGAAGTGAGACTGAATATGTCATTGATGAAATTAAAACTACTGTGGAAGATCTTAAAGTTTTCCATGATGAAAATCTTGAATGGCATCTAGGTCAGGCAAAGTGCTATGCCTATATGTTCGCTAAGCTCACTAATCTCGAATATATCGGTATTAAGTTAACTTACATTAGACAAGGAAAAGAAAAGGAACAATTCATTGATTCCTATCATTTTAATATCCTGGAATTAGAGCAATTTGTTGTTAAACTTCTTAACGAATATCTCGCCTTTTATAACATCATTTTTAATAAAAACCAGAAAAGAGATGAGAGCATAGAAAAGCTCAAATTTCCATTTAAGAACTACCGTCAAGGACAAAGGGAACTTGCTAAATACGCCTACGCAATTACGAAGAAGCGCGGACGCTTATTTGTTGAAGCGCCCACTGGTATTGGTAAGACCATGTCTACCTTATTCCCATTCATCAAAGCCATTAGAGATGATGAGAATAGTAAAATCTTCTATTTAACCGCGAAAACTAGTGGTAAAGAAGCCGCACATAATGCGATTAAGGTCTTAAAAGAGAATGGTTTATCACTTAGTGATATTATCATTACCGCTAAAGATAAGGTCTGTTTCTGTAAAGGCTCCGCCTGTAATCCAGAAGAATGTCCTTACACTAAGCATTATTATGATAAGATTCAAACTGTCCTGAGGTACTGCTTGTTGACTTATGATGACTTTGATTTAAATCTCATTAATCAAATCGCTTATGAGAACCAAATCTGTCCATTTGAATTCGAATTAGACCTTTCTTTATTCATGGATGTCATCATTTGTGACTATAACTATTTATTTGATCCAATCTCATACATGAAGCGTTATTTTGATGAAGATACTTCTTCTTATCTCGCTTTAGTGGATGAAGCGCATAACTTAGTGGATAGAAGTAGAGATATGTACAGTGCGTCATTATCCTACAAGTCTTTTTTAGAAGCGCGCAAGTCTATCCGTCATAGTAAGCTTCATAAGCTCAAACTAGCAATGTCTAAAATGAACAAGATGTTTAAAGAATATCTTGGAGCGGAAGGTGACCATATCTTAGATGATTTCTACGATTATACTTATAAGACTATCTCCTCATATATCACGACTTTGCAAGATGTGAATAAGAACGAAAACAAAGAGATGACTAAGGAGTTATTGAACTTCTATCTTGAAGTCAATCGTTTCAATAAGATGCTCGAGTTCTTTAA
>CADCJP010000022.1 GCA_902801805.1 uncultured Erysipelotrichaceae bacterium | reverse complement strand
TGCTCGAAGAACTACTAGAAGATGAACTTGATGAACTACTTGAGGATGAACTCGAAGAGCTACTTGAAGATGAACTAGAAGAACTACTACTCGAAGAGGAGTTAGAAGAACTGCTAGAAGATGAGCTTGATGAAGAAGACGAACTACTCGAAGAGCTACTACTTGAAGTATCACTAGAAGATGAACTTACGGAGCTATCTTCACTAGAACCTGAACTTGTTGTGGATGTTTCACTAGAACTTGTGGATGATTCAGTTGAATCAGTACCAGTACTTGTGGATGGGATTTCACTATTTGTGGTTTCACCTGGTTCTGAAGTTGAAGGAGGTTCGGTCTTATATGTATATGGATCACTGGCACCTTCAAAAAGGTGAATAGCGAATTCACAGGAAGTTAATGTAAGCATTAATGTGACAGAGATACCTAATAATAATTTCTTTTTCATAACTTAATTATACAACCGCTTATAGCGGGATACATTATTATAGAGCAATTGAAGCGATAAGATAAGTAAAAAATCAAAGCGAAATAATTGGGCGATAAGAATGTTTCGATAACATGGGCACTTTAGTGACTTAATTTTTTTCAAATATTCAACTTTTTTGAAACATGTTTAAAAAATGAAAAATCACCATTACACAAATAGAGGTTAATTATTAAAGGAAGAGTATTGAGAATGCAATCAGATACTGTGCAACGTAATAAGTAATCGAATTAGAGATTAAATCAAACGGTTTATCTTTGCCTTCACCAAAGTATGTACCACAGAGGATAAGATCACTAAGAGCGAAGAGGATGCCACCGATAAAGAGCATGTTATATGACGCTACTTGCATACCGTGTGAAATAGCTAAATAGCCCGCAGTGGCAACCATCATGAACAAGATAACGCCATAAACGAAACTAATAATCTTATATTCTTGATAGTTATATTTAAGTGGCTTTTCTAAAAGAATGACCGCTACTCCACATAATAAGCCAAAGGCTAAAGGAATAACATAAGCATACCAATCGGTTGGATAGGCTAAATGTCTCATCATGCCGTATATATAGAAGATATGACCAACAGCGAAACAGCTGAAACCTGCGAAGGTGTATGTGCGTGTATGTTCCTTGTATACGTATTTAAATCCTAACCAGATATCGCCTAATAAACCCATAGCTAATCCACATATCGCAAAGAAACCAAATGGAGGATTACCGTTTTTATAAACGGAATAAGCCGCTAAAGCGATGAAAAGGAACGATGTTGTGGCTTTAATCATCGTTGATTTTACTGATGTTTTCTTCACTTTTTCGATGATGAAGAAGGTCAAACAAATGGCCCCTAAAACTAATAAGACGATACAACCTGCCATAAAGACTCCTTGGCAAATAACATTATTTTATTTGATTATTTCTGCCTTTATTGTAGCAAGTTTCTTTTAAATAAAAAAGATTTGAAGTAATCTCCTCAAATCTCTTTCTTTTTAGCTTCTCTTTCCGCTTTACGTTTTTGTAACTCAATGTTGTTGTTATAGATTCTTAATAACCTTGGTAAGTTATGCTTAAGAACGAAAGCGGGTAAGACAATCAATATCGCATTAATGATGGCCACTGGTAAGGCAATGGTTAACCAGATATTGGATTGACCAGTATACATTCTCCAATCTAATAAGATTAATAAGAATGAAGCAGGTACACTATAGAAGTGAATAGCGATGCCGTATCTGGCTTCTAAAATAAAACGACCAATATATTCGTTATCAAATGGGCTAGCGACATGGTTTTTATGAAAGCCAGTGAAGCTACCTAATTCTGGAACGTGATCTTTCCATTTTTGCACTCTTAGGAAGTTATAAAACTTCATTTCTTTATCAGTGGTTCTGAAGATGCCTTTATCCTTTTGGAAATACTTTTCAGGCATCTTACGAATAACGATTGCCACTACTGCGTCAATAAGTACGGCAATAACGGTTAATGCCACAGTGAAAATGATATATAACCACCACTTGTCATGATATAAAGGATTAAACAAGATGTTTAATGTCGCAGTTATAATCATGGCAACAACAATGATAACTAAATAAAGAATCATTATTCTTCCTCAGGCAAATAGGTGAGCGGTTCACCATAGACTTTTTCGTAAATCTCTTTACATTGTCTTTCGTTTTCCTTAAGCATATAAGCCATATTTTCTTGTTGGCTTAAGCCTTCATCTGGATAGATTGGTTTTAAGATATGTAAAGTATAGGCTTGAATATAAGCACCATTTTCATCAGTTTTATCAGTATCACGCATAGTGATGAATGTTGGAATAACTGGAACGTTATTCTTACTAGCGAAAATGAAAGCACCTTGTTTTAATGGCTTTGGTTTACGATAGTTCCACCACATGGATTGTTCTGGATAGATTAAGATGAAGTGACCTTTTTTAAGAATCACACCGATGGATTTATATAAATCTCTTAAAACAGTTGGGTTAGTGGCTAATGGTAATGTGTTACAGTTTCTTAAGAAATAGCCATATAAGCCAGGCATTGTGTAGTTACCTTCCCTAATGATTTTGAAGAGTTTCTTTCTTCTCATATACTTTCTCATCGCAAGATGAATAGGGACACTATCGAATGGAGAGAAGTGATTTGCGGTCACAATTGCCCCACACTTCACACTCTTAAGGTTTTCAATACCTTCATAGCCATCGATGACAATGCGGCCTTTTTTAATTTGATGTTTGAAATAATAGTTGGAATAGTAATTCGCCCACATCGTTTTAATCTTACTGGTGCATTTCTTTCTTAAATAATCGACATCACCAGGCATTAAATGATGGTATGGAGGATCGTTTTCCACGTCCACATCAAATTTACGTTGTCTTTCTAAAGCGTTGATTTTATCAACAATGATTTGTCTTTCTTTGCTAAGTTTAGGAAAGATTGGTTCATCTTTTCTAATTCTTTGGTCAATGGTTTGATATGGTTCCCATTTCTTCTTGCCGTTGATCTTTTGATGATATTCTTCGGCTTTTTCTGCTTCTTGATTACAGAAAGCTTTCACACCATCAACACCTTTAAGGATGTTATCAACGACTTCTTGAGGAATGGCTTCCCTATTTGCGATGATTTGTTCTTTTAAACCCGCCATTTCAGCGTATTTAAAGAAGAACTCTTCATACATGATGTTCTTTAAGTTCCATGGTTTGAACATTAAGTTATAGTGAACCAAGAATGGATCATTGACTTTTTCACCAAGTGGCATAACGTTCCATCTTGGATCTAAATAAGCGACTCTATCTTTGCAAAGATAGTTTAAAACGTCTTGGTCTTGAGCGACTTTAAATGTCACCTTCTTGATTAAAGAAACGAATCTTCTTTCTAAACCAAATTCTCTTAACTTCTTAAGATTCATTAATAAGATACCAGCGTTGAAGTATTTAGTGTGGTCAACTTGTAAGACTTTCTCGACATAGTTAGAGAACTCACTAAATAATTGCACGGAAGCATCTGGAATAGCACCTACGAGATTATCGCCTAAATCAGTGAAATAAAGTTTAGCGACATCATCTAAAAGGACGATATCACTATCGAGATATAAACCCTTGCTAATAGTTGGGAATAGATCAGGAAGGAATAAACGATAATAAGTGGTAATTGTGTAATAGTCACGAACGTCTAATTTAACAGATAAGGCATGGACCTTAACAGCGACGTTGAAAAATGAGATGAAGATTTTTTTATTATCTTGAAATTTACGGACCGCTCTCTTACTTTCAAGAGATAAGCCATCGTGAATAATAGTTAAACGATATTTGTAATCATCAGAAGCGTGTGCGACGATACTCGCGATAGTTGTAGATAAAAAAGGAATATAGTTATCATCAACGGTGAAGAATAAACGCACTACTTTTTTTCTAACCATAAGGCACCTCCTTCAGGCTAGACAATGATAACAAAAAAAGTTTTAAAAGCAATTCTATTTAGCCATTTTTGACGTCTACTAGCCATTTCCCAATTAGTAGAATTACTAAAATTATTTTTAGAACAAAAAACTATGTTTTCTTCACAAAAAAAGGAGGAACAAATCCTCCCTTTTTGTCGTTTATGCGAGTATAACCAATTAGTCGTTATTTGCTTTAGCGACGATTGGTAATGCGTTATTAATGTTACCATTACCCATTCTATTTGGTCTAGCAACCATCGCGTTTTGAGCAGCGTTACCTTGTGCGGCAACAACATAATCATCATTGGCGAATATGACACCAGATTGAGCTGGGTTAAAGCCATCTAACCAATCGGCAAGTGGATTTTGTGCAAAGTATTGAGGTGCATTGTTATTAGCGAACACACCCATTGCGGCAGCAGCGTTATTGGCATCTTGGTTGGCGACATATCTTGGATCACCGATAGAAGCGTAGATAGCAGCGTTTTCGAAGTTTTCGACGTGGCCGACAAATGTTTGACCTTCTTTTAATCTGGTTTCGAATACGGAGGCCTTTGAAATACCATTGAATGATTCTTCATTGAGTACTCTGTCGTTAATGCTGATGCTAAGGGACTCAGATAAGCCAATATTGCTAGCGTTAAATGTTGCTGGCATCACACCACCGTTGTCTTCGGAAACATCGCTATATTTTGCAAGAAGAGCACCAAATGGGTTCTCAACATAGTTGAGATTATAATTGAACATCATTGGTTCATTAGCATGGGCATAATTCATATTTAAATCTTCAAGATGAGCACCAGTGCCAAGTTCGAAATCACCAATGTTATCGGCCAAATCACGAGCAATTTTATCACTGATGGCGATATCTTTTCTGACAAAAGTCATTTCACCAATGTGTTTGTTAAGTTCCATAGCATATTTCCAAACTGGACCTGGATTTGGCCACCATGGATCTTCTGGAATGCCGATCCAGTGGTCTAACATACCCATAAAGACTGTGTATTTGTAATCTACTGGAGTATAGACAGTTTGACGACGAACGGTCTTTCTATTTACGATGTTTGTTTCAACTTCATAAAGAACGAATTTACGTTGTCTTTCTGATTCTTTAAATATCTCCATAGAGACACTTGGATAGCCATACTGTGAAGGGAGATTGTAGAATTCTTCGGCGGTGAGAACAATCATGTTTTCTTGAACATAAACAACAGTGTTTGCTCTATTAAGGCCTGGTAATGTTGGGTTGCCTGAAGCCGCTGCTAATGCGGCTAAAGCGAGATTAGCTAAAATCATGTTTTTGTTTTCCTTTCTGTTGTCTTTTAACTTTAAAAACATAATAAGCAAAAAAGTTTGCGTACCATCAGCATTTTTTATCATTTATATTACAAACAACGAAAAATGTATAAAAATTGCAGTTTCTCACTTGTCAGTAATTTAAAAAAGTGCGTGATAATCAAATCTTTTTATTTGTAACATTTCATAAAAATCCATCAAAAAAATAATTCTTGAATAGAATTAAAAAATCACCATAAACCATAGCTTTAAAACTGCGTATTTTTTGTGCTTTTGTTAATAAAAAGATGCGTCTATTGCGCATCTGTTTTTAATTTGCTTCTTGAATGCTTTAATGCGTTATAAGCAATAATGTCCACGATAAGGGCCACTAAGAGTACTGGGAACATCCAATAAAGCATTTCACGAAATACTGGCCAAGGTCCATGGAAGCCATGATGAGCGCCCACCATATACGCGATGCTATCAACAATAACCGCAGTGAGTGGACCCATTGTGGACACTAAGAACAAAACAAAGATTGTAACGTTAATTGGGTATTTAAAATATGGTTTCATCTTGCTTTTATTTTAGACCCAATCTGAAAAAAGTGCAAATTTACAATCTATTTGATGGATTCGAGTTCAGTTAAAAATCCATGTAATCAAAGAAAAAGGACCGACACTTTCGTATCAATCCTTTAATTTCTAAATGGCAGGGGTGACAAGAATCGAACTCGCATCAGCGGTTTTGGAGACCGTTGCACTGCCATTGTGCTACACCCCTAGCGCGCTTTGTTATTATTACATAAATATTTTAAATAATCATTATTTTTTATTAATATTTTTGCGTATTAATCAAAATATCGTTTTCATAAGTCAGTCTAATTCTGAAATATGGCTCATGATTTATTAATAAAGGCAAGAATACTTTATCACCTTCCCACATTGGATAATTGAAGATGTCTTTGATGGGAATCCATCTTAATTCGCCTTCATTGCAATCGCTTATTTCTCCTGAAAAATCAGTGATTTCATAGATGTACATTTTTTCAAAATAGCCGTCATAGATAAAATCTACTTCACCAGCGCATTCTAAGGAATGAATATCTAGGCCTGTTTCTTCTTTAACTTCGCGAATCGCACATTCATCTGGTGTTTCATTATTTTCTAGACCACCACCGACACCAATCCATTTGCCTTTGTTGTAATCGTTTTTCTTTTTATTACGGAAAAGAAGCAGATATTGCTCATCTTTCTTTAAATAGCAACATGTCGAATAACGATTGATTTTCATAACTATCTATGAGCAGCATTGACATCGTTTTCATTAAAGTAACAATCTTCTTTATAGACAACGCAATCAAAAACATAGCCTTTAATAAAAGAATAATATTGTTTTTTTGAAAGAGGGTAGTTGACTTTGTAAAGACGGCCCGATTCACCTTTATAGGTAGTGCAAACAAATCTATGATTTGGCATCGTTTTTTAGTGCCTTTTGCTAAAATTTTCTTTTTCCTTAAAGCTTCCACGATAGTGAAGATGCCTGCCGCAATTAGGGCAAGAGAAATAGCCGGGGCAACACCACATAAAATAATATAAGGTACGACAGGATCTTTTTCTTTTCCTAAAGCAAAATAAATGGCAAATGCGCCATAAGCAACTAAGGCTATGACAATAAGGATGATACCACCAGTAATAGATCCACCAGCTACTCTTCTATATTCTTTTTTCATAATTGTTTATTAAATTGGTGTGGCCAAGAAGACTTGAACTTCCATGAGTTTCCTCACTGGCTTCTGAGACCAGCGCGTCTACCAATTCCGCCATGACCACATGTGACATGATTATATCACAGCAGTCCGCGTTTTTTATCTTCTTCTTCTTGGAGCAATCTAAAGTTTACTTTACCAAGCATGGTTAAAGGTAATTCGTCTCTAAATTCAATCTCAGTAGGAACGGACCATCTAATGAGATATTTACGGCACGTCTCAAGTATTTTTTCTTTCATTGCGGTTTCATCAAATACTTTAGCGACCACGAAAACCTTTAAGGAATGTTGTAATTTAGCATCAGGAATACGAATAGCGGCACAAGAAATAACTTCTGGCATTGATTCAATTAATTGTTCGACTTCACTTGGGAAGACCGCAACACCAGAGACTTTCACCACTCTCTTTTTACGTTGTTTGAAGAAGATGAAATCATCTTCATCCATATAACCAAGGTCACCAGTATAAAGGTAACCATCTTTTAAACATGCTTTAGTGGCTTCTTCATCTTGATAGTAGCCGAGCATAATCGCACCACTATTAATGATGATTTCGCCTAATTCGCCACGTGGAACTTCGTTGCCTTTTTCATCCACGATTTTGAATGTGGCTTCTGGCATAGCTTTACCTAAAGAGCCTTTACGATTAGCGTTAAAGGTATTAACACAGTTAACCGCGATAGCTTCAGTTAAACCGTATCCTTGGAATAGACGGCATTTAGAGCCCGCTTCAGCCATTGTTTTATTAAATCTGTCTTCTAAATCAGCAGGCATAGAATCGCCACCGCAGAAACAGCAATGCAAATATTTTAAGTTTTTAGATTTAACGAATTTTGGTTCTTGTAGCAACTTTTCGTAGATTGTTGGAACACCACACATACATGTCAGTTTAGTGGCGTTCATCGCTTTCACCACTTTATCCGCTTTAAACTTAGGGACTAAGATGGAAGAGAAACCGTTTGCTAATGGAGCGTGCATGGTCATGCATAAACCAAAGCCATGGAAGCTTGGTAAAACACTGAGCATTTTATGTCCACGCATTTCTTCAGGCTTAACTGCCAAGAACGAATAAGCGTATTGAGAAATAAAGTTAAAAGCATAGTCGCTTAAACAAATAGTTTTTGGTTTACCAGTTGTGGAACCACTATGTAAAAGAACAGAACATCTATTCTTATCGACTTTAGCAACAGGGACTTCTTTTCCTGTTGGTTTTAATTGATAGGTGTATTTAAAACCTTGGAACTTAAATCTAGCAGGCATTTTGCCTAATTTACGACGGATTCTAAAGTTCATGAAATTGTGATAGATGAATTTAGAAACTAGAGGTAAATCATCTTCGATACGTGTAACGTATACTTTATCCGCAATTTCACGGTACTGTTTCACTTCTTTAGCAATTCTTTGTTCAAACAAGAAAGCCACTTTAGTGTTTGTTTTATCCATAATTTGCTTCACTTGGTTATATGGAGTGAATGGGTGGATTAAGTTACTTGTGGCACCGATTTTGTTAATCGCATAGAAAAGGACAATAGTTTCAGGGATGTTAGGTTGTGCAATCACAATGACATCCTTTTCTCTAATGCCAAGTCTGTTATATAAAATATCAGCGGTCATATCGACACGCTTTAAGAGTGTTTTAAAGGAAATTCTTTTACCTTCATAATAAAGAGCAAGATCATGAGGACACCTATTAGCGGCCTCTTTTAAAGCTCCATACATTGTATAATCTGTCATCATTTGATAAATAACCCCACTAGTGAAAAGATACCAATCAATACAAGGAAGTGACTGATATAGATAATTAATGAGTGACGACCAACAAAACAAATTGGTCTTTCAAACTCAAAGCGTTTAAAGTAGGACTTTCTTTGGACACTATAAGTGAATTTAGAAAGAAGAGCCCCACCAAAGAAGAAACCAAAATATGGGAATAATGGCATATAGTCAGCGTGTAAATATAGCGCTGGGTTTGGTTCCCAAAGCATTGGAACCCAAGCATTTTTACCCCATTCAGTTTGACTGAGTAAGACACAGACTGGATGGATTAATAGACCAATAATGCCAATGACCATGAGCCATTTCCAGCTCTTTTCTTGTACAAAACAATATATTAATGTCGACCAGGCTAAAACGCCGATGATATTAATGTCGACAATAAATGACTTAACACCTAAATTTAAGTTATATGTGACTCTCAGACTTTCAAGGATATGAGATCCCACCATAATGATAGCCCAAAGGGCAATCATTTGACCGGCTCTTTTCCAGTTATTACGTGAGAAAGCACAAGAGATACCACTCACAAAGCAGAAGCAAATTAAGCAGATCCAACGGACAACGTCTCTTGCGGGATTATGCCAATAGAAATTAGCAACTTGATAAATCCCATAGAATGGTTGAGTATGGGCTTCACCTGCCCAACTACCATTAAAAGACATCAGCAAATTGAAAATGTGGTCCATCACCACTAAAAGCATGAGAATGCCACGAACGAAGTCAATCTCATGAATACGTTTTTCAAATGCACTTAATTTAGCTTGTTCTTCCATAACAGTGCCATTAGTCTACCACAGGGTATACTAAAAAGCATTTTATTTTAAAGAAAGCGAGACTATTTGCCTAAGATGTAATGAGCCCAGTCTTCATAAACCTTGAGATAATCATCTTCGTTATGAATCTCATGACGCATATGAGGATAGAGTTTTAAGCTAACATTATTAATTCCTAATTTTTTATAGGCGGATTCTAACCATTTTACACCTTTGCCGTTTTGACCAACTGGATCATCTTCACCAGAAGTAATGTAAATAACTTCATTCTTATTCACTTTCTTCATGTTTTTCTTTTTCCAGATTTTAGCCATGCCTTTTAAGAATTCCTTCCAGAAACCACCGGTATTCATATGACCGAGATATGGGTCGGCAACATAAGCATCGACATTGGCCTCATTGTAGGATAGCCAGTCAACTGCGGTTCTTGGGTTTTTGATTTGCTTATTGTATGGGCCTAAACCAAGGTTTGTGAAGAACTTATTTGGTTTATCCCAGTTAGATTTATGAATGAGTAGCTTTGCTAAGAAAGCGGCGATGGACATTAAGCCAGCTTGACCACCATTACTACCAATGATTAAGGTTCTATCCGCGGCTAATGGATATTTTTCTAAACGCGCTTGTGTGGTAAATGAACCCATGGAGTGACCACCTTGAATTGTTGGCAGTCCGTTTTTCTTTGCTTCTAAGATGGTGAGATATAAAGCATCGACAATTTTATCAAAGGCATCCTTTGGCCATTTTTGTAAATCATCTTCTGTTGGAGCATTAAGTCCTTGACCGAAGTGATCTAATATCCAAACGTTAATGCCTTGCTTATTAAGATATTCCGCTAAGCGGGCATATCTAGTGGCATACTCTTGCATGCCTGTAATAAATACGTAATTGGCTTTGCCGTTTTTAACTAGCCATTTAGCACCTTTAACTATTTCACCGCTTGGTAAAGCAATCTCAAAAATATCCATATAATACTCCTGTTACTATAATCTATTCTACGAATATATTATCATGTGCCAATAAAAAACTCTACAAGGTCATTGTAGAGTCTTATTTAATTTTATTTTTCTTCAATTAGAAGAAGATGCTTCTCCATGTATTGAAGTTTGTTTCGCTTTGTGGATAATCACTACCCCAGTAGCCAACACAAGCGTGTAAAGCTAAGCCATAAGCTTTACCAGCGGAATTGCCCTTTGAACTATGAATGACTAAATCATTAAAGGCATCCATAGCTTCTTGGATTTGTGCGCTGTATTGTGCATATGTGCTATTGGCTTTAATTTTTGTCAAAGCGTCATAAGCATCAATTAAGCCATATGAACTAACACCATAGAAGCACTTCGCAGAAGTGAGAAGATTCTTGAAGGAACTGAGATTGTTTTTCGCAGTTGTCTTAATCGCCGCAGCGAAAGCTTCAAACTTAGTGAAGTAGTTATCCATCTTAGACAAGTCTAAGACGGAAAGTGTTTGATCGTTTTGATATGAACCGTATTGACTGACGAAAGTAGTACAGCAAGCTTTTAAAACATCTTCAGTGGATTTATGAGCATATAAATCATCAACCCAACCTTCATAATCCCAACCATCACCATTTTCTGTTTCTTCAGAAGAAACCATGTAGTTGAAATAATTAGCGTTGAATTCAGCGATATCTTGGCAACCCATTATGCAAGCATCGTAACCGATGAATTCTAATTTGGTGTTACCATTTTTAGCGAAGACTCTTTCCATTGCGCTACTGACTTCAGAAGCTGTTAAGCCATCACCGTAGTAGTTATCATCGAAGCAAACACCATCAAGGGCACCACCGTGGTTCCAAAGAATGACACCATATTTATCCGCTGGATAGTTTTCCATACCCCAGTTGATATAAGAGGCTAATGTACTAGCACTACCCATATTGTTTTGAGCAATCTTTTCATCTAAGACCAAGTTATGGTTATCAGCGTGGAAGCGGCATAATTTATTAGCGCTGATTTGGGAATTGTACCAGCGTGTTGTACCACCTGTTTGGAAAAGGAAGTTGATGTCTTCTGGTTGATTATTAACCGCTAAGACTTCTTCAATGTCTTCACTTGCGGCACCATAATCACTTTCTAAGTTAGAACCGCAGAGATAAAGCATAATTGTCCAAGCATCACCAGCTTGTTCGATAACTTCTAAGTCGAATGTGTCGCTGACATCTTCTTGAGCAGCGTTTTTAATGAATGCAGTAATTGTTGTATTACCAACTGCAAGAGCGGTAATTAAACCATTTTCATTAACGGAAGCAACGCTTTCATCGCTGGATGTCCAAAGATATGGTTTTTGGTTAGCATTGCTTGGTGTGCACTTCATTGTGAGTGTCGCGGTTTTGCCAATGGCAAGTTTATCTGGACCTCTTAAAACAAAGCTTTCTGGATAAACAGGTCTTGGTTCACCAGTCACGAATAAGTTAAAGGAGAAGACTTTACGACGAGTACGGTAGTTAATAACCGCGTTACCTTTACGTGCTTTGTATGTAGTATTGGTTCTTTCAACGTTCCAACCATCTTCTTCTAAAGCTTTGGTGTATTTAATATCAATAGAAGTTTCACCATTGTCTGGTGTTTCAGCATGGAAGCCCATACCAAATTGTGTATCTTGTGCAGTACCGTTTGTCCATGTACCAGTACCATATGGGATAGGAACTTCAACCCAAACGTCTTTATTTTCTACGAATGTTTCAAATGGAGCGACTGGGAAAGTATTAGCCTTTACGAAGACTGTGACTTTTGCGGTCTTTTCTTCGAAAGTAACTTCGAGTTCTTGATTACCCGCTAATTCATCGTCATAGCCAGTAACTTCATAGTCCTTGACGACGACTTGGGAATTATCGGTGTAGAAAGCAGTAACAGTTAAATCTAATTCGTCTTCGAATTCATAACCGGTTTCAGCCTTGTTATCCACGACTTCAATTTTCACTAATTTAGCAGGATTGACAGTAACATCTAATTCATAAACTTGACCGTTATAAGTAACTACTAAGGTTTGTTCACCGCTTGTGTAATTGTTATAACCAGTAACGGCATATGTGCCACTTTCAAGTTCTTCAGTATGACCATCGGAATAGTTAGCGGTTACGACGATGTCTAATTCATCACCAATTTCGTAACCATTTGCTGCTTGGTTATCAGTAACTGTGATACCAGTTAATACGATTGGTTTTGGATTAACGGTCACAGTGATATTTGCGGTTTTATCTTGATAAGTAACCACTAAGTCTTGTTGACCAGCGTTTTGGTTATCAAATGTTGTGATAGTATAGTCAGTTAATTCAACAGTTGTACCATCGGAATAGTTAGCGGTAACTTTAATATCTAATTCGTCATCAATTTCATAACCACTATTGGCTTTGTTATCAATAACTGTAATGTTTTCCAAGACGACAGGCTTTGGATTGACAAAAACGTTAATAATGGTAATTTTGCCTTTGTAATTAATAGTGACGGATTGAACGCCAGAATTTTCGCTATAGAAACCACTGACTTGATAATCTGTGACTTCTTCATAAGAACCATCGGAATAATGCGCTTTAACAGTAATGTCCAATGCTTCGCCAACTTCGTAGCTGGCTTTGTTGTTTGTGGCGGCGATATCAACAAGCAGTTTTTCATTAACTTGTGATGATGCGTCGGTAAATGATGAAGGTGCGTCGCTAGTAGGGAGATCGCACGCGGAAAGGCTCACTGCTCCAAGGAGAGCAGCCACGCCTACAATGAATGTTTTCCGAATCTTGATCATATAAGCTTCTTTCTTTCTTTAGGATGTAAATTTGCAAAAAATATACCAAAAAGACAACGTATTATCAAGAAAACCCCAGTAACTGGTGTTACTAATATGCCAATGTGTAATGCATATGCATATATGTGTGTATTACGGAGGTGTATCAATGCGTTTTAAAAAAGCGACAATGTTGCTGTGCGATTTTTAGCGTTTTTAATAAGAAAAGCACAGTTTTCTCGACTGTGCCTTTAATATTTTGCTAATTAGTTTTTACGCTTTTAAGACATCTAGGCTATCGAATAAATGGACTTGATCTTCTTTCGCGGTATAAACCTTATAGCGAAGTGTGGTTTCAGTGAGTTCTAAAACACCAAACATTTGAGCGTTAACGCAGCCTGTCGCTAAGTCGCCTTTGTTATAGATTTCATCAAACTCATAAGAGCTGTATTTGAATGGCTCTAGTTGACTGTCATATTTAAGCTTACCTAATTCGATTTTGTATTTGTTTTTAAAGAATGTTTGGTTTGGATTTAAACCTTTCCATTCATCTCCATCTTTAACAGCCTCCGCCCAGATACCTTCATCAGCCTCTGGTTGACCGCATCTATGGCCCGCAGCACCAGTGGTTACATAGTAAGTACCTTGAGGATTCTTATCATATTCGATATCTTCAATGGTCTCTGTAGCAGGGTTAAGGTTCACTACTTCCGCATTATTGTATTCGGTTGTGTAACCCGCGGCATCCCACTTGTATGGGAGCGTTCTATTGTATGTATGGTCATGCGCTTGTAAGACTAAGTCAACGTGTTTTTCTGAGAAAACTGGAGTGAGTTTTTCGACGATTCTTTGATTTTCAGAATTGTTGGTGTGGTCACCAGTGCTATATGGAGAGATGTGTAACATCACGACTTTCCATTTAGCGTTACTAGCTTTATCTAAATCTTCCTTTAACCAATTAACTTGTGCTGTGCTCACATCGTTGGTATTTAAGACTGCGAAATGAGCGTAATCATAATCGTATGAATAGTAGCAGCCTGAGTCTGACACAGCAGCGTAATTAATATCACCAGTAAAGTAATTGATATATGGAACGCTTGGTTCATGGTTACCTGCACTTGCCATATATGGGATATCAAACTTGTAATCATTAATAATTTCAATTGCCTTTAAGTGTCTTAAGACTCTGCTTGGTTTACCCGCACTACCGGTGGAATTGTTTTGGTCAAATTGGTCACCATTATATAAAGCCATATCAAGGCCCTTACCCGCGGTATCGACGGCTTTGGTGAAAGTATTTCTCCAAACATTAAGCTTCTTTTGATCCTTTGTTTGAGCGTCGCTCATATGGATTGCGGTAATGCTTTTTGCCTTTTCTTTTTCTGTGATAAAAGCTCCATATGTCCAGCCTGCATCAGAGCCGACTTTATAGCTGTAGGCTTTGCCTTTTTCAAGATTTTCAACGTGAACTTTATGGGAATAGAGGTTTAATGTCACATCATTACTACTACCTTTTTTCTTGGCTAAAGAGCCATCTTTGGTAGTTAAGTTACCATCTTTGTTATATTCGATTTCTAAGGCTGTGCCTTCAATGACTTGTGCATTTGTAAAATCCGCTTGTTCGCCTTTATCTGATTGCACTAAGTAAAGCTTAGTTTCACTTGCGGTTAAATCGGTTAAGTAAGAAAAACCACGTGAATAGATATCAGAATAGTAAGTCATGTTGAAACCAGCAGGAGCGGCTCCAACAGCGTAAGTGTCATAATCAGGTGTGATTGATGGTCTCACGATGTTATACTCTGGTTCTTCGCTTGACTGACTCTTTTTATCAACGTTTTGACACGCCGCTAAAGCGGCAATGACGGCTAAAGATAAAAGCAAAAATGGTTTTTTACTTGAAACATTAAAAAATTTCTTCTCCATAATAACTCCCGAAAATATTGTGATGGTCACTAATATTTTAATCACTATGTAAAAGAAATATAAAGAGGAAAGAATACGTTTTTTATAGAATACGTCTATCAATACCCGATTGTTGATAGTAAAGACTCTTTTCTTGATACATCATCACATCAGATTCTTTAACTAAATCATCAACGGTTTTTTCTTTATTGGAACGATAACTATATCCCACTGAACAACTATATTTAGTTTCACTAACATACTTACGAATGCGGTCCACTAAGGCGATGACTTCTTCTTCGCTGTTCTTATTACAAATGATCATGAATTCATCACCACCGACACGATAGCCATATTGTCTACGTCTTAAAGAGCGAGAGAAGCATAACGCTAAAGTCACTAAAGCTTCATCGCCTGCGGCGTGACCATAATTATCGTTAATGCGTTTAAGTCCATTCATATCAATAGACACAATCGCGGTAATTTCATCATCATAGTTATTTAAGTCGGCATAATAAGCATGACGATTAAGTAATTCAGTTAATGAATCTTTTTTAGTTAATTGAAGGACGGTGAGTTCGTAGTAAGCGAACAAAGCAATCGCAATTGTGACACAGAACATTGAAGAATAATCACTGCCGAAGATAAATGGGAGAATTAAACCAGAACCAATGGCTAAAGCCATAAAGACAATCGAGATAATTTCAAAAAAGCGTTTATTGCTGCGCACAATTAGTAAATAGATTAGGAATGCACCATATAATCCCGAAACAATGTATGGAAGATAGCCCATAACAGGAGCGCGATCTAAGCTATTGGTTTCGTCAATTAAGAAGATGATGCCTGTTGGAATAGAAACGAAATCTAAAACCGCTAAAACCATCGCTGGAATAAAGATGAGCCAGTTTTGTTTCTTAACTAAAGCGAAAGTAATTAAGGCGAGGATAAACGGAGTGGCACTATATCTTATCGCAGTTAAAACCGCTCTAACATGACGATAGTCTGGATTTTTTGCAATTGAAAACTCAATAAAAACAATAATGGAAAGAACAAAGATTGAAGCGTTAATCGCGTGTAAACGCACCACTCTTTTCTTTTCCATAAAGACTGTTGATATCAAAGAAATTGTAAAAGCAGCCAAGATAAGAATTAAAGGCCAATTCTGTGACAAATATTCTTTAAACATATGTTCAATAAGAACATTATACTACGTATTAATAAAAAAGACACGGGTTAACCGTATCTTAAACTTTTCTTCTTTCGATTGAGGAATTCTTGTAAAACTCCGCTTTGTTGTCGTACATTTTCTTCTCTGCATCTTTCAAAAGATTAACAATTTCAGTTCTCTTTTTGCCTCTATATGAGTAGCCAACAGAGCAGTTATAATTGGTTTCAGAAATCTTCTTAGTGAAGTCATCGATGAAGCCTTTAATCTGAGTTTCATCACTGTTCATGACCAAGACGAGGAATTCATCACCACCCATACGGTAAGCGGTCATGTTACGTTTAGCACTAGCATAAATTAAACCCGCAATTGTGCTAATCGCTTTGTCACCTTCTAAGTGACCATAGTTATCATTGATGTATTTAAGGCCATTCACGTCAAATTGAATGATTCCAGTAACACTCTTTTCTAATCTACTAACATCATGGTAATAGGTTTCACGGTTGAATAATCCGGTAAGACCATCGATTTGTGATCTTTCAATATAAAGGAATAAGTAGTAAACAATTGTGCTAAACGCAATTGTGGTACTAAGAATATTGATATCTCCCTCTGGATTAAAGAATGATTCAATCACCACCGCTACAATTACGAATAACGAACAGACAATGAGCGTCAAGCCATGCCATAAGTGTTTAGAGGAAATCTTGATAACGGAAACATAAACGAGATAGACAAGATATAATGCAGAAACAATATGGGAAGTGAATCTTAAAGGTCCACCAATGAAGACTATAGAAGAACCATTTTCAGCAAGTTCGAAATAGACAACAACCTTGCCAATGTTAGGAATGAGCATTATTGAATAAATAATAGCGTTAACAATAAGAGGTACTAAAAGTACAATCAAGTGTTTTTTACTCTTAATTTCACCACTCATCATGATGAAGAATAAGATACAGAATGGATTAAGGACATAGCTAAAGAACGAACATACTGTGGTTAATGGAATGTTCAAAAACACTACTTTAGCGTAATCTTCTATCACCTTTGAAACTGATAATAAAAGAGCGGCACCGATGATGACTAATGAGTAAATACTAATTCTTGGATGTTGCTTAAAACGCAAGATGGCGTTTGACACCATCACTAAGCTAATAAGTAATTGGAAGAAGTATTTAACTACAAAATCGTTCAGTAAATCCATATGTAGTTATTTTACATTGGTGTAAATTAACTAGCAATTGGCAATTTATCTGGATAAAGTTTTCTTAGAAAACTGCTAACATCTATCTATCTATAGATAGTAAAGAAAAAGGACTGATGTTTTGTATCAATCCTATTTAACTAAATTGGCCTAAATGTACAGAAATGATACAAATGGAACAAATTAGAGATTTTTGGAACACTATTTATTGTTTTTCTTTCCAATATTTGAGATTTGGAAGCATTCCTCTCATATAAGTTCTGGCTTGGTCTTCAGGAAAACCTTGAGCGACCATATGAGGAATGCATGTGTTGATTAAATCGTCCATATTGTCGTAAGTGAATTTCTCATCGTGATAGCACCACTGGCAATACTCTTCATTGAATGAACCATCTTTTTCTTTGCTCATTAATGAATCTTGTAAAGGCATGCCACAGCATTGACACACTAATTGTCTTGGAGAACCTAATAATGTATTGATAGATACATCAAATAGTTTAGATAGTAGCTTCAATGTTTCGATATTTGGTGTGGTTTCACCGGTTTCCCATCTTGAAACAGCTTGTCTAGTAACCATTACTTTTTCCGCGAGTTCTTCTTGGGATAAATTATTCTTTGTTCTTAATTCTAATAATATGTCTTTAGTTTCCATTTTGTTTACCTCTAACTATATTCTAGTATTGAAAAATTCCCTATCAAGCAACCCGCTGTTGCTTTGCAATCATTCCTCTTCATAGTAGTACGAATAATCAATACCTTTCATAAAGATATCTCGATTATTTATATCTTCTATTAAGGCACTATCTAGTAGATTAAAGATAGGTTTTGAATTAACAGGGCTCTCTTTCATTGCCGACAAATAATCATCCTTATCAATTTTTGACCAATCAATGCATTTTTGTAATCTATCCTTTAATAGTGGATGTGCAATATTCATTTCAATATATTTAGCCACTATTTCATCAAATGTATTATCCGGCATTTTATCGATGTCTCTTAAGACTTGTTGTAAGAAGTCTCCGTTCGCAAAAGTAAATCCGCCTTTAGAAATAGTTTTAGTTCTGATTTTACCAGCGAATGGATAAAGTCCTTCAAACAAGTAAGCATGTATCTTTTGCAAAGCAACAGCCTTTCCGATTTCATCTTCTTCTATCAAATCAGTCTTGTAAAAGTCATAAGCTTTTTTCTTGCTTTGCTCATCTATTGGATCTAGTAAACCCTTTATCCAATCTTGAATCACTTTTTTATATTTTGATGGAATGATAGAAAGGAGCATTTTAACACCCTCTTCATTAATGACATCAGAAAGATATTTTTTGCCATCGTCCGCATATAATTTCAGTTGTCCACAAAATGGTGACAACTCAGGATTTCTCACTTTGACATTATTCCAATATCTTCTAGGAGAATTAGGCTCCACTAAAATGCTTATAAAATCTACAGCGGAATACCACCACAAACAATTATCGTTATCCCAAACAGCACGGACAGGTTTATTATTAAAGTATCTAATTGAGTGTTTTATCATATTTATATGATAACATATATAAATTCAGTTGTCCACAAATTGTAGACAACTTACCAAAAAAATAAAAGGACTGACAGTTTTTATCAATCCTATTTAACTAATTTGGTGACGAATACGGGATTCGAACCCGTGAATGCATGCGTGAAAGGCATGTGAGTTAAGCCGCTTCTCCAATTCGCCAAGTGGCGCCTACCGAGGGACTCGAACCCACGACCGATCGGTTAACAGCCGATAGCTCTACCGACTGAGCTAGGTAGGCAACGCTTTATAAGCGCGAATAAAATATTATCATGTGCGAACAGCAATGACAAGACAATTATTTATTTTTTTGATTCGATTAAATTAACGACGTCGCGAATTGTTTTAAGTTCGACAATTTCATCAGTGGCAAATTCGACATTTAAGGCTTCTTCGATCTTTAACATAGTTTCGACTAAGTCTAAAGAATCGAGGCCAAGGTCATCTAACTTGTCGTCGTAATTAATCGCACCGATATTAATACGGTCTTTAATTGCTTCTTTTACAATTTCTAATGCTTCCATGTCCCCACTATAATACAATAACTTCCCCCACCCTTCAATATAAAAAACGGCCTTTTTAAGGAGCCGTTATTTTTTAGAAAGACATCATTTCTGCTTTTGGATTTGATGAAACTGCTTTAGCAACTTCGCTTGAAACTGAACTAGTTAGGTTTTGGAAAACTGTAGTAATACCAGCGGCCACTACGCCGAAGACAATGATGACCAAAATAATACCTAATAGTTGTCCTTTGATTTCAGACATATATACCTCCTTTCTACCCGTAGAATCCCACGACCGCTATTCTGGTGATGGATATTTCCATTTCCTTTTTGCTAATCACAAGCGGCTTATACTTCGTGGAAATTGTAAAGGTAATTTCTTTACCTAGATAACTTGATGTGACTATTGGACAATCAAAAGTCACACTATAGGCACGTTGAATTTTCTTTTTGAGACCCTGATTAACAATTCCTGACTTAGAGATGAGATAAGAGATATTTGTCGCTTTCGCATCTAACGATGAATAAACGCTTTGAATCGAGATTAAATCCGCACCAAAAAGAAAACACAAAGAAACAAAAACCATGGATAAGATGAGACCGACTTTATATGACATTAATCAAATCCCCCAGTATGGACAATATGGACATCGTTAATGTAATGGTTATCAAACCCGCTCCGACTAGAGGAAATGTCGACATGTTGGCGAGCGAGTTTGACTTTTGTTCCATCATTTCACGGTTTCTGTTTCTAGCTAATTCAGTAAAGATGACATCGAATTGTCTTAATTGATGCGTATTTTCACCTTGATCCACCATTTGATAAATGGATAGCATCAGGCTATGTGTTGAAAGTTGATGAAAGTTATTAGCAAAGTTAACAAAGGGCTGGACGGATTTATCATCATCAATTTCCTTCAAAAGAGCTTCGATTTTATCTTTCATCCAGGGAGAACAATAAGGAATAAGCATATTAAATGACTGATAAACGTTATTCTTGTTTTGCACATAAACCTCAAAATAAGAGATAATCGCAATCAACTCATTTTCACGACTTTTAATAAGTGTTTTCTTTTTATCGTTAAACCGAGTTAACAAGAAATAATCTAAGACAATGAGTGATATTAAAATAAAGATGGCAAAGATGACATTATTTAATAGGAAATAAATAAGGAAAGAGATAGCGATGAAAATAACATTCAATAATGCGACCTTCAGCATCTCTTTGATGTAGGAAAGACCAACAAACTCAATTGTTTCTTTAAGATTATTTTTCATCATCTTTCCATCCTTCGAGAGTAATGTTAGTAATGCGTTTAACCATGATGTAAATCGAGAGCATTAAAAATAGGAAAATAACCACCACTGAAACCTGATAGAGGATTGTTTTAACGATATAGGTGAAAAACTGCGATAAGGCAAATCGTAATGATATAAGGATTAAGAGAGTGAGACTCCAAAGAACAATAAATTCAACAAGCCTAGTGCGGTGAGTTGATTTGCAAAAAAGAATGTATTCTTCTTTTAGTCTTACCTGGTTAAGTAGGTGTTGGCTCATTGACAAAATGTCTCCACCTTGTTCGTTCCATAAAGAGACCGTATCTAAAAACAAACGATAAAGGTCAAATTTAAAATACTTACTTAAGTAAGAGAGTTTTTCGTTTTCATCGAATTCCTTAATTGAATCAAGGATGTCCTTAGTTCCCGTATCAGCAGTGTTATAACTACTTTCCCTAGCAGCGGTCATAGACCCTTTAATACTTAATGAAACCAAATATGAATTAATAAATTGATAACACTGATGGTAGCGGTGGGTTTTCTCTCGGTATTTGTCAATTTGCCTCCTGACGAGGAAAACAAAAAACATCATAGAAAACAAGAAGATAATAATCGAAATAAAGATGTTTTCACTCGCCATATAAAACAGGCCACCAAAGGCTAAAGAGACAAAGGAACCAAGCAATAAAAAGTTCATTTTATTCCTCCTAGATACGTCTTTTTGAATAAATCGCTAGCGTGTGAAATATTGAGTAAGGTTAGGGCTTTGGCTGAGAGCGACTTATACTTTTTATTTTCCCCGTCACTACCGTATATTNTGGATGAAATGTATCTTAAAACTGCACCATTATTGAGGTACTTTCTCTTCATATAAATATAGAAACGTAGATGATACGCTATATCTTGATAAACATCGTTAAAATCCATTTTTTGTTCATTCATCATCACCATTCTCACCATGCGGTATGGCATGCTCTCAATATCAAGAGCGTGAATTGTGGTAATGATGGGATGACCAGTTAATGAGGAATTTAATACTTCGAGCATTTCTTTACCACGTGATTCTGCGACGATTAACCAGTCTGGATTACTTCTTAACGCCGTTCTCACTAGACTTTGAATAGAAGTCTTGGAGCGGTTATCGTCAACTTGCCAAATATTTAAGTCGAGATTTCTATCGATTTTTAATTGGTCTAATTCAAGAATATTGTCTATGACAATCGTCCTAGTGTTTTCTGGCATCTTCGTTAAGAGATATTTTTGTAGTTCTGTCTTACCAGAACCCGTCAATCCTCCAATCACTATTGAGACATTTGAATTAATTAAAACGTCCAAAAGATCTATGACTTCCTTGGGAAAAAATCGTTCGTTCTCTTCGATGTGTACCTTGCTAGAAGAAATACGAATAGAAAAACAAACACACTCAACGTTGTTCTTACGGCAGACACTTTGATGAAGAGCGCTTAAACGATACTTTCCAAAGGAAACATCTAGTTCAGGGCTTTGAAAAGAGAACTGCTTTTCAGAGAGATTAGCAATTTGTCTAATAAAGTCTTTAACTAGTTGAGGCTCCACTTCTATGGACCATTTTAATCTTCCAAAACGATTATCAATGTAATAAATAGATTCACCGTTATAGGAGATATCAGTCACGCTTTCTAAAAGGACAAGTTCTCTAAGAAAAGAAGACTCTATGTATTCAATTAGTTTTTTGACATCCATGAGCTACTCCTTATCTCGTAAAACAGCGTTTTCTCATAGTGGTAATTAAGAATCAAATCTGTTTTTAATGTGGCTTCAAAAGCACTGCAATTATCAGATGTGCAGAAAGAATAATCGCTTGGATTATAGTAATAAAAATTGAGAGTAAAATTATCGACATAATTCTTTAATGAAAATTCAAAATATGAGGTTAATTTATTTTCTAGTGTTTCTTTAATAAAATGAGGGGCGTTTTCTAATGATAAATCATATTGGTCAATCGAGCTTTCGATAAGGGCAATTGGGACACTATAAAATAGGCGATTTATCCCATTCATTTGATACGCCATCATAAAGAAATTGAAAGAGCAAACAATGATGAATAAAGCGATAAAAATCACCACCATTATTTCACCCCTCCAATCACATAATAATGGGAATCAGCGCTTGTTCCAAAAAGTGGATCTCCACAAATAAACTCCATAGGAAAAGTCATATTTACTTTGCTTTTTCCATAGTTAACAAATTCGATATACATCTGTTTGTTATTTAGCTTATCCCTTTGATTAACGGGTAAATATAAATCATAGGTCTTGCTATAGCCTTTTTGATAAGAATCTGACATTTGGAGCGTAGACTTATTGACATATAGCGCGTTTTTAATGGAAAACCTGGCTGTTGCTTCTTCATCAACAGTGGCTCTTAAAGGGAGAACGATATTCTTTTTTGAGTCATGTTTAATATCAGGAAAGAGATTATCTTGATCAGGGAATTTGAGATTAATCGCATCATAAGTTAATTCAAAAAGAGAATCATAATTCATGTAATTCTTTTCTAAATCTAAACGGTAATAGTAATCGTTATCGATATATTCCCCAATATGATGGAAATAATAAGCTTCAGTTACTCCTTTAAAGCCTTTCCCATTAGCGTAAAAGCCGATGTTACGAGTGATATATAATCCACTCATATATTCTTCATACGTCCAACCCGCTTGAACACATGGATAAATAGTTATTTTATATTCTTTTAAAACTTCTCTAGACGGATGACTTAAAATACGGAATTTGAGGATAACTCCATTTTCAGTTAAATAGCGATATATTGGGACTGTAAAACTTGTCTCTATTAAAGCGTGGTTTGAGTAGTAAATAGGAGCGTGATTGGTGGATGCATAAGGATTACCAGAGGTGTCACAGAGGAGAAAGTTTTCAACGATTTGTTGATTCTCAATATTTGCGCGATACGTAAACTTGGCTTCAAAATCAGGATCTCCGACATAAAACGGACCGTAAATGTCAGAGGAGAAATAATCAGCATCACTTTTAATGGAACGATAAGAATATGGGGATGTTACGATGGAGGATGATGCTGATTTAGCTGCTTCTTTGGATTTTTGGGATGATGAGCAAGAAGTTATGAGGACTATGGATAGGATACAAAGTAGTTTACGCATGACGAAAAGCCTCCAGAAATTTATGCATGGCTTGCTTTTTAAAACGATAAAAGCTCGCCTTGGAATAGAGACCAGTCCACCAATCACGGTAGTTCTGGAAAAAGAATTCGTTATTAATCAAATTCTTTTCTCGTGGGTCTAACGCAGCGTATGCGCGCTCGACTTTATAAAGATATATGTCGTAAGGAGCGTCAATCTCAGCGATTAACTCACCACGCATTTTTAATAAAGTCATCTGTTTAGCCTCAAAGTATTTCTCAGCAACTTTTTCAACCAAGTCGTTGAGTTCTTTGAAGCTTTTTTCCGTTAGACTCATAAAATAGCCTCCTATTTAATAAGTAGGAGTGGAAATTGGAATTTTTCCTAAATTTTTGTAAATTTTTTATGGGCTTTTTCTTTTAATTCAAAGAATTAACTTTTTTTCATTTTTTTCATAAATAAAATGCGTTACAATTGTACGTAATTAAAAAACTATGATTGTTCTAAGTGGCGCAAGTGCATCGGGAAAAACAGAAGCGGCAAAAATGCTGATGGCGAAGTATGGCATTAGAAAGGCCATAACCACCACCACTCGTTCAATGCGCGTTCACGAACAAGACGGCAGAGATTATTTTTTCGTTACCAAAGAAAAATTCAACCAATTAATCAAAGAAGATAAATTCGTTGAATACACACTTTATAACGGTAACTATTACGGCTCTACTAAAGATCAAATTGCTAATGATCGAGTCGTCGTTATTGATTTAGAAGGATTGAAGTCATATTCCCGTCTTAATGATAAGAGGATTGTGACTTTTTATTTATCAACCTGTGAAGAGATTCGCTATAAAAGAATGCTCGAAAGAGGCGATAGAGAAGAAGACGCAAAAAGAAGATTAGAAAATGACCGCAAGGTATTTGCGGATAATCAAATCCCTCAAGTCAATTATTTAATTGATTCAGAAAGCAAATCCATTGAAGAAGTCGCAGATGAAATCTACAAGCTCTATATGGATTATCTAAAAGCTAATTTTTAACGTATTTATATAAATAAGCAGGATTAAGATAGGCGTCGACTAAATAGCCGTCGTCTTTTTCTTTGTGGCTTATAACGTAGTTTTCTTTACTAAAAGTGGCGTAATCCACACTGTAAGGAAGAGTGAGTTCTCTTCTTTCCCAGTTTTTAGTGGCGTTAACGACGATAAACTTAAGAGCGTCTAAGACGTCGTTATCATCTAAAAGAGACACTAAAAGTTCATCTTCCTTAGGAATGAAGTTAGCGAATCCCCCTAATAAATCATATTTGTTATAAATATTTATCATTGGGATATTATCCGCTTCTAAGTCTTTAATAATCCCTTTAGTGGTCTTAATCTCTTCTTCTTTAAATGGATCAGATAAATCAATAACTTGGACTAATAAGTCTGCTTCTTTTATTTCTTCTAATGTGGAACGGAAAGCATCCACTAAATAAACAGGTAAATGAGAAATAAAACCAACCGTATCAGTTAAGAAGAATGTTGGATAACCGAAGACAGAGATATTCCTGGTAGATGTTTCTAAAGTGGCAAATAAGGCATTCTTTTCTAAGACTGTCTTTTCATCTTTAGAAAGCTTAACTAAGCGATTCATTAAGGTGGATTTACCAGCGTTTGTATATCCTACAATACAAATCTTAGGACTTGGATTATTAATTCTCTTTGTACGCATGTTGCGGCGGGATAATTTAATCGCCTCAAGTTCTCTTTTCTTTTGGAAAACCGCTCTAGCAATTTGCCTTTTTGATAACTCAATTTGCTTTTCGCCTTTGCCTTTGTTATGGCCGCTTCCTGATGTGACTTGTGAGTAGGAGGCTTTTTCATCAACGAGGTGGTTTTTAAGATATTCTAAACGCGCAATCTCCACTTGAAGTTTGGCTTCTTTGGTCTTCGCATTCTTTTCAAAAATGTTAAGGATAACGAATGTCCTGTCAATTATTTCCGCTTTAGTAATCGCAGAAATGGCTTTCTTTTGTAAACCCGATAATTCAAAATTACAGGCAATGATATCAATTGGGGATTCAGGATTCTCTTCATTGTATTGATGATAGTAATAAGCAATCTCGTGGATCTTGCCTGAACCTAAATATGTATTTTTGTCAACGTTTTCAATGTCTTGAGAAAAATAGGCAACGACTTCGTAGCCGATTTCTTTTAAGAGCATGCTAAATTCATTCTGCTCGTGATTAAGCTCGAGAGAATTTGTCTTTCCAGCGGAGATGACTAATGCTTTCATAAAATTACACTACTCTTCTTTTTCAAATTCTAAGTCAGTGACTTTGAGTTTTTCGACAGTAAACTCATCCGCTTCCAAGACTTTAAAATGATAATGAGCAAAGTCGAATTCATCACCAGTTTTAGCGAATCTATCTAAGATATCCTGGCAGAAACCACCGACAGTCGCGTAGTCAGTTTTCACTTCTTCTTCATAGCCAATTAATTCAAAGAAGTCTTCGATGTTCATCGCACCATCAACAACATAGGTACCATTACCTTTATCAACGTATTCTTCTTCAATCTCATCGAATTCATCAAAGATATCACCAACGATTTCTTCTAAGATATCTTCCATAGTGATAATACCTTCGGTACCACCGTATTCGTCTTTAACGATAGCGACATGGACTTTCTTTTCTTTAAATTCACTTAAAACATCGAGAATTTGATGGTTTCTAGGAATGATTAATGGTTTATAGCATAAAGACATAATGTCGATATCTTTTCTACCAGCAAGAATCTTTTTAGCTAACGCTTTAATTGGCAAGATACCCACAATGTTATCAATAGTTTCATCATAGACAGGAACACGAGAGTGTTTGAAGAATTCCTTATCTTTGATAAGCTCATCAATATCTTCATCTTTACTAATCGCATAGACATCCACACGTGGAGTCATGATTTCAAAGGCTTCAATATCATTTAAATCAATGGCGCTTCTAAGAAGTTCCGCTTCGTTTTCTTCTAAGATACCTTCTTCTTCGAGGGAATCCGCCATTTCGGTAAGGACATCTTCATCAATTTGATCTTCTTCTTTACTCTTTTTAGCGAATAATTTACCAAAGAGTTTAAAGAGTTTAGCGATTGGCCAAACGATAATAAAGAAGAGATATTTAAAGAATGTCACTGGATAAGCAAATATGAGAGCTAAGGAATAATTAAATCTCTTAGCGAATGCTTTAGGAATGAATTCACAGAAAATAATAATAAAGACAGTGAATATTATCGTAGATAATGTTGTGGCTAAATCTTCATTACCATTGGACAATGAAATACCAATTAAGGTCACAATAGAAGCAGCAAGAACATTAACAACGTTGTTACCTAAAAGAATCGCAGAAATGGATAACTCATAGTCATCAGCGATTTTGATCGCTAATTTCGCTCTTTTAGCCTTCTTACCTTTTTCTCTATTTAGACGATCTTTATCCACCATGCCATAAACCATGTCGGCAGCGGAAAAGAACATTGAGAACAATGAGCAGACAGCGACGATAACCCAATAATACCAATACATACTATTTAGTTCCTTTCACGCTGTTAGGCTCTCTAATACCATCAACAAGTTCTTCTAAAACATCGTCCATGGTGACCATGCCAACTACTTGTTGTTTCTTATCTCTTACAATAGCGATATGTGTATGATGCTTTTTAAAGCCATTAAATAAATCATCAATCATGATGTTTGATGAGACGAAATATGGCTTTTGAAGCTTACTTCTTATAGAAACGTTAGGATTTCTTAAATAAGCGCTTAAATAGGCTTTAATAACTAAAACACCAATGATGTTATCAATACTTCCATCGTAGATTGGAATTCTTGAGTAATTGGTTTTAATAATAATCTCGTGTAATTTTTCTTTATCTAATTCCCTAATGTTAAGGGCAAAGATTTTATTTCTAGGTGTTAAGACTTCCTTAACGTTAGTGTCTGCGAAATCTAAAGCGGATTGGATAATATCACTTTGTTCTTCTTCTAAGATACCTTCATCAGAGACTTTTTCGACGACATTTTCAAAGTCTTCTTCATCAAATGTGGTTTCTTCTTTCACTTTGAAGGCTTTTTCAATACCTTTAGTAATTTGTTCAAATAACAAAGTAACAGGGAAAAGCACCATCATTAAAGCGAATGTTGGATAAACGAGTATCTTTGATAATGTATCAGGAATACTTCTAGCGATGGTTTTAGGAAGAGCATCGCCAAGAATGTAAATTAATAAGGCAATGGTAATGGAAGCAAGTAAAGAAATCACTTCACTAGTCATGGAAGTAAAAAGGTTATAGAAAAGGACAGTACAAATAGCACTGGCTAAGATTGAAACGATATTACTTCCTATTAGAACCGTAATTAGAGCGCGATCGTATTTTTCAACGACGCGTAACACTAATTTGGCAGTTTTTTTACCTTCATCCGCTTCGACTTGCATCTTGAAGCGGTTTGCACATGCGAGTGCGGTTTCACCAGCAGAAAAGAAAAAGTGTGCTAATACACAGATTCCAATGATTACCCACGACAGAGGTACATCCATTAATGAACCACTCCCTTCCTTTGCTGGTCGCAGATATAAAATTTATCATACTTTTATGTGTTTGTAAAAATATTAAATAAAAAGGTACATTAATGTACCTTAATATTTAGATTAACTGACTATTAGTCTTCTTGCGCCTCATCGGCGTCAGATTGTTGTTCTTTTAACTTTTCCACCCAATCAGTATCAGCGATTGTGCCTTGTTCTAAGCCATCTTTATCCATCACTGTTTGGATGAGTTCTTTTGCTCTTCTCATTGATAATCCAGATTTAACTTTGAACACTAATGGGATTTCTTCATAGATACCTTTATGTCCAGCATCCTGGACTGGAATTGTGGAATCCTTATAGTCATCAGGATTTAAAGCGAAGTAGAGCTTTAAGCTTAATCCTGCAATAGTAATTTTCACGTATGTTTTACGATGTAAACGGAAGGCATCACCAGAATTAGAAACACGGGAATTAACACCGTATGAGAGAATCTCATTTTTAAGCTCGTTATAATTCTTCTTCATTTCATCATCAGCGTTAAGCATTCTTTCTTGGAATGGGATACGGATGATCTTATTCTTTTCCACTGGCGCTTCTTCAATAACTGGAGCAGGAGCAGGTTTTTCTTTCTTCTTTGGTGTCACGATTTTATATTCAGGAGCCTTTGGTTCTTCGACAACAATTTTATCGTGAACTTGAATTTCTTCTTCCTTAGCAACTTCCGCGACAGGTTCCTTCTTTTCTTCTTTAACTGGTTGTGGTTGTGGTTCTTTAACTTCTTGGGCTATAGGCGACGAACCAAAATATTGGACCACTAATGGACCATTACCTGGGTTTTGTGCGGGAGCATTACGATTAATCTCGTCTCTCACGATACCTCTAATGAGGTCCGCTAATTCATTTTTATCTAAGCCTTTTTCTTCAGGTTTCTTTTCTTCAAACTGTGGAGTTACTTCTTCTGCTTCCACTTCAATTTCTTCAAACATCACTGGTTCATCGTTATCGATAGCAGGTTCTTCTTCTTTAGTAGCTGGTTGTGGTTCTTCCACCTTTTCTTCAGCTTGTTCTTCTTTGATTTCTTTTCTTGGGTTTTTAAATGATTCAAGAACACAAGCGAAGTAAGAAATATAGGCAAATAAGGCAAATAAGGCGTCTAAAAGAATAATAGCGCCCACTAAGATACGAAGAATGTCAGCCTTTTTAAATGGATCACGACCATTGATAATTAACCAATACTTTGGTAAACCAGTCGCTCCAAACATATATGTCACGACCACAAGTAATGTTAAAACAATACCAAAGACCATGATTTTTCTTCTCTTTTTGACGGCAACAATAATACCGACAATAAGGAAGATTAACCAAAGAGCGATGAAGCCATATAGTAATGCACTTAAACTAAAGTAAACAACATTAGATGCGTCATGGAATTTAAAGGTAAATAATCCCTTAAAATCCTCGACATGGTATTTCATTACCGCACCAAAATCTTTTAAATCAGCATCTTTTGCTTCACCTGCACTAGCTGCATAAAGCATAAAGACTGCGAGGAATAAAGCTAGTATTATAAACGAAACAA
>CADCJP010000021.1 GCA_902801805.1 uncultured Erysipelotrichaceae bacterium | reverse complement strand
TCACATACAAGGGAGCCATACATAATATGACAATTGGTGAAAAAATCGTTCACCTTAGAATTGCTAACAACATTTCTCAGGAAGAACTAGCGAAAGCTTTAAAAACATCCAGACAATCCTTATCTAAATGGGAAAACAATGACACACTTCCTCCTTTAAATACTATTAAAGATTTATGTGTGTTATTCAAAATTACCGCTGATGAATTGATTGATGATAACATCGTCATCCATCGTGGCAAGAAAGTTGAACTTCCAAGTGAAAACGTCAAAACCAAATACTTTGGCACTGATGGTTTTAGAGGTGAGGCTAACGAATTATTAAATTCTGATAAAGCTTATAAGATTGGTAGATTCTTAGGTTGGTTCTACGCTAATCCTAAATATAATATGCAAAAACCAGGCTATAGACCAAAGATCGTCATTGGTAAAGATACCAGAAGATCTTCCTATATGCTTGAATACGCTGTCGCCGCAGGCGCAGCATCATCAGGCGCTGATGTTGAATTACTTCACGTCACAACCACTCCATCAGTCTCTTACATCGTAAGACAAGACTGCTTTGACTGTGGTGTCATGATTACCGCTTCTCATAACCCATTCTACGATAATGGTATTAAAGTCATTAACGGTAATGGTGAAAAACTTGAAGATGGTGTTGCTTATCTCGCTGAAGCCTATTTAGATGGTGATTTCAAAACCCTAGGTTTAGAAGGTGATGAAAACGATTTACCATTCGCTAAACGTGGTGATATCGGCACAATTAATGACTACTCTTCAGGTAGAAATAGATACATTGGTTATTTAATCTCCTTAGCAAAACACTCCATGAAGAAACTTAGAATCGGTTTAGATACCGCGAATGGTGCTTCTTGGATGATTGCTAAGAGTGTTTTCGAAGCCTTAGGCGCGCAAGTCTATATTATTAATAACCGCCCAGATGGCTTAAACATCAATGTTGATGCTGGTAGTACTCACATTGAAAAGTTCTGTAAGTTTGTTAAAGAAGAAAAACTCGATGTTGGTTTTGCCTTCGATGGTGACGCTGATAGATGTATTGCCGTTGATGAAAATGGTAAAGAAGTAGATGGTGATAAGATCATGTACTTATTAGCCAATAAACTTAAGAATGAAGGTTCTCTTGATAACGACACAGTCGTTGCCACAATCATGTCCAATAGTGGTCTTGAAAAAGCTCTTAAAGGTATTGGTTGCAAGATGATTAGAACCAAAGTTGGTGATAGATTCGTCTTTGAAAAGATGATGAGTGATGGTTATACTCTCGGTGGTGAACAATCTGGTCATATCATTATTAGAAAATACGCTACTACAGGTGATGGTGTTTTAACCGCTATCATGGTGGCTGAAGAAATGCTTGAAAGAAAAGATTCCTTATCTAAACTCGTGGCCCCAGTGAAATTATTACCACAAAAGACAAAGAACGTTAGAGTCACTGATAAGAATGCTGCTGTTGAAGACGAAGCTGTTAAAGCTAAGTTCGACGAAGTGAATAAAGAAATCGGTGATAACGGTAGAGCGTTATTAAGACAATCCGGTACTGAACCAGTCATTCGTATTATGGTGGAATATCCAACATTACAAGGCTGTGATGAATATATCGAAAAAATCTATAACGTCGTCAAGAAAAGAGGCTTTGTCATCGATGAATAAGAAAGCTGTTTTAACAAGAGATTTATTCAATATCGAAGAACCATCATTTATGAAAGAGTTCTTTGATAAATATGAATATCCATGGGAAATGCTCCCACATATTAAAGAATTAATCGCGGAATTACTTGAAGAAGGTATTCCAGGATATACCGTCTTAAAAGAAGGTGTTCTAGTGGGTGAGAATGTCAAGATTGCTGAAACAGCGACTATCATTCCTCCAGCCATTATCGGTAGCAATACTGAAATTAGACCAGGCGCCTATATCAGAGGTAATCTCATCTGTGGAGATAACTGTGTCTTAGGTAATTCATGCGAATTTAAAAACGCGATTATCTTATATCACGTCCAAGTCCCACATTATTCCTACGTTGGTGATAGTATTCTTGGTAACTACGCTCATATGGGCGCGGGTAGTATCTGCTCTAACCTAAAGAGTGATGGTAAGAACATCGTCATTCATGGTGAAAAAGATTATGAAACTGGATTAAGAAAAATAGGCGCTATCTTAGGCGACTATGCGGATATTGGTTGTCAATCCGTTTTAAATCCAGGTACAGTCATTGGTCAACATTCTCAAGTCTATCCATTAAGTATGGTGAGAGGTGTTGTCCCAGAAAATAGCATTTATAAAGCAAAAGATAATATTGTTGTCAAAGAAAAGAGGTAGTCGAAAATTATGAAAGTTGTCGTTGGCAGTAATGAAGAAATCAGCAAGCTTATCGCTGAAGAATTTATCAAACAAGTGCAAGCTAAACCAAACAGTGTTTTAGGCTTAGCGACAGGTACATCCCCAATTGAAGTATATGCGAATATGATTAAGGCCTGTAAAGAAGGTCGCGTCTCCTTTAAGGATGTCGCGACATTCAACCTTGATGAATACATCGGTTTAGAAGGAACACATGATCAATCATATCGTTACTTCATGAACAAATACTTATTCGATGGTTTAGATATCGATAAAGCGCGTACACACGTTTTAAAAGGTGTTGGTGATTATTTAGCTTACGCTAATCAATATGACGCGGAAATCGCCTCTTTCGGTGGCATTGATCTCCAAATCTTAGGTATTGGTAGTGATGGTCACATCGCATTTAATGAACCAGGCACTCCATTTGATTCTTTAACCCATGTTGCAGAACTCACAGAACAAACCATCAAAGATAATTCCAGATTATTCAATGATATCTCTGAAGTTCCAACTAAAGCGGTCACTATGGGTTTAAAGAGCATTATGAACGCTAGAAAGATTGTTCTTATCGCCACTGGTAAAAACAAAGCACAAGCAATCTATAACTTACTAAAAGGTCCAATGACCGAAGAAGTTCCATGCTCCATTCTTCAAAAACATCCAGATTGCACAATCTATGTTGATGAAGATGCTTATAGCTTAGTGAAATAAAATAATTTATCTTTTAAAAGAGCCCTGGTATCAAACTACCAGGGTTTTTAATAAGTAGTGATTACTTCAAACTTTTTGTGGAAAACGTATTTAGGTTTGCTACAATAAAAATTGATGAAGCAGCCCAATATCGCGTTGACTATGTTCAACAAGATGAAACAATTTCAATGCCACCAAAACCAGAAAGAGATGGCTATTCCTTCACTGGTTGGTATACAGAACCTGAATGTAATAGCATTTGGGATTTTAGCAGTGTTCCTTTGATAGAAGAAGGAAATACGCTTGTTTTGTATGCTGGCTGGAATTCTTAAAAGCAATAAAAAGGTAATTACAAAGGGAAAAATTCCCTTTGTTTTTTGTATATTAAACAAAAATGAATTTTATTATAATTAATTGAACAGATCTGTTCTTTTTATACGTCTTATAGGTGAGAGGCAAAAACGTGGAAATATCAAAAAGGCTATTCGATAAATTTCTTAAAGGTGAAGATAGTGCGGTTGAAAAAGTATATTTGCAATATAAGAACCTCATGTACTTTATCATCGCTTCATATATATCTTCGAGATATGACACTGAAGATGTTCTTTCTGAATCATTCATCAAAGTGGTTGAGCATCGTCACGAAGTGAAAAATCCTAAAAGTTTTAAATCGTATGTTGCCTCAATTGCAAAGAATCAGGCCTTAGATTTCCTCGGGAAGCAAAGAGAGATTCCCTCCAGTGACATCATTGATGAAATATATGGAGAAGAAGATAAGACCAATGAATTGCTTTCCACATTTGAACCTCTTTTGACCAACAAAGAAACAATCGTTACTTATTTAAAGATCGGCTTTTCTTATACTTGGAATGAAATTGTTACTGAAACAGGCATTTCTGAGAGCACTGCGAGAAGATTATATGAAAGCGCGAAAGGAAAGCTGAGAAAGGAGTTAAGATGAACTTTGAAAGACGAATGAAAAAACACATTGATTCAACATTAGAAAGCTACACTCCAAACCCATACCCAAGGAAGCGTCATTTACCTTTATGGGCTAAGATTACAATTCCAATTGCCGCGGTTGCAACAGCAGTTGCGGTTGCTGTACCAATTATTAATAGCACCAGTGGTATCGGTGGCTTTATCAATCGCTTAAGAGGCACTTATGTGGATATGGATAAAGTCTCAGCGTTTTGTATTTGGTCCGCTCCTGATAAAGAAAATGCTCGTCCAAAATTAAAGAGTTTTGCAAAAATTAAAGACAACTTTAAGCTAAATTCCGCTTATGAAGATGATGAGTCATCATCTCCAAGCATCAATAGTGACTCTTGGACTGAAGAGCAAAAAGAGCTATATGAATGGGAATTAGACTATGACTGGGATCCAGAAAAAGCTAGTGTCCTCATTTCCATGAATGATGATGGTTCAGTTAAAGAAGTTGTCTATGAGCGCACAAACGGCCGTGGACAAGTTAGACAAGACACATTAGCGAACGCTGCAGCTGTCTTCACGACAAAGAATTTCACCTATGTGATGTATGTTGATGATGCAGAATGGGAATTCTGGAAAGATGTTAATTATGCTCAAGAAATAGTGTGCCCTAATGGATTCCATTGTCATCATGAGGTAATGCAAACAATTGTTATTCATAATCAAACGGGTAAAGTCTTTGCTCTTAAAGATTTGATGAAACAAGTTGATAAGTATTCTTGTGGTAAAAACTACACAATGCAAGTTATGCCAACAAAAGATGATTTCGCCTTAGTGGATCCGATGTATGGCAATTTAATTCCTCAATGTTACGATGTTGTTTTCGATGAAGAAGAAGGATTGAATTATAGATACATTATCCCTGAAGAAGCAGGAATAATTGATTCGTTTAACTGGCATCATACAATTGCTGATGTTCGTCGCGATAAATATGGTCAAATCTTTGTTTTGGTAAGTGAAGGCGTAGATTTTAACTATCGCGGAGAAAAAGAAATTGTTAGTTATAAAAATCATGAAATTATTGATAACACCCTAATCTTTGAAAGAGAAAATGAAATCTTATGTGGAACTGATAAAAGAATGTATGCATTTGATGATGGCATTCTCAAAGTATTTGGTGAGAATTTTGAACTAACGCCAGTAGAAAAAGACTTAACCGTTTCCTTTGAAGGAATTAATGGCGCTATGATAGGTGGAAATCACATCGAAAACGATACCGGTATCGTCTATCATTTAGAAGACAATTATCTCTATTCAATCTTTGGAGATGTTTACAAAGTAAGCGATGATGGATTTTATACTAGACAAGACTCATTAAAAGGTGTTTCACTTCCAAAATATGCAGACGAAGGATTCTTACTTAACGGCGCAATTGTGGCGTTCGTTGAAGCGAAAAATGGTTTGAGCCCTTATTATTCGACAGAAGGAAAGGTCGTCCAACTATATTTTGGTTTAGAAGATGGTGAACCAAGCGTGAAATCTAGAACGATTATGGAAAACGCAACAACATACTTTGTTTTGCACCAACGTATGTCAATGGACTTTGGTTTTAAGCAATATCTATTAACTGTTGATAATGGTGAAGCTCGAGCGGAATATGTAGTAGATAGAAGTGGTGGCAGAGCCTCACTAGTTAAACCTATTACTGAACCATTAAGACTTTAAATTTTAATAATCTTATGACACCCGGTGCATTTCAAACCACCAGGCACAATAGAGAGTATGCCCCCACAGTCGGGGCATATTTTCTTTTCAATCGCAAAGCGCAGTTCTTTTTGATGGTCTCTTCTATCTTTGATGGTCTTCTTAATATTTTCTAAATGCATCTCATCGTTCACATCCGCTTCGGAATATAGAAGAGCGTTATAAAGACTTTCAATCGTTGATTCATTCATTGGATTATCAATGGTAATGAGATTAATTCTTTTCAAGATATCTTCGGGACCACAGACGTTGAATAAATCTAACCCGTCTCCGTTATTTTTAACTAAAACGATAAAACAGTAGATGGGATAATCTCTTCCAATAGTGCGCTTAATCATACGGATATGAGATTGGTTTTGTTTTAAAGGATTATGGAATGTTTCAGTCTTCATTCTCCCTTTAAATGGGAATGTCTTTTTCCAATAGGAGTCATCTTCTCCCCCTACGATATTTCCAAAGTAATTCTTTGTCTCAATAACAAAAATACCATTACTACGAATGAGTATATGGTCTATTTGATGTGAAACTTGATTGTCCCCTAGGAGGACTAGATTATTAATTAAACGATGAAAAGATTTATCACTATCTAAAATAGAGGCGACCAGACGTTCGCCTTCTTCGCCTCTTTTCAGTTTTCTTTTATTGTTGTTCGCCATCCAAGATTGGTTTTAAGTACTTCATGGTGTTTTCACTTAATAAGTCGTTAAGTAAATAACCAAATGTATCAATAGCTTCATCTTCATGGGTTAAACCCACTGCAGCGTAGTGAAGCTCTAAATAATCACGATCTTTGATATTAGTGATGTACGCTCTAAACCAAGGATTGTTTTCGTTAAAAGCGTTAATCAAATATAAGTTATCATATGTTCTTTCAATCACATCAAATGTTAAGAATAAGTGAATAGTGCCGCTAGAGAAGGCCACAAATCTACAGTAAACAGAATTAATAAAATATTCTTTCGCAGTGATTTGACTGTGGAGTGTTAAAGAATTAGCGTCTTCTTCATGAACTTGAAGACCAATCTTCTCGCCCATTTTTAATAGTTTCTCTTTTAAGTTATTAAGATTCATATGATATTCCTCTACTTATCCCAAACATTATATCATAATTAACTTTTAATAAGTTATGCACTTGTGTAAAATAGGGTGGGTATGAAATTAAGTATTGTTGTTCCTTGCTATAACGAAAGCAAAGATATCGCTAAAAACGCACAAATTATCAAAGATAAACTTCAAGAGTTAAAACTAGATTACGAATTAATCTTAGTCAACGATGGTAGTAAAGATAACACTAAAGAAGTGATTGAATCCATCGAAGGAGTGAAAGCTTTATCTTATGATGTTAACCGCGGTAAAGGTGGTGCGGTTAAATACGGCATTGAAAATGCCACTGGCGATTATGTTTTATTCATGGACGCTGATTTAAGTACAGATTTAGAAGCCATTAAACGCACAATGGAATTAGCTCCTAAATATGACATGATCATTGGTAGTAGACACGCTAAAGATAGTGTCATTAAAAAGAAACAACCAGCCTTAAGAGTGTTTATTGGTTGGTGCTGCCGTAAACTTGTTAATATCAAATTCCATTTCAACTATAAAGACACTCAATGTGGCTTTAAAGCTATGAGAACTGATGTCGCTAAAAAAATAGTGGCCAAACAAGCAGTCACTAACTTTGCCTTTGACGTTGAATATCTTTATATCGCTAAATTAAATAATTTATCTATTTATGAAATGGGTGTGATTTGGTCTGATGACCGTGGTAGTACAGTCTCACCATTAAAATCATCCATTAAATTCTTCAAGGATTTATCATTTATTAAAAAACACAAAAAGACTTACTTATTCGATAATTAAATCGATAAGTGATTCATCACTTAATAACTTATGTAACTCTTCCTCGTTATTAATGACGAGGTTTTTTGTTCTTTGATAGAAGTTATTAATCACCTTATCAGTGGTGTTTCTAGCTTTCTTATAGTTCTTTTCATCTAATCCGTCTAATGACTCTTCGATTAAAGTAATCATGCATCTTCTAAGTAAGGCGATTAAAGAAGTCTCTAACCAACAATCAATGTTTCTATTAATGTTCTTTAGTTTAATAAATAAATCTAAGCCATCTTCTGGATCGTGCCATAAATCAGCGAAGATATAATCATATTTCTTTTGCTTAGCAAAATAACTAATCGCATCATCTTTGATGATGGTAATCTTATCTTTTCTTACAAAATGTGGAAGTATTAAGGTTTTGAATAAAGTAATAATATTGATATCTTTTTCCACAATCGTGATGTGCTTAACTTCAGGTTTATTCATCATCATGAATGGGACATAACCCATCCCTAAACCAAGCACTAAAACTTCACCTTTAGCCTTATCAATAAAAGGTTTCATAGTTTCGATTTCATTTGGATTAAGAGACATCCAAACATTGTTACCTTGGCAAAGGGCTAAATAAGAGAATTTTTCTTTAAAGAAACCAATATTGCTATATTCTTTATAATCATCAGTCACATTAATCTCATCATATGGGAATGTTTGATATGGTTCATAATCAATCATTCTTAAAGAATAGCCGTTAAATTTACCTGTGGCTTTAATCGCTTTAGCGTATTCATTGTCTCGATATTCTTTAGGATCTAAACATTTGATACGAGCTAGTGCAAATTCATTAAAGATATCATTTGTTTCCTCGTCATCTCTATCAAGATTGAATTCATCATAAAAAGTATCAATCATTGCATCTTGAACAGAATGACCTTCCCTTAGGAATTGGTTGATTTTATTAATCTTAAAAAAGTCAGTGTAGTTACAAGCTTCAGCGAGGATATCCGCGGTCCAAGTATTGATTTGATTGGTGCGGATGACATCGTTTATAGCGTCTTTTAGAAAGTGATTATCAGCGAATTTCATGTCACTATGATAGCACTTATATGATATTTTTTGATGAATTATTCATCATAAAACGTATAATATCTATATCTAATAAAGGAATCTTGTTTATGAAAAAGTTTTTTAAGGGTTTATTAATCACCCTTGTAGTGCTTATTATCTTACCTATCGCATTGTTATTCATCTTTGTTTTTGATACTGGCAAAATGTCTATCACCTATGATGATAACTTTACTCAACAAACCATGTCTCAAAAACTTGTCGTAGATTCTTTAGATAAGACTGTTAGTGATAAGCAAATCAAATTCTCTTTAACCGAACAAGATATCAATAACTATATTTACGCTGGAATTAAAAATAACGATAAGTTAAATCAATACTTAACTCAACTCGCGATTGATATTAAAGAAGATTCCTATGTTTTAAATGTTTCTGGTAAAGCTTGGTTCTTTGAAACAAGAGCAAAATTAACCACAACATTATCTAAAGAAACAGTAGTGTCTTCTGATGGAGAAAAAGAAGCCTTTGTTTTAACTGTTAAGAAGATGACCTTAGGTCGATTAACAAAGTTAAAAGAAGTAATTTCCTTCTTCCTTTCCAGATTCATTAATAACGAAACAATTGACGCTTTAACTAGCTCCATTCATCTGCACAGTGACTTAAAGAACTCTAAGTTATTTATCTACACTGAAGACTTAAGAGAAATGATTAATAAAGGTCTAACTGGTGGTTCAGGTGCATCTGATTTCTACTTCTCATTTATTAATGACTTCTTAGATTTAAACTTAATCAACATTGATTTCTATGGTGGTGAATCCTTAAGCATTGACGTTAACTTAGAAAGATTAACTGGTAATGATTATGATGCCTCTTTAGGGGAAAACGTCTATTACCCAATGAACTATGATGACACCACAACGAAGCTAACTATCAACGGTGAAGAAAAGAAGTTATCTTTAGATGTCATTAGAGAAGCCCTTACATATTTAATGAATAATCAAATCGTTAATATGAGCAATATTAACCAAGTCAGTGACTTCTTATTCAATGGTTATAATGGTACAAGCGCTCCAGATGTTAATTTAACTTCCATTGGTATTCCAGTGAAGGAAACATATAAAGGCTTTAACTTAGTTACCTCAGAAGATGTTGACGAACTTCTCACTAACGCCGCTAGTACATTTGATGGTTATTCTATCTCATTAGATAGCTTTGATATCGCTAACTTAAAAGAAAGCGAAATCAACCTCTTTATGAAAACACAAAGTGCTTTAGGTAATAAGTTCTTCTTACAACGTGAAGTCGCGGATAGCCAAAACAAGATTAACTATATCGCTTTAGATAACGCCTATATGAATTTATATAACGGGGCAGCGATTGTTAGTGTTGGTCTTAATATCAATGGTTTAGAAACTTGGGCGACATTAAAGATGGACGCTGATACATCTAATACAGACGCTCATAAATTAGTCTTTAAACCAGCGGATCTCTACTTTGGTAAAGCTAGTGAAAAACTCGCCCTTAGTGATGATTCTAAGAAAGTCATTTATGAAACACTTGCAGAAGCGGTTAACCAATCTTCTTTCAAGTTTGAAAGAGATGGTAAATTAACAATCTCCTTCGATTCATTATTCACTAACGTAATTAACAACATTGATACATCTAATCCAATTATGGCGGAATATAAAACATTCCTTCAAAATAACGCTGATATTAAAGTGGTTATCGAAGGTGACGCAGTGACCGATAACTCCACAGTGAAGATTCAAGCGGTCCGTAGAGCCTAAATATTCTTAAATATATCGTGAATACAGTCTGTGATTTCATCGCAGACTTTTTCATATCTGCCTGTATACCAAGGATCTTCAATCTCATAGATACTTGGAGTGAATTTATTAATACGATAAATAATGCCTTTATGGTTATCTAATTGTCTTAAAAGAGAGTAATAGTTTTCATCATCCATGCAGAAGATATAATCCGCTTCTTCGTAGTCTCTTTGTCTAATTCTTGTCGCAGCGTGAGGATATAAAGTAATCCCTCTTCTTAATAATTCTCTTCTCATTGGAGGATAGACATCATTACCAATTTCTTCAGAGGATGTGGCCCTTATAGAAATATTGAATTCTCTATCACGTCCTTGCTCTTTTAAGTATTGTTTCGCAATAAAAGCCGCAGCAGGGCTACGGCAAATTGAACCATGACAAACAAAGATAATGTTCTTCATTATTCTAACTCAACAGCGCCGGTATAGAGTTGATAGTAGGCGCCTTTTTCAGCGATTAAGGATTCGTGATTACCTCTTTCGATAATCTCACCTTTATCTAACACTAAAATGTAGTCAGCATTTTGAATGGTACTTAATCTATGAGCGATGACGAAAGTCGTTCTACCTTTCATTAATTGATCCATACCTTTTTGCACAAGTCTTTCAGTACGAGTATCAATAGAGGATGTCGCTTCATCAAGAATCATGACAGGAGCATCAGCGACCGCGGCTCTAGCGATAGAAATTAATTGTCTTTGACCTTGTGATAAGTTGCTACCATCACCTGAAAGCATAGTGTTAAAGCCTTGAGGCAATCTCATAATGAAATCATAAGCATTAGCGATTTTCGCGGCTTCATAGACTTCTTCATCAGTGGCATCAAGTCGACCATATCTAATATTTTCCATGACAGTACCGGTGAACAAGTTCACATCTTGTAAAATCACGCCTAAAGAGTGACGTAAGTCGTCTTTCTTAATCTTGTTGATATTTATGCCATCGTAACGGATTTTGCCATCCGCAATGTCATAGAATCTATTAATTAAGTTAGTAATAGTGGTCTTACCTGCACCAGTCGCACCGACTAAAGCGATTTGTTGACCTGGGTGAGCGTAAACACTGACGTTCTTAAGAACAGTCTTCTTACCGTCATAGGAGAAATCAATATCATCAATAACGATATCACCCTTAAGTTCGGTATATGTTAATGTACCATCCGCTTTATGTGGATGTTTCCAAGCATAGTATCTAGTCTTTTCAGTTGTTTCTTCAAATGTACCATCTTCATGGTATTTGATATTCACTAAAGTGACATAGCCATCATCTGTTTCCACTTGTTCATCAATGATATCAAAGCATCTTGATGCACCAGCGGTACCCATAACAACGAATGTGACTTGTTGTGAGAAGTTAGAAATATTTTGTGTAAACATTCTTGAAAGCATTAAGAATGGGACGAGTAAGTTAGAGTAGAAGTCAGAGGCTTCGATTCTGTCGAAACCACCGATGAGTTTTAAGTTGTATGTTTCAATATGATAAACCTTTGGTAAGAGATAAAGGATACAACCTAAGATGACGATTAAGGCATACATAAAG
>CADCJP010000020.1 GCA_902801805.1 uncultured Erysipelotrichaceae bacterium | reverse complement strand
GGAAACGCTACGGTTGAAGTTTATTCCGTTCACCAAGCATATCTTGATTGGCAAGCTTATGATGAAAACCAAGCCATTTGGGTTCCATATGAGGCTAACCAAGCTGCTTGGGCTGCTTATAATGCATATGTCGAAGATAAAGATGCGTGGGATTTAGAAGTGATTGCTTATAATGCTGCTAACGCTTTAACTTACGAAATGATTAATGAAGAATTACCTGATGTTGATGGTCCTGATGTTCATGTAACAGACACCACAACTGGCATGGATTATAGCGAGCAAAATAATACATATTTGCCTATTACTGTAAATGGTAATAACGATTTGCAAGCTAAAGATACTAATACAGGTTATATAGTTGGTGGATCTTCTTATACTTCCGCATCTGATTATTATGACTATGCTAACGTCAGAATTGCGTCTTTCTATACCATCTCTGATAACTTAACAAACTATGACCGTAATACGGGTGCTTTCAATGAGGACAGTGTTTGGACTCGTGACGCTACTGGTTTGCATCAAATCGATGATGACGATAATCATTTTGTTAAATACCTAGAATCAAAAGGTAAAGTCGAACAAACTTTAAGTGGTGGTAATAACATTTATGGTCTTCACTTCATGTCCGCGGCCATTAACAAGAATTATCTTGTCAACGCTAGATACGCCATGATCAATGGTGAAGAACATACCAATTATGAAATGCCTGCAAACGCTATTGACTTTAACCTTAAAGAACAAGGCTATATCAACTTCTTTGCAGGAGCCTATGGTAATAAAGGTAGTTCCGCTACAACAATCGATAGTTTCTTCTCGCTTCATATGATTAAAAGAAATGGTACATCCATTGATGATATCTATGAAATTGAAGAAGTTTATAGTGATGGTGTTCCATATCACTCATACATCTATAGATTCTCTAACGGCATGTATAGCATTCCATATTCAATCGACAAATATAATCCTAAAAAGATTTACATTTTAAATACCAAGACACCATTAGACGATGTTGAACACGGTGGCTACGCTGATGGTGCTTACCATCAAATTAATAAAACTACATTCACGACAAATTACAGTAGTTATTCTAGCGTATTTAATATGAGTTGGCTTAAAGACTATTCCTACGCTAGTGGTCAAAACGGCTTCCACCAAGGTTTCTATTTTGAAATTCCTACTAACCCAGGTGAATACGCCTTGGGTACAGTTGCTAATAAGAACTTTGGTGCTTATTTGATGTACCTTGATATTGCCGCTAATGCAGCTAACAAAGACCAAATCACAGCGTATGCGATTACCACTTTCCAATCTGGCCTTAAATACCCAGCAGGTGTCGACTTTAACGCTACTGATGTAGCAGGTAACGATGGTGGTGAAACATTTGCGATCATTATCGCTGCTGGTGTAGCAAGTGATGGTGACATTGACTTCACTGTGTCTGGAACATCGATTAATTATGATGGCGATTTCGCTACGCAATACGCTTATAGTGAGAAACCGGCATCAGGGGCATCTCCTCCTACTGCGGCAGTCTTACCGCCTAGTACTGGTACCCGTGTCATATACACGCATATTTTGACGACGGATTATTTGGAATGGGATATCCAGGTAACTGAGATATTAGATGAAAACGGTGATGCTACTTCAACGACAATCACCTCTGTTAGATGTGGTGGTGAACCTGTCACCGTGGAAGATATTCCAGAGTCATTCGTTCTTAATTCCATTAGACCACAAGTTAATAGCTATGTGGCGACATTCACTAGAACATCAGGTGAAAATGAATTTACAATCATTCCAACCTATGGTGGTGATGACTATATGACTGTTGCCTTAGTCATTGAAATGAATGGTACAACTTTAGAAGTGAGCAATATCGCGACTGGATATACATTTACCATTAACGGCACTCCAGTGAGTAACAACTCCGTTTATCCGGCTTAAAGTATATTGTTTCCTAAACTAACAAATATTTGCTAATATCTAAATATGAAAACGATTTATTTAGCGGGTGGTTGTTTCTGGGGAGTTGAACATTACTTCTCCTTAGTTAAAGGTATTATGGAAACTGAAGTTGGCTATGCCAATGGTACTTTAGATAACCCTAAATACGAAGATTTAAAACACGGTTTAGATAACGCTAGTGAGACAGTGAAAATCATCTATGATGAAAACATCATTTCATTAGAAAAAATCTTAGAACTATATCTTCGTGTCGTTGATCCATACTCCATTAACAAACAAGGTGAAGATGAAGGTGTGCAATATCGTACAGGTATCTACTACATCGATGAAAACGATAAATTCTCCATTCTCAATTACTTCACAAAAACATTAAATCCTAACTACGCAATTGAGGTCACAAAACTCAATAAGTTCTTCACCGCGGAAGAATATCATCAGGATTACTTAAACAAGAATCCTCAAGGATATTGCCACATTAATATGGCAAAACTAAAGCCTGAAGAAAGAAAATAGTTATATATAACAAGATAGTCATTTTTCATAAATGACTTTTTTGTTGATAATAAAACGAACACAAGAGAGGTATACACTATGAAAAATAGTAAATTTGTGATTTTTTCTTTGTCTATGGTTGCGTTACTCGCCGCCTGTCAAAATCATGCACCAAAGAAAGAATATAACATTAGATTAAACGATGTTGAAAACGTCACAATGGTCACTTCTAACGTCAAACAATACATCGACGATATGAAGAAACAAGAACAACAATATAAAGCCGAAGGTGGAGATATTTATAAAATCTGGGACCTTTATGGTGCGGATGGTATTGATATCGATGAAGGTAGCAAGAAAGATGAAGAAAGAATCTATCTTGATACTGGTGAAGTAAACGGTAAAAACAGCACTGTTAAAAACCAAGTTCCAGATCGCAGTGATAAAAACACCGGTGTTGACTTAGTCTTTAATGTTGTCGAAGGCCACGAATCCGAACAATACAAAGTATTAGTTAGTGATAACGAAAACTTTGAAAACGCTAAAACATATGTCACAAATGAGACATCAATTAACGTGAAAAATCTTTTTGTTAATACAAAATATTATTGGAAAGTAGAAGCCAATAACGAAGAATCCGAAGTTGGTACATTTACCACAGGTGATTATGTCCGTTGGATCAGTGCTCGTCCATTATTCAATGTCCGTGATAATGGTGGCTTTATGACTGATTCTGGTAAAAGAGTGAAACAAGGCCTCATCTATAGAGGTGGTGAAATCACCATCAAAACATGGGGTGACCACTCTTTAACCGCAACCGAAGATAGCGAGAAAATCTTTAGAGAAGACATGGGTATGGTCGGTGGTATCGAAATCGACTTAAGAGGTACAGGCGACATTGGTGATAAATATCCAGCTGTTAAAGATAACTGTGCTTTCTCAAAAGAAGGCGACATCGCTTATGAAATGCTCGCTATCAAGTCCTATAACGAAACGTTCTCTAAAGATGGTACAGGTGCGACAAACCCAGCTAAAGCTAGACAAACAGTTGCAAAGATCTTTGAACACATTAAAGAAGCTGACAAAAAACCAATTTACTATCACTGCTATGGTGGTGCGGATAGAACTGGTACATTAGCCTTCTTAATCAATGGTTTGTTAGGTGTCAGTTATTCTGACTTAGTTATCGATTTTGAATTAACATCTTATAGTTCAATTAATAACGAACACATTAGAAGTCACTTACGTGACCATCAATATGACCACTGGCGTAATCTTATTAACTTTGTGAAGACAGATACCACTAATGGATATGCATATAATGAAAACGCTCCATTAAAAGAAAATATCTACAACTTATTACATCTTGGTTGTAATGTTCCTACTGAAACGTTGGATACAATCAGAGAGACAATGATCGAAAAATAAAAAACTAAGGTTGGGCTAAGTCCTAACCTTTTTTAGCAGTTATCGAACTTTTAATTGTTTAATTAATGAGAATACTCGAGAACAAATAGGAGAATAATGCGCCTATGAAAAGAAAAACCCTTTTATCTGCTGCGATATTAGCCTTGGCTTTACCAGTTGCTTTATCACAAAGATTTACTGCTAATAATGCCCAATATATTGGTGATTACACTGAGAAGAAACCTTACATCGAACATGGCGTCAAAGTTAATGAACAAATATGCGATGAAGGCATGATCTTACTTAAAAATGATGGATTCCTACCATTCAAAAATGTGAAGAAGATTTCCATCGTTGGTAAGAATGCCTTTACCTTTAATACTGGTGTGGGTGGTCGTTCATCAACTGGCCCATTAGATGTTAATCCAATCAACCTTGAAGATGCATTTAAAAATGCAGGTTTTGAAATTAATCAAACTGTTATGGACTTCTATGGTAGAAGAGGAAACAATTACGCCTGGACTAACAACAACGCTTCGGGTCCAAGTAGAAGTAATGGCAATGACGGTTGGAAAGGTAATTCTCAAGTTCAGATTGGCGAAACACCGATTTCCTTATACTCCCAAGAAGTTCTCAATTCTTTTGATCAATATAAAGACGTCGCTATTCAATTCATTACCCGTGAAGGTAGTGAAGGCTGTGATATGAAAGCTATTGACGCTCGCGACTATGATCCTGCTTCTAACCAAAAATTACCAAGTGGGGCGACTATGGATGAAATGACTGACAGTCATGCCTTGCAAATGTACGATAATGAGCGTGAACTTTTTAATGAATTAAAAAAGCATTTCCAACACGTTGTTATTGTTTTAAATACGCCTGTTTCATTTGAATGCGATTTACTCCAAAAAGATAGTAAAGTCAGTGGCATTATTTGGATGGGTTTGCCAGGTGATACCGGTATTACTTCTTTAGTTAATATTCTCACTGGTAAAGTTAATCCTTCAGGTCGCACAGTTGATACATGGGCACGTGATTTCAAAGAAGATCCAACATATCAAAACTTCTCTGATAATGCCCAAACTAACAGCAATGCTGTTAACAAAATCGATCTTACCTTTTCCAACAAGGTCACTAAAAAAGTGTATGCTTCACAAGATACAATGTTTAACGCTGATGGCACTCCTGTCATGAGCTTTGGCTCCGACAAAACATATATCAATCATGCAGAACCAAATTGGTATGACGAGTATGCAAAAGTGGTGAAAGGTGGCATGAATGGTGTTAGACCATCTGCCTACGTGACATTTGAAGAAGACATTTATAGAGATTACCGTTACTATGAAACAAAATATGCTGACCTTGCTGCTTCTAATAAGTCTGCTGCAAATAAATGGTACGACAGTAATAAAGGTGTTGTTTACCCATTCGGTTATGGCTTAAGCTACACCAAATTTGAAACCAAATTAGTCTCTAGTAACTATAATAAAAAGACCAAATTTACCTCTGATTCTAAGAACGTTGAAATCATCGTGAATGTCAAAAACACTGGAGACGTGGCGGGAAAAGAGGTCGTTCAAACCTACTTTAAAGCCCCTTATATCCAAGGCGAAATAGAAAAACCTTACGAGGTGTTATGTGCTTTCGCAAAGACCAAATTATTAAAACCAGGAGAAAGCCAAGATGTTAGATTGACATTTAATCTCCAAGACGTTGCGAGCTATGACTATCAAGATAAAAACCATGATGGTTTCAAAGGTTATGAACTTGATGCAGGTACATACCATATTTCCATTAATAAAAACGCTCACGAAGTCATCACTGATTTCGAAGTTAAATTAGACGAAGGCATCAAATACGAAAAAGACCGTTATACAGGCAACAAAGTTGAGAACAGATTCTCTAATAACGATTTTGATTCTTCATTACCACTCGCTAATGATGTCGGTTATACATTAATGAGTCGTGCTGATATGGACGCTACATATCCAAAGCATCCAACATTTTCAGAACGCACATTAAAAGCTGGTTCTAAAGTTGAAGAATATCTAACCCGTGAATTCACTTTAGCGGATTTAGAAATTAGTAAGAATGGTTACTACTTACCAAACGAAGCCATTGTGACAAAAGAACAGGCAACTACTGCAGGTTGGTCACAAGTTAAATCATCATACGAAACAGTACCTCAAATTAAGATTGATGGAATGAGAGGTGTCTCTCTTGATGATCCAAAATGGGATACATTTATTAACCAGTTATCATTTAGCGATTTAACTAGATCGTCCTATAGTTTCTGTTTGTCAGGCAGTTCTATTACTGGCATTAATAAACCCATGATTAACTTTAACTATGGAAGTTGCTGCGCAAGATACGTTTTCTTCGCCCACAATGCTTTAGTGGCAGCAACATGGAATGTTGATTTAGCAGAAGAAGAAGGCGCAAGCTTCGGTACCGCTTGTAATATCGCGGGTATGACAGGTTGGGCTGGTCCAAATGCCTCAGTCCGTCGTTCTCCATTTGGTGGCAAAAACTTTGAAACATATTCCGCTGATCCATTAATTAACGGCAAGATGTGTGCAAGATTTACAAAAGCCGCACAAGAAAAAGGTGTTGTTATCTATGTCAAATCCTTTGGCTATAGCAACCAAGAAAAGAACCGTGAAGGTGGCATTGCTTATGAATCAGAGCAAGCCTTACGTGAAATCGATTTAAAACCATTCCAAATGGTTGTCGAAGAAGGCCAAGCTAGAGGTATTCAAACTGCACATAACCGTATTGGTTTGAGAGAAGCACAATCTTCCTATCAACTTTTGACAAAAGTTCTCCGTCAAGAATGGGGTTTCCAAGGTAATGTCTTAACAGATATGCACCATGTTGGTAATGCTTCTTGTAACTTCAAATGTTATGAATGCCCTGACTATAACATCATGGCTGGTAGCAGCAGTATCTTAGATTCTAATGGCTATACTAGCCCTGAATGCGCTAAATGGGATGCTGATGCAGGCGTTACTACATTCGAACATGAAGGTAAAAACTATGAATCATATACACTCTGGGGCGCAATAAGAAGAGCAGCCAAAGAAGAATTATATGTATACGCTAACTCATTTAAGACTAGCAGAAACTTAATCCAATCCACCGATAATATTGAAGTGGATGGTGAAACTGCACTCCGTGTTGGTGAAGACACTAACATCACAATTAGAAATAAAAATAACGCTTTCACATTAGTGGTTGATAAAGAAACTCCATTACCAGAAGGTTTAAAATTCGAAAATGGCGTCATCACTGGTCAACCGGTTAAAGAAGGCCGTTATACAGTTAACTTCTTACTCAAATCCGGTGAAGAAGTGAAATATGGTAAAGAAATCAAATTAGATATCTTACCTGCACAAGAAGGCGCTAAACAAGAAACTAAGAAGAAAGGTTGCTTCGGTGAACTCAACGCTTCAATTATGGCGACTGGCTTAGTGGGTTTATCCATTATTGCCTTGATTATCGCTAAGAAAAGAAAAGAACATTTAGCGTAATTCATCCCAACTTAATAAACACCATCGAAAAGGTGGTGTTTTTATTTTCTCAATCGTTATTATTGAAAATAATTAACTATTGAATGTATAATATCTCCGGTCATTAAAAGGAGAATTATTCAAATGGCAAAAATTACATATGTTCATGGTCGTGAAGTATTAGACTCTCGTGGCAACCCAACAGTTGAAGTTGAAGTTCGCTTAGACGATGGTACTCGCGCTTCAGCAATCGTCCCATCCGGTGCTTCCACAGGTGAATCCGAAGCTCTCGAATTAAGAGATGGTGACAAAGCAAGATATTTAGGTAAAGGTGTCTTAAAAGCCGTTAAGAATGTTAACGAAGTTATCGCTCCAGCAGTCTTAGGTTTAGAAGCCACACAACAAAACAAATTAGATGCTCTCTTACTCAAGTTAGATGGCACTCCATTCAAAAAGAACTTAGGTGCTAACGCCACATTAGGTGTTTCCCTTGCTGTTGCTAGAGCCGCTGCTCAAAGCGTCGGTTTACCATTATACCGTTACATCGGTGGTGCAAACGCTAAAGTCTTACCAACACCATGTATGAACGTTATCAACGGTGGTGCTCACGCTGAATCCACAGTTGACTTCCAAGAATTCTTCATCATCCCAGCTGGTTTCGATACATTCCGTGAAGCTTTAAGAGCTGGTGTTGAAGTCTTCCACGCTTTAAAGAAAGTCGTTAAAGGCAAAGGCTATGAAACCGGTGTCGGTGACGAAGGTGGTTTCGCTCCTTCTTGCAAACACGGTAACGAAGAACCATTAGAATTAATCGAAGAAGCTATTAAGAACGCTGGCTATGAAGTTGGTAAACAAATCTTCTTAGGTATGGACGTTGCCTCTTCTGAATTCTATGATGCCAAAACTGGTAAATACACATTAGAAAAATCCGGTGAAGGTTCCTATGATAGCAAGGGCTTCATTGCTTACTTACAAAAGTTAGTCAAAGATCACCCAGCCATCATCACCATCGAAGATGGTTTAGCGGAATCTGACTGGGAAGGTTGGGCTGAACTCACCAAAGAACTCGGTGGCAAGATCCAACTCGTTGGTGACGACTTATTCGTTACAAACCCAGCTTTCTTAAGAAAAGGTATCGACAACAACGTTGCCAACTCCATCTTAATTAAAGTTAACCAAATCGGTACATTAACCGAAACATTAGACGCTATCCGTTTAGCTCAAACAAACGCTTACACCACAATGGTTTCCCACCGTTCTGGTGAAACAGAAGACGTCACAATCGCTGACTTAGCCGTCGCAGTTAACGCTGGCCAAATCAAAACCGGTTCTGCTTCTAGAACAGACAGAATGGCCAAATACAACCAATTATTAAGAATTGAAGAAGAATTAGGCGACGAAGCTCAATACCTCGGCTTAAAAGCTTTCAAAAATCAAAAGTAATTGATTTTAGATTAAAATCACAAAAAAACTTCCGTTTCATCGGGAGTTTTTTTACATCAACCATCAAAAGTGTTACTCTATATTAGGTAAACAGTATGAAATCATTTATTAAAACCAGTCTAATTATGATGGCTATTGCTTCTTTAGTGGGTTGTGGTGAAGTCACAAAAGAAACAAAATACCATCCCTATAGTATCAACCAAGTCGTTTTATCTGCGCTTCCTGATGAATCAGGAGTTAGTAAAGATGAGTTTGATAAGGTTGCCAACAAAATTGCTAAAAATAACAGCGATTATGAATGTGAATTTTACTTCCAATGTCATGAAACATTAGTGGGTTCGTATGTATACGCGATGGATAGAGACGGTAATCCATTACCTGATGGTGCAGATCTCTATGGTGCGGCGTCGTTAACTTTTGAAAATAAGAATAAAAGCTATCGTTTGCTTGAAGAAAAAAACATATCTAATCTTCCAACGATGATGATGCATAATACGTGTAATTTTATTCTCCCTACCTATTTAGATGACTGGTTTGTTCTTTTTGATAGTTATTCATCGTATGAGGGTTACGAGATGAAGTTTTTCTTAAGTCCCCTTAGAACATATGTTAGGTATAATACTACAAAAATGAGTGGTGTGGACGGCTCCTACAATAGATTAGTGGAATGGGATGTCACATTTAGAGAAGATGGATTGATGAAGACATGCGTCTATAAGTTCACAGTGGAGATTGATGCGATGGTGACAGTAACAAAAGACTATCGTTCAGAACCACCAGTTTATAATAAAGGAACTCATGTCTTGGTTAACAAACTTGAAGCGAGTTATACTTTCAAAGAACAATAAAATAAAAATATGAAACAAATCATCGATATCTTAAAAAGTAAACAGGATTTGAAGTACCGTCAATTGCAGTTTAGTATTGTCCCTAATGTCAATCCAGAATCTATTATTGGTGTACGCACTCCTGAACTTAAAGAAATAGCGAAATCAATAAATGGTAGTGACCTCGCTAATGAGTTCTTAAATGAGTTACCTCATCAGTACTTTGAAGAGAATCAATTGCATGCTTTTATTATTTCTTCAAATAAGGATTATAAGGACTGTTTATCCAAGGTTGAATTATTCTTACCTTATATCGATAATTGGGCCACCTGTGACCAATTATGCCCAAAAGCATTCAATAAAAATAAAGATGATCTACTTATTAAAATAAGAAAATGGTTAAAGAGTAAACATACTTACACAGTGAGATTCGCTATTAAGATGTTAATGTCTTTATATTTAGATAAAGATTTTAAAGAAGAATATTTAAAGCTAGTTAGCGAAGTCAAAAGCGAAGAATACTATATCAATATGATGATTGCTTGGTATTTTGCCACTGCTTTAGCGAAGCAATACGCGCACGCGATTAAATATATAGAAGAAAGCAAACTTTCTCCTTGGACGCATAATAAAACAATCCAAAAAGCAGTGGAGTCATATCGCATCACCGACGAACAGAAGAAGTATCTAAAAACCTTGAAGACATCGAAATAAAAGATATAAGATATGTATAGAGGTATTCATTATGAAATCTATCGTTAAATGTAGCGTTTTGTTAATATCTATTTTTTCATTGCTTGGCTGCTCACAAGGTCAAAATTCTTCTAACACTAATACTAGTGCTAGTGATACTTCCGAAAATATATCATCTACTTCTAGCAAGACTGGCACTTTTTCTTATGATCTTCCTGAAAAGGAAAAAGGGCTTACTTTAGAAGCCTTTGAAAATGAACTGAACAAATTGAATCCAAAAGATGCTAGAAAAGTCAGATATCACTACCATAGTGAAGAAAAACTAATCGGCTCCTATCCTATGGGTGAAATGCAAGAGGGCGAATATAAACTTGATTTAGTAACAGAACCAGTAACGGATAGCACCGATACTAACATTCGAGTCATCAGTGGAACACCAACGACTAATAATCAAAAACTGCTCCAAAGTTACACTAGTGCAATTACCGCTAAAGGCTGGCTTGCTTATCATGCTCAAAAAAGAGGGTTCTTAAAATATGCTCAGGAAGGCGAAGGCTTTGAAGAAAGATTTTATACTGGCCCATTAACTACTTGGATGATGAGCTGGGGCAACAGGCCTTCTAACGCTACAATGGATGGCACTTATTTTGGCTATAACGAATTTGAAAGAATCCACGATGAGCAGGGCTATTGTGTGACATTTAGATGGAAAGAGTATTATTACATGAACGGTACACTTACTTCGCATAATAATGGTTCAAAACAATATAATGGCTCCTATGAATGGAACATGTCCTGCACATTTGAATATTTAGACTAAAACAAGAAAACAAAAAACCGACTCAAACGAGTCGGTATTTTTTTAAGTTGGTGCCCGGGACCGGAATCGAACCGGTACGGTATCGCTACCGCAGGATTTTAAGTCCTGTGCGTCTACCTATTCCGCCACCTGGGCACTGTTTGGTCACTCTCTGGAGAATCGAACTCCAGACCCCTTGATTAAAAGTCAAGTGCTCTACCGGCTGAGCTAGAGAGTGAATGCTTTGGCTGGGGTGACTGGGATCGAACCAGTGAGATGACAGAGTCAAAGTCTGTTGCCTTACCGCTTGGCTACACCCCAACAACCTTGATGGTGGGAGGGGGCAGATTCGAACTGCCGAAACCAGTAGGTAGCAGATTTACAGTCTGCCGCGTTTAGCCTCTTCGCTACCCTCCCATCTCTAGATGGGTTTTGCGCATATTTACTGGTGGATGCTGACGGGCTCGAACCGCCGACCCCCACCTTGTAAGGGTGATGCTCTCCCAGCTGAGCTAAGCATCCGATTAACAATGCGCCTAAATAATATATCACTTATATATAAATATAGTCAATCAAAAAATCGCATAATTTCATGCGACTTTCTGAATAGCAAACTATCTATAGTTTTTAGTATCCTTTTTTGCCTAAAAGATGGAACATGTTCTTTTTATAAACTTCGACACCAGGTTGATTAAATGGGTTTATTTCAAGCAAATAAGCACTCATGGCGCACGCTCTCATGAAGAAGTAGAAGAGATAACCGAGGTTATAGGCATCTAACTTATCAACACAGATAACGTTACATGGAACGCCACCGTCTTCGTGGGCTTGTAATGTACCTTCAAAGGCCTTTTGATTAACGAACGCTAAGTTCTTGCCTTCTAGATAGTTAAGACCATCTAAATCCTCGTCGTCATGAGGAATGGCCACGTCACCATTTGGATTCAT
>CADCJP010000019.1 GCA_902801805.1 uncultured Erysipelotrichaceae bacterium | reverse complement strand
ACGACTGGGATAAAGTTTTGCGATAACGCTAAAGCGTAGAGTTCATCTAAAGTAGCATCTACTGAAACGGAATTATATGGACGATATCTTTCAATGTCTAAGATATTAGTCTTTTCCGCTTTCACTAAATCAAAACCACCACTTGCGTGAATGAATCTTAAAATATCACCTTCTGATAAAGAAGTAACATAATGGCCCTTATCATCTAAAACAGGAACGACAGTAAATTTATGATAGGCAAACTTTTCAAAAGCTTGTCGCACTGTCATTGCGTTATCTAAATAAAAGGTAGCCGCTTTTAGCGTTGTTATTTGTAGTAGATTGAAATTTTCCATCTTTAAGACCATTATAGAAAACTTTTTATTAGAGTTAAATAAAAAGCCATCCAGTAATAGACGATTCTAAGTCATACTTGCTACTAGTGTGGTACAACAAGTAGTTTTTGGAACATTAGTTATATAAAAGTCTTGATATACGCTATCTTTATTTTCATAATAGCGGGGATAAAGGAGCTCCCCCTTATGTTTAAAATAATCGCACTTGTATTATTAAGTATCATCTTTCTCTTTCAACTATTCATCAATATTAAGAGTTATCTTTCAAGAAAAAGACCAATTCCTGAAGAAGTTAAAGATATCTATGACGAAGAGACTTATACGAAATGGAAAGCATATTCAGCGGATAAACTTAAAGTTGATATTATCTTCTCCATTATTAACTTTATCATCTCTTTCGCGTTAATCATCACTGACGTCTTTGCCTTAATTACCAAGAGTATTGATAATGTCTATTTATCCACTTTAGTGGTCCTTGCCATTTATATTGGTCTCTCAGCGATCGTTGACATCTTTATTCATGGCTATATCACAAACATTAAAATCGAAGGAAAATATGGCTTTAATAAATCCACTTCTGGTACATTCGTCGGAGATTCAATTAGAAAGATCGTCATAATGACGGTCTTAATGATTGGCTTAACGATGTTATTTATTTCTTTATATGAATCAATTGGGGATTATATCCTCATTCTCTTCAGCGCTATTTTGATTGTAATTGTCTTATTCGTTAATATCTTGTTCCCTCTTTTATCAAAAGCCTCTAATAGATTTGTTTCTTTAGAAGAAGGCGAATTAAGAACTAGATTAATGGATTTATTAACAAAACACGGTTTCAAAATCAGTGATATTAAAGTCATGGATGCCTCAAGAAGAACCACTAAATCAAATGCTTACTTCACTGGTCTTGGTAAAACCAAAACCGTTGTCTTATATGACAATATGTTAAAGACACTAAGCGATGATGAGATTGTTGCAGTCTTTGCTCATGAATTAGCGCATGGCTTGCATAAAGACTCTTTAAAGAGCACACCACTTTCCTATTTATATATCGCTATTACAGTAGTTCTTGCCTGGTTATTAGTGAGATTCCCTGAAATCTATAAAGATTTTGGTTTTAATGGCGTTAATTATGGTTTTGGTGTCATTCTTTTATTTGACTGTGTCATTGGTCTTGTCTTTAGAGTGTTAATGATTCCAAGACTCATCCTTTCAAGAAGAGCCGAATACAAGGCTGATGAATTCGCTGCAAGAGAAGGATATGGTAAAGAACTTATCTCAGGTCTTAAGAAATTAATTAGAGAAAACTTAGGTCATTTAAACCCAGATCCACTTGTGGTTATTCTCTCTTATTCACATCCAACACTCGCACAACGAATTAGAAACATTAATCAAATTATGAAAAAGTCGTCTTAATTTGAACTGAACCCCGTTTAGTTCATATGAGTGCGGCTTTAATTAATAGTTTTGCAATCGGTTTTACTAATTTCATACACACATTATAACGGCTATATATTAACTATCATTATGAGATACTTTTATTTTTACAAAGCCAAAACAAAGGACCGCCGAAACGGTCCTTTGTTTGATAATTGAACTTATTCTGCCAAGGTAGCGTTTGTCATGAATGTGACAGCAGCAATGGCTGGCATAATGAAGTTATTAGCGTTACTTCCATCACTAACGGAAGTGGCAAATTCTAATGTATTTATACCTTTAACGAGGTTGGTGTTTTTAAGAACCAATTGTTGTAATGTACCATCCTTTGGAACGTCAAAGTCAACAGTGTTAATTGGTAAACCATTAATCTTAATAGTGACAAAGTCAATAAGGTTATCAATTGGAACGTTTTTGACTTCACCGATTCCGAGGTAAACGTCGACATCAGCTCTGCCGTTAGAAGCGGTATTGATTGTGTAAGTCATAGAACCACCAGTTTTGAAGCCTGTAGCAACTTCCCAAGAAGTACTACCATGGGTGACAAATTGTGGTTCGCCTTTATCAAGATCAATTGCCGCATCACGAGCTTTGAAAAGATAAGCGTTTTCGAATGATGATTTATTAGCGGTAACAGTTCCCGCGGCATCATCATAAGTGACGTATTCGTTGTCTTTAAAAACTGAATCAGGGAATTGAGGCATTTCAGCGAGAAGAGCGTTCTTCTTCGCGTCATAGTCTTTACCATAGTTACTATATTGAATAGCGCTGGAAATAAATGCTACACCAGTGACTAATACTGCAACTGCGCCAACAACGATTGCTAAGGAAGCAACGAGATGTTTTTTAGCTAAACTTAAGAGTTTATTCATTTTCGGCTTTCCCCTTTCTGCCAGTATTGAAATATTTGAAGATTACAATACTTGCTGCGGTCGCACCGATGAGAAGTCCACCATAGACAAACACATCAAGTGAGATGACGGCTGGCTTCCACCATAAGTAAGGTTCTTTTGGTGGGATTGAGACAATCATTTCTGATGGGTCAGATTCAGCGTTATAGTTCGCGTTTCTCCACATAGCGTGGCAATACGCATAAGCGATTTCGTGCATAGCTTCACGTAAGCGATATTGGACACGAACTGGAGTACTGGAAGCAGTACCAATTGCGTTAGCAACAGTGTTACCACCACCGAGGTTAAGGTTACCACCATAACGGAATGAGAAACCAATATCCATATTGGTCTTGTTTTCAGTCATGTCAGTAATAATTTGACCACGGAAGCCCCATTCTTTACGGAGAATACCTTGGATAAGGGCTTCGTTACCACCAGTCCAGATACCACCGATACGGTTGAAGGAAGTCATGATACCAACGGTACCACCGTTTTTAACGGCTTCTTCGAAGGAACGGAGATATAATTCACGGAATGTTTGTTCTGTCATCCAAGCCATATTAGCCATACGGTTGAAGTCTTGGTCGTTAGCAACGAAGTGCTTAACGAATGTCATACGACCATAAATACTAATACCTTTAATGATTTCAGAAACATAACGACCGGAAAGGATTGGGTCTTCGGATTGGTAACCACAGTTTCTACCACCATATGTAGAACGGTGTAAGTTACAGTTAGGTGAGAAGATGCCATCAGCGCCAGAAGCGTTCATGTCATTACCCATTGATTTACCGAGTTTAAATGTAAGAGCTCTGTTCCAAGCTTGGCAACCCATTGTTGGGCCAGGATATGCTGGACAGTTAATTTCATCGTTTTGGCCTAAGCCACCACCAATCATAGCGGCACCTTCTTCAAACTTGAAGGCACTAGCGTTATTGGATTCACGTAAACCGATTTCACTCATACCACGTCCAGCGTAGTTAGAGTTTTCTGTAACGATTTTCTTGGAATTAGCGAAGTCAAGTTGATCAAGAACGGAATCCCATTCAGGAGCATCATAGTTTTCACCGCACTTTAAGCCAAGTTCAGTGATTTCGCCATTATCAAAGAGTTTACCATTACCACCACTGTTCCATTTTGGACCTTCTGTTGGAATTGGATTACCCCAGTAGTCTTCAGTAGCGTTATCCCATGTGGTGGACATAGTTTTACTATAACTATAGTTAGCGATAGGATTTGGGTCTGAAAGACGATCCATGAGTTTATTGGTCCATGGTTTGTCTGGTTCACAATCTGTTAGAAGAGGTGGGAAGTTGTTACGATGGACAAATTCGATGCCTTGGTCAACAGATGAACCATCAATTGGCATACCTTCATAAGCGGTATCGCCTGTGAAACGGTTTTTAACGAGTTCGCCAGTGACTTCATCTTTATCAATCATGACATCACGATTGACTTTATAAGTCATTGGAGACATATTTTCTTTAACATTATGGGCATCTGTCATGAAGTTGAGGATGTAATTACCAGCTTCTAATTCATAACCAGTATGGCCATTTTTATTTGCATCATAATCGTCGTATGATTTGAAGTCTTTGGTATCAACTTCAATTTCGATTGTGCATTTTTCACCAGGTTGGAGTAATGGAGTTTTTTCATAACCGACTAATTTACGGAATGATTTTTCAATACCACCAGGTGTATATGGAGCGGTGAGGTAAATTTGAACGACGTCTTTACCTTTGCGTTCACCAACGTTAGTGACTTCAACTTGTAATGTGAGTTTTTCATCAGCTTCAATGGAGCTGCCGTTACCTTTATTGGCTCTCACAAACTTCCAATCGAAGTCAGTGTATGACATACCATAACCGAATGGATATTGAACGACGTTATCATAACCATTATATGGTTCTTTATCCCAGAAGCCTTCAGCATCAGCGGTTTCGAACCAACGATAACCCATGTAAATACCTTCGGTATATTCGGTATAGCAAGCGTACTTGTAGAAAGCGTTACCACCAGAACCTTTACCGGCTTTGTTGAAGAAGTCGGAAGATTTACCACCTGTGTAGTGGCGGGTGTGCTTTGCACAAGAACGATAATATGTAATGTTGTATTCTGGGCGATATGGAGTTGTATCTGTCATATGACCAGAAGGTGTGACATCGCCAAAGACGACATCTGGAATAGCAAGCGCGCCTTGACCACCAGTAACACCAACATTGAGGACAGCATCAATACCATCAGGAATTTCATTATTGATATTTCTGACGAAATCGAGAGTCATGTTGTTGGTACTGTTTTCAACAACGATAACGTTTTTGAAGTCAGCGGCGATCTTACGAAGAGCGAATTCTTCTTCGGTTGATATTTCAAGATAGTCGCGGTTATTATCCTTAGTTGTGCTTCCGCTCTTATGAGTGGAAGTATTTGTAGTAAGTTTGTTTTGATAATGTGGACAGTCACTATTCTCGCCAGCGTGACGAGAGATAACGAAGAAAGCTGTGTCACTATAAGCTTTTGCATTTTGATAGAGTCTATCGTATTCACTATCAAGTTCTAGAGATGGCTCACGAATAACAAAGTAAGTATCCAGATCGGTGAAGATGGTGTTAGCATCTCCGTCTGCTTTACGCCAATTGGTGTAATATGCAGGGAGCTCTGGGTTTACCTCGATACCTCTTTTCTCGAGAGCACTGTTGAGGTCATAAGATTTATGACCTTTTGTTCCGACCATTTCAGAACCAGAAGATTGGATGTACCAGTCAACGGAACCGTGGCCGAAAACGTTAACTTTTTTGACATCGTTTTTGCTAAGAGGAAGTGTGCCATTATTCTCTAGCATAACAATGCCTTCGCCTTCGACTTCAACGGCAAGTTCGTCGCCCATGCCAGACACTGAACGTGTCATCGCACTTTTGTCGACAGGAACCGGAGTCGTAAGGTAAGTCGTCATTGTGGATGAGCCATCGCCAAAGGCCCATGCGTTACCAATCCCCAAGGCAACGCCAGCGGCGACAATGACAGGCAATGAAACGATCGAAGCGATGAGTCTGATCTTACTTTTGCCTGACGAAAAATTAGATTTTCCCATTGTGAAATTCCTTTCTTTTTTCTATGTTGTTTTCGAAAAAGCCATATTATTTGGCTCTTCTTTTATCCTCTTAATAATATACAGTATGCACGCATTATGATATGATTTTTTTGCTAATGTTCCTTGCCAAATAATCCAAATTGTAAAAATTAATTAGACTTAATCTTCGAAATAATAACCACTATTATAGGCAACAAAAAAGTCGCCCTTTTGGACGACTTATTTCTGTTTGCGTTTTAATTAGTCAGCAACGTATGGGAGAAGAGCCATGAAACGAGCGTTCTTAATTGCTTTGGCTAATTCTCTTTGGTGCTTAGCGCATGTGCCTGTAGCTCTTCTGGTAGAAATCTTACCGTTTGGGGTAATCATTGTTTTTAAGAGTTCGACGTCTTTGTAATCAATGAATTTAGATTTGTTCTTGCAGAAGATACAAACTTTTTTATGTGGTCTAACTTTTCTAAATGCCATAATTTTCCCTTTCTTTAATTAAAATGGAAGATCGTCATCTGGCAAATCAATTGCATCTAAGTTGCTGCCACTGGATTGCGCAGGAACATCATCGAATTTTGGTGTTTCGTTGTTAGCGCCATCTTTCTTAGGTTCTAAGAATGTCACGCTATCAACCACGATTTCGAAAGATTTACCTTTGCTACCATCTTGGCGCACAAAGTTTCTTTGATTAAGACTGCCATCAACTGCGATCATTGAACCTTTTCTTGTAAACTTGACTAAGTTTTCAGCTTGGTCTCTGAAGACACGGCAATCGATGAAGAGTGTGCCTCTTGTACCATCTGCTTCTTTAACGCGGTTATCCACTGCGAGAGTGAATGTTGCGAAGCTTACATCGGAATTGGTTTTTCTTAGTTCTGGATCTTTAACTAAACGTCCAGCTAAGACTACTCTGTTAACCATGTTGAGTCCTCCTTATTTTTGTTCGACTGTAACTAAGTGACGTAACACGGCTGGATTGATTTTGACTTTACGATTGAATTGATAAAGTGCAGCCTCATCAGCTTCCACTTTGAGGAGAACATAGAAACCTTTGGTTTGATCCTTGATTTCATAGGCTAATTCACGTAAGCCCATTTTAATGTCGGTATCTAAAACCTTGGCGCCGTTCTTTTCGAGAAGTTTTTGGATGTTACCCATTTCAGCTTCACGAGCGGCTTCATCTAAGTCGGCCTTCAAAATGTACATAATTTCATAATTGCGCATTTTATTTACCTCCCTCTGGTCTAATGGCTACCATATATTCATTGGTAGCAGAGAATTTTGCTAACTTATTAGCGTGTCAATTATACTAGTCAATTTGCAATTTGTAAAGCGCGTACATACACTAGTCGCCCAGGCGGGCAGATGCCCATTGACTTCGACTATGGAATTGGTATAATAATAATGGTTTTTTTAGAAGGGGTTGCAAGGCCCTTCTTTTTTTATGAAGAAACTACTTCTTAGAAGGTTTCTTCAATGCCACCAAAATTAATAGTACCAGTAATAAGACAAGAATTAATTCTTGCATACCCTAATAGTAAGTCAAAGGACAAGTGCCCTATAAAATGTCTCATGGACGTCTCCTTTCAACATTTTATTCTGGGTGAACGAGAAGCAATTCTAGCGATAAAGTTAGACCATTTGGCTAAGTCACTAAAAAAGCCCCTCTACTTAATTAATAGGAGGGGTTTTTGATTTTTTTCCTAAAAATTTGAAAAAAAGAAGCAGAAATTTCTGCCTCTTATCTATCTCTCATTGTTGGGAAGAGAATAACTTCACGGATTTGTGGTTGGTTAGTTAATAACATCACGAATCTATCGATACCCATACCGACACCACCTGTTGGAGGCATACCGTATTCAAGAGCTTCGACAAAGTCTTTGTCCATTTCACTGGCTTCTTCATCGCCTAACTTCTTGGCTTCTAATTGCGCAAGGAATCTTTCTTCTTGATCTAATGGGTCATTAAGTTCTGTATATGCATTAGCGAGCTCACGACCATTGACGAATAATTCAAATCTTTGGACGAATCTTGGATCTTTTTCTTTCTTGGTTAATGGAGAAACTTCAATTGGATATTCGTAAACAAAGGTAGGTTGCGAGTTTCTTGGCTTCTTCATATGTTTTGATAGCCTTGAAATCAATACCACATTTTTCTTTGATTAAGTCATTCATGGAAATCCATTTGAATGGGTCTTTGAAATTAATTTCACGGTCACCATAAGTGATGATGGCAGAACCAGTGACTTCCTTAGCGGTATTTCTGATCATTTTTTCTGTTAAATCACCAATACCTCTTAAGTCAGAATAGGCTTGGTAAATTTCAATTGTTGTGAATTCTGGGTTATGGGAAGCATCCATACCTTCATTACGGAATAAACGACCAATTTCATACACTCTTTCCATACCACCAACGAGTAAACGTTTGAGGTTAAGTTCAGTAGCGATTCTTAAATAGAAATCTTTATCTAATGTATTGTGGTGAGTAATGAATGGTCTAGCGGAAGCACCACCTAAGATTGGAGAAAGAATTGAAGTTTCAACTTCTGTGAAACCTTTGCCATCAAGGAAGTGTTGGATACTACGAATGATTTGTGGTCTCATAAAAGCAACTTTACGAGCTTCATCATTCATAATTAAGTCTAAGTATCTTCTTCTAGAACGTTCTTCAACGTCAGTTAAACCATGGAATTTTTCTGGTAATGGATGTAAGCACTTTGTTAAATGAACAAACTTTTGGGCTTTAATGGTGAGTTCACCAGTTCTGGTTAAATTCATGATACCTTTGATGCCAACGATATCACCGATATCGGCCATTTTGAAAAGTTCATAGTTCTTTTTACCTAAACCATCGAGTGATAAGTAAACTTGGATGTTACCAGTTTTATCTTGGATATTCATAAAGGAGGCTTTACCCATTTTACGAATGGCTTTAATTCTACCAGCGACAGAAACTTTTAAAGCGAGTTTCGCTAAAGCTTTTTCGCTCTTTTTATTACATAAAGCACGAATTTCTTTAATAGAATGGGAAACTTTATAAGCTTGACCAAATGGATCGATACCTAATTCTTGGTATTTTTTAATCTTTTCTAATCGGATTAACTCTTGGTCATTTAATTCATTAATGTTCATATTTTCAACTTTCCTTTCAAATATCTCCGTCCAATACTATACTCGAGTTCTTTGTCTAATCAAAGACAAACGTTAAAATTTCATATTTTCTTTCTTGAATTCATCAAGAATGTTCACTAGCGATTGATAGTTAGTTAATGATGTCGCTAGAACAGTTCTTAGCACTCTTGAATTAGCGAATCCAGAGAAGAACTTAGGGGCAATACCACGATAGATTCTCATCGCGGTTAATTCACCTTTTTCTTCACACATTGATTTAGCTAATTCCAAGCAATATTCACATTGTTCTAAGAATGATGGATTAGGTAATCTTTCACCAGTTTCAAAATAGGTTTTTATTTGCTTAACGAGATAAGGGTTACCCATACCTCCACGCGCCACCATGACAGCGTCAGCACCTGTAATCTCAAGAGCGTTAATTGCGTCATCCAAAGTGTAGATATTACCTGACACCATTAGAGGAACTTTCATCTTGCTTCTTAAGTCTTTTAAGAGGTCAAAATGTGGTTCACCCATGTAGAGTTCTTTTCTTGTTCTGGCGTGGATTCCAATGGCGTCTACACCACCATCTTCTAAGGCTTTTATGACGTCTAAAAAGTTAACCTCATTATAGCCTAATCTAATCTTTGCGGTTACTGGCTTATCGGTCACACTTTTGATGGCTTTAATAATCTCACCGCATAATTTAGGATTAAGCATTAATGCGGAACCCGCGCCAGTCTTAGTTACCTTAGGAACAGGGCAGCCCATATTCACATCAAAGAAGTCAATATCTGGGTTGAGTTCAAGTGCACGTGATGCCGCTTTTGCTAAATTCTCCGGTTTCGCACCAAATAATTGCACACCGGTAAGTGTTTTATCTTTTTGGTACTTCACATATGACTCTGTTTCTTTATTTTGATAGATAAGTCCCATATCGCTAACCATTTCAGAAACGCAGACATCCACACCAAAAGTATTGAGGTATTTTCTATAACCTTCACTTGTAATTCCCGCCATTGGGGCAAGAACGACTTTTCCTTCGATGACAAACTTACCTAATTTCCACATATCAAAACATAGTAAAAGGAAGGCGTGAACCTTCCTAATTAGTTATTTATTTTCTTCAGCTTTTGGTTCCTCTTTATTAGGTTCTGGGAACTCAACAGCCGCTGGTTTTTCATCACGCTTGAGATGACGATTTTGCATTAAGTAATCAATCTCTTCACCAGTGATTTGTTCGTGATCAATTAAGGTCTTGGCTAAGAGGACGACATCATCCTTATTTTCCTTAATGACACGAAGAGCCTCTTCGTGAGCAAAGTCGATAATCTTTCTGATTTCATTATCAATCTTTGTAGCGGTATCAACAGAGAAGTTCTTTTGGGTATTTGTGTAGTCTCTTCCTAAGAAGACACTACCGGTATTTCTTTCATATTGAATTGGGCCTAAATCAGACATACCCCATTCAGTAACCATAGCACGCGCGATAGCGGTTGCCACTTCAATATCACTAGAAGCACCATTAGAAATATCATCGCAGAAGATTTCTTCACTAGCACGACCACCCATTAAGCCAACAATACGGGCAATGAGCTCTTTTTTACTATTAGTAAAGCGATCGTCTTCAGGTGTGCTACGTACGTGTCCACCTGTGTTACCACGTGGGATGATAGTAATCTTTTGGACTTTATCACTATGTGGGTATCTTAAACCGATAATGGCGTGACCACTTTCGTGATAGGCAATCATTTCTTTTTCGTGTGGAGTTAAAGAACGTGATGATTTAGCTGGACCAGCGACACGACGGTCGATAGCTTCATCAATATCATCGATAGTAATCTTTTCTCTATTAGCACGAATCGCTAAGATTGCGGCTTCGTTCATGATATTTTCAATATCAGCACCTGAGAAACCAACGGTTCTCTTTGAAAGATTTTCAAAGTTAACTTCTTCATCTAACACTTTGTTACGAGAGTGGACTTTGAAGATGGCTTCTCTACCTTTTCGATCAGGTAAGGAAACAGTAATCTTTCTATCGAAACGGCCTGCTCTTAAAAGAGCTGGGTCGAGAACGTCGTCTCTATTTGTGGCAGCGATAACAATGATACCAGCGTTATCATTAAAGCCATCCATTTCAACGAGTAATTGGTTAAGTGTTTGTTCACGTTCATCGTTACCACCACCTAAACCAGCACCTCTTTGTCTACCAACGGCATCGATTTCATCGATAAAGACTAAGCATGGAGCGTTTTCTTTAGCGATTCTGAACATATCTCTCACACGTCCCGCACCAACACCAACGAACATTTCAACAAAGTCGGAACCAGAGATGGAGAAGAATGGAACACCAGCTTCACCAGCAACGGCTTTGGCTAATAATGTTTTACCACATCCTGGAGGGCCCACTAAGAGGACACCCTTTGGTAATTTAGCGCCATATTTTGTAAATTTCTTTGGTTCTTTTAAGTAATCAACGAGTTCTTTCATCTCGTTCTTTTCTTCATCAGCACCGGCAACATCATCGAATTTGACTTTGCTTGTGTTAACTCTTCTAGCACGAGAACGATTGAAATCCATCGCTTGTCTATTAGAAGAATTCACTGTGGAAGACATTCTTGAGAATAAGAACAAGAGTAAGAGTGCGGAACCACCAACCATGATGATTGTTGGACCCCATTGATCCCAGAATGAAACTTCATATGGGTTCTTAACTGTGATAGAGAATTTTTCATTTTCTTTCTTGGCATCGTTGATCATTTGAGTGATTGATTTAGTGATAGCTTCTTTTGTGCCATCATTATCAGTATCAATGTACCAAGTCATTTCAACGCCATACATTTGTTCTGGAATTTCAGTCACGAATGTAGTTTTTTGGTTTTTACCATTAGCGTCGGTTAATGTGTAATGACCATTAACTCTAATGACGGTTTGAGCTTGAACTAATTGAACATCATTAACTTTGCCAGTATAGAGATATTGGACAAATGTTTCATACTCAATGGTCTTAGCGCCATTCATATTGGAGAAAATGAGATAAGCAATTAAGGCAAGTATCGCGCCTACGAAAAGAATTGAGAAAACAAAACTTCTCGAAACACGACTTTCAGGTCTGTTATTTTCTTCATCCATAATTTCTACCTCCTTGATATAAACGTTTATCGATTTGATTAATTATAGGCATATTTCTTTATTTAATAAAAGAAAAACGCACCTAATAGACTTTATTTAACATAAAAATTGCAGTTGTCTGCTTTTTTGAATTCCTTTTGATAGCGTGGAACGTACACGATAATTCCTTTTTTATTAACAATGACTGGCCATCTCTTTCTTAAGGTGACAGGAACTTTCCAGTCAATAAACAAACGTCTTAATTGTTTAGAGTAACCACTGATAATGTAGGTATCTTCTGGCTTAGCGTTTCTAATCGTTAATGGATAGTCATCAAGAGTGACATTTCGATTGCTTGTATCACCAGTAAAATCTAAGAAGAAATACTCAGTTTCTAACTTCATTGGTTCTTTAATTTCGAAAGAGAAATCTTGCTCTTTTCCATCCTCAATTAAATCAAAAGAATCATAGCTTTTCACAAGCTTGAGACCAGAGATATCCACGCTGACATTGGCCTTGTCAGATTTAAAGATTTTTCTAATTTCTAAACCTTGAGCGCGGCTCATTACAAAGTTAGGTTTGATCTTTCTACCAAGACTTACAACAGCATATAAGAACTCATCATCAGTTAACCTATTATATTCTTCAATACTTTTAGTTTTAATTTCAGAAATCTTCTTTTGTAGTTTCGCGAGCTTTTCGTTTTCTAACGCCATTTCTTCAAGGATCTTTTCTCTTTCTTCTTTACTCATTTTCTCGACAACTTGATGTCTAATTTTGTTACGCAAAAATGCGTCTTGAAGATTTGTCTTATCGATAGAGTATTTGACCTTGTTGATATCACAAAAAAATAATAATTCTTGTTTTGTAAACCCGAGCACAGGCCTAATAATTTTTGTGTCGAAAATAATAGGATTTTCTTTAATTCCGAAAAATTCAACCAAGTTTTGCCGAGTTTTTTGCATTAAATAGGTCTCAATGACGTCATCTTGATTATGGGCAATTAAAACAGCATAAAAATGATACTTATTTACTAGCTCTTTGAAGAACGTGTAGCGGATAATTCTGCACTGTTCTTCAAGGTTATTGTTACCTAAAGATTCATTGACTTCTTTAACGTATAATTCGATGTTATTTTTCTTACAGTACGCTTCTAGTTCTCTTTGCTCTTCATCACTCTCTTCACGGAGATGATAGTTAACATGTGCCACTGCAAAGTTATAACCTTCTTCTTTCAACATATAAAAGAGGGCCATCGAGTCTGGTCCATGCGAACAAGCTAATAAATATTTTTGGTTTTTATTGAGATTAAGCATCAGCGTTGACCTTGGTTGTGAGGATCTCTTTATAGATTGGGAATTCCTTTTTGTATCTTAATTCAAAGGTGATTTCAACGAGTAAAACACGGTTACCTAAATGGAGTTCTAAACGGTCATTATCTTTCACTTCGCTTGATGGTTTTGCAACACGATCGTTAATCAAAATACGGCCGCGTTCTGCGAGTTCTTTTGCGACTGTTCTTCTTTTAATCAAACCTGATAATTTAAGTACTAAATCTAAACGCATTTTAAACAATTTCCTTCACCGAAAAGTGGTTCTGTATTTCTAGTAAGCTCTTAAGGATATTTTCTAAATCATAAATCCAATTCTTACCTTTATTAAGTAATATCTTGAAGACATTATTAGCATAACTTATTTTCACAAATGCTAAAAATGGAATTAATGCTTCAAATAAAATATTACCAATTCCTTTAATATTGATATATTCATCACCTAAGTTGATTTCCACAAACTTTGGTTTATCCATTAACTTTTGGACTTTAGCCTCTTTAGTTAATAAATCAATGCTACGTTTAGAGAATAACATTTCCACTTCTTCTGGAAGCCTTCCATAAACGTCGCGTGTTTTCTCTTTAATAAAATCAAGATCAAATAATGAAGGCGCATGTAAGATTTCTTGATATAGTTCAATCTTATCGCCCTCTTTAGCATAGCTATTTGGAATATATGCATCGATATCAAGTGTTGGATTAATATCGACGTTTTCTTCTTCAATAGGTTTACCTTCCATCTTTTCCTTAACTGCGTCGTTAAGAAGTTTGATATACATATCTAAACCAATAGAATCAATAAATCCCGCTTGTTCAGGGCCTAAGATGTCACCAGCACCTCTAATCATTAAGTCTCTTTGAGCGATCTTATAACCGCTACCGAGTTCGGTAAAATCTTGAAGTGCTTTCAATCTCTTTTGGGCTTTTTCATTTAAGACTTTATATTCGCTATACATTAAATAAGCATAGGCAATTCTAGAAGAACGGCCGACACGTCCTTTGATTTGATAAAGTTGAGATAAGCCATAGTTCTCACTATCTTCAACGATAATCATATTCGCATTAGGGACATCAATACCGTTTTCAATAATGGAGGTGGACACTAAAACATCAATCTCACCTTCATAGAAACGCATCATTACATCTTCAATGTCATCTCTTTCCATCTTGCCATGCGCTACACCAATATGGACATTAGGCATCATTTTCTGTAAAGTCGCCACTCTGTTATATAAGGTGGCTATATTGTTATGAAGATAGAAGACTTGTCCGTTTCTACCTAATTCTCTTTCAATTAATTCTTTAACAACATCTAATCTAAATGGGGTGACGTATGTTTGGATTGGCATTCTATCTTGTGGAGGAGTATCAATCTTCGACATACTTCTAACACCAATTAAAGAGATTTGTAATGTTCTAGGAATAGGCGTCGCGGATAATGTTAAGACATCAATGTCCTTTTTAATTTCTTTAATTCTTTCCTTTTGTTCCACACCAAAACGTTGTTCTTCATCAACGATTAATAAACCTAAGTTATTGAAGTGTAAATTCTTAGAAAGAAGCCTATGTGTACCGATTATGAGGTGGGTGATGCCCGCTTCAACCTCTTTCATATACTTAGTTTGTTGGCTAGCTTTAACGAGTCTAGAGAAGACCGCGATATTGACATCGAAGTTCGCAAAACGCTTACACGCTAATTCATAGTGTTGCCTTGCTAATAATGTAGTCGGACATAAAATAGCGACTTGTTTACCTGATAAGATAGCCTTAAATGCCGCTCTAAAAGCCACTTCAGTTTTACCAAAACCAACATCACCACATAATAAGCGGTCCATTGGTTGAGGAGATTCCATATCTTTTTTAATCTCATTAAGCGCTCTTTCTTGATCACGAGTTAATGGATAATCGAATTCATTTTCAAATTGCTCTTGGAATTCATCATCTTGTTGGAAGGCAAAGCCTTGTGCTTTACTTCTTTCAACATAAAGTTGCATTAAGCGTTCCGCTAAATCGTTAACTCTCGCTTTAACTTTCTTTTTAGTGTTTTCCCAGTCTTTACTATGTAAGTGGCTTAATCTAGGCGCAGCACCTTCTTTACCTAAGTACTTTCTTACTAATTGGAATTGTTGAACTGGAACATATAAGAATTCATTACCCCAATAAGCAATCTTTAAATAGTCTTTATGAGTGCCATTAGTTTCTAATGTTTGAAGAGCGATAAATTGACCAATACCTTGATATTCATGAACGACATAGTCACCTGGTTCAAGTTCTTCATAGCTTCTAAGAATCGTTGCTTCTTTAAATCTATTATCAAATCTCGCGGTTCTAACTTTTTCATTAAATAGTTCCGCGCTTGTTAAGTAGGCAATCTTTTCTTCAGTTAAGACAAAACCACTACTCAAGTTAATTAAACTGATACCCACCTTGCCTTCTTTTGGTAAATCAAAGCCATCCACAACTTGATATTTAATGTGTTGGAAGTCTAAGATTTGCTCTGCTAAATGGATATGTTCTTTGTTATTTAGGGCTAAAACGATTTGATAGCCATCATTGATATAGGAAAAGATAATGTTAATCGCATCTGATTTCTTGCTGGCTTGAAACGGAACTGCTTTCACTGGGAAAGTAATCGCGGCAGGTGAATCAATGAGATTCGAAGTAGTAATGTTATGGTTAAAGTCCACGAGACGGTTAATGTCTTGATAGATCTCTAATCTTGATAGGGCTTTACCATTTTCATATAACTCATCTAAATAAACATGAGAGTCATTTTGGAGCATCTTATTAGAGGCAATAATACCGTTATAATCCACAAAGACCTTTTTATAGTTAGAACAATAATCAAAAATTGAATAATGATTATCAGTTAAATAACCATAGTATTTATAGAACTTTTCATCGATTTGTCCTTCACTCAAAGTAAAGACTAAATCATCTACCGTGTCCCTTAATTTCTCAAAAAGAGTTAATCCTAGAACATCTTTATCTTTTTCTAAATTCTTATATAGTTTTTCCGTAGAATTAAGCTTTTCTTCATTGCTAAATAAGATATCTGAAGCTGGTAAGATAGTGACTTCTTCTAACATTCCAATTGATGTTTGTTTAGCTAAGTCAAAATAACGCATGCTTTCCACTTCATCATCGAAGAATTCAATACGGACTGGATTATCGTTATTAACTGAGAAGATATCTAAAACATCACCTCTAATGGCAAACTGTAATGATTGGTCGACCTTATTAACACAAGCATAGCCATTAGCGATTAATCTTCTTCTTAAATCATCTAATTGGTAGCGCTTACCTTTTTTAATAGAGAATGTTCGATTTCTAAATAACTCTGGAGCGGGTAAATAACGACACGCACTCGCTAAGTTGGCAATGACAATGACATTACTTCTATTTAAGATTTCATTTAAAACGAAGAGACGATGAGCCGCCATTTCTTTAGATTGGGCAATAGTCTCCGCTCTAATGAGTTCATCACTTGGGAATAATAAAACATCATCCTTTGATAAGAAGGAAACAAGTGAGGAATAGATTTGTTGAGCTTTATATAAATTAGAAGTAATTAGAAGATATGGTTCTTTTTTATTCTTAAAGGAAGAAGCCACTAAAAGGGCAATTCCATTATTATCATCAACGACAAAATGCCCCATTTTCTTTTCGAAGAGGGGGGTTACACTATTAGATTTTAACTTGTTAAAAAGGTTCAAATTCTACCTCCTTTAACTAATTAAATTTGTTCATCGCCCGATCAAAATCAGACTTAATTGCCTCCTTTAATGCACCAACAGCGTTTTCAATCGCTTCATCGATTAAAGGTTGTTCGTCTTTAAGTGGTTTTGATAAAACAAAGTCAACAGTATCCCATTCACCTGGTTCACCAATACCAATACGAATTCTTTTAATCTTGTCGGTTGATAAACAATCAATAATGTTTTGCATGCCTTTATGACCACCTGAAGAACCTTCTTTTCTAATTCTGATTCTTCCTGGTTCTAAAGCCATGTCATCGTAAACAACGATAATGTCATCCATTTCAATCTTGAAATAATGGACAACTTCTTGCACCGCTGTTCCGGATAAATTCATGAATGTTTGTGGCTTAAATAAGATCACATCCTCGCCATATATCTTTCCTCTACCGAGTAAAGCATGGAAGACTTCCTTATCAATATCGATCTTTGCTTGATCCGCTAAAAGGTCGATAGCCATGAAGCCCATGTTATGACGAGTTTTGTCGTATTTTTTACCTGGATTACCTAAGCCTACAATCAGTTTCATAAATCTACGCGAACAATTATAGCACAATGAAAAGAATTTACTAAACTTAATAAGTTTCGTATACTTTTGTATGTATGAAAATTAAAGAATGGTTTAGAAAACTTGTGGCTGGTTTAGCCATCGGTGCAGGAGCCGCGATTCCTGGTGTTAGCGGCGCTGCTATTGCCGTTATCTTCCATGTATATGAAGACATCATTGGTGCAGTTAATAACTTTAGAAAGAAGTTTGGCTGGGCTATTAAAGTATTAATCCCTATCTTATTAGGTATCGTTATTGCCGTAGTGGCGTGCATCATTATCTTCTCTTATGCCTTTGAATACTTAATGTTTGTTTTAATATGCGTATTCGCAGGATTCTTAATTGGTTCCTTCCCTGGCATTACTGATGAAGTTAAAGGTGAAAAGCTTAATAAGAAATATGTCTTACTTATCGCATTAGGTGCATTATTCGTCATTGCCTTAGGTGTTTTAAATGTTATCGCTGGTCTTAATGATTTCAGCGTTGAATCTTTATTTACTCCTCAACCAGTTTGGTGGTTATATCTACTACTTATTCCAGTTGGTGCGATTGCTGCGGTTGCCTTAACTGTTCCTGGTTTATCAGGCTCTTTAATCCTTTTGATTTTAGGCTTCTATAGACCACTTGTGGATAATGTTAAAGGCTGGGCTAGTGAAATGCTTAAACATGGCGATTTCTCGCACACAGGTGCCCTATTTGGTGTTTTAGGATGTTTCGCTGTTGGTTGCTTAATCGGCGTTGTTGTGGTTTCTAAAATCATGAACGTTTTATTAAAGAAATGGCGTAAGGAAACCTTCTTTGCGATTATTGGTTTCATCGCTGGATCTATCTTAGTCTTATTCTTAAATTCTAATATCGTAAATTACTATCGAGTTTGGGCTGATGCTTCTTTAGGTGATAAATACACTATTCATCCAGTCTTACCAATGTGGTTAGAAATGATTATTGGTTTTGTGACCTTAGCGTTATGTGCCTTCTTAAGTTATCGACTAGTCGTTACTCAAAGAAAAAGAGTACAATTAGAAGTGAAAGATGAAGAAGTACCTCAAGAATAAATTTATTGAACAATATAAATCTGAACCAGAGCTTTATCTTAGCTGCGGTGGCAGATTTGAAGTATTAGGTAATCATACAGACCATAACCATGGTTTATGTTTAGCTGCGACTTGTTCTTTATCGATTTATGCCTCTATTAAAAGAAGAGATGATTTATTAGTGCATTTATTTAGTGAAGGATTCGCTGAAACCACAATTGATTTATCATCTTTAGATAAAAATGAAGAAGAAAAAGGTCAACCAAGTGCCTTAGTTAGAGGAGTAGCAGCCTATTTAGCTAAGGAATATAACATTGGTGGCTTTGATATTTATATTAAGAGTGAAATCCCTGGTGGCGCGGGTGTCTCCAGTAGCGCTGCATTTGAATTATTATTCGCTCAAACATTTAATAAGTTATTTAACAATGAGCAAATACCTTTGATGACCTTATGTAAAGCCGGACAATTTGCTGAAAGAGAATATTACGGCAAGATGTGTGGCTTATTAGATCAAATTGGTGTCGCTTATGGTGGCCTTGTTTATATTGATTTTGAAGATATCGCTAATCCAAGAGTTAAACCATTAAAAGCGGTCTTAGAAAACTACTGCTTTGTAATTGTTAATTCTGGTGGTAGTCACGCTGGACTTGACCATTTATATAAAGCTATCCCAGATGATATGTATCAAGTTGCCCACCACTTCGGAAAAGAGTATTTAAGAGAAGTTGAAGAAGCAGAAGTTATCAAAAATAAGCAAGACGTGATTGATAAATGTGGCAAATTAGCTTATGAAAGAGCGTTACACTTTTATGGAGAAAATAGACGTGTTAAAGAAGCCTTTGATGCCATTGAAGAAAATGAATTAGATACATTAGTGAGATTAATTAATGAATCAAGGGAATCATCCACTGATTTATTACACAATATGTATGTTGATAAGGTAGAAGGTTCACCACTTGAAGCTTGTGAATTAATTTTGAAAGCCTCTAATAATAAAGCTGGCGTTAAGATTAACGGTGGCGGTTTTGCTGGTTCAGTAATTGCTTTAGTGCCTATTACTGAATTAGATAATGTTTTAAAAGAAAGTAAAGCTAAATACGGGGAGCATAATGTGCACCTCGTGAATATACGTAATAATATCCCTTCTGAAATAAAATAAAGGAGACGTGTATGAATAATAAGATAGGTCTTAGAAGATGGCTAATGTTTATTTTAGCCGGTTTTGTTGGTCAATTAGCGTGGGCTATTGAAAACAATTACTTTAATGTCTATGTCTTTGACTGTACTTCTGAATATGGCTTTATTCCAGTCATGACTGCATGTAGCGCCGCTGCTGCCACTATTACGACATTATTAATGGGTGCGGTTAGTGATAGATTAGGCAAAAGAAAACTATTAATATCCACTGGTTATATCCTCTGGGGTATCTCCATTATTTTATTTGCCTTCTTAGATCCACATTCCTCTATCAGTATCGTGGCACATAATGCCTTTGTGGCAGGTACTTTGATTGTCATTATGGACTGCGTCATGACCTTCTTTGGCAGCACCGCAAACGATGCGGCATTCAATGCTTTCGTTACTGATAACACTACTGAGAATAACCGCAGTAAAGTGGAAAGCGTTTTATCTGTTCTTCCTTTATTGGCCTTGATCGCTGTTATCGTTGTAGCCGGTATATTTGTTGATGTCGGAGATGGCGCCACTAAACGTTGGGACTTATTCTTCTATATCTTTGGTGGTATCACCTTAGCTATTGGTATTGCTTCCATCTTCTTAGCGCCTAAAGATGTTGTTACTCCTAATAAAGAAGAATCTTACTTTAAGAATATTATTTATGGCTTTAGACCAAGTGTCATTAAAGCTAATCCAGTTTTATATATCACTTTAATTGCCTTCATGGTTTTCAATATTGGCTTGCAAGTATTTATGCCATATTTCATTCTTTATGTTCAAAACGTTCTTGGTATTAAAGATAATGACTTCACGATTAGTTTAGGTACAGTTTTATTAACCGCTTCGTTAATCAC
>CADCJP010000018.1:3456-16325 GCA_902801805.1 uncultured Erysipelotrichaceae bacterium | reverse complement strand
ATAAGAATCGCCCTGATTTATTAGAACTTACAAATAAGACATTAATTAATGAATTAAGAAGAACAGCCGCCTTTGGCGCTAAGATGATTGTTTTACATCCAGGTAACCATTTAGGTTTAGGTGCTGAAGAAGCCATCAAAACTTTAGCGGAGAACTTAGACATCGTTCTTTCTCAAGATGGCACTGACGTGATGATTGCCATAGAAACTATGGCAGGCAAGGGTTCTGAAATTGGAACATGCTTTGAAGATGTCAAAAAGATTCTCGATACATGCAAGTATACAAACCGTTTAGGCGTATGCCTTGATACATGCCACGTACATGACGCTGGCTACAACGTTAACGATCCAGATGAGTTATTAGCCGAGTTTGATAGAATCATTGGTCTAGACCGCCTTTTAGTGGTCCATCTTAACGATTCTAAGAATATCAGAGGCGCTCATAAAGACCGTCATGAGAATATTGGATATGGCGAAATCGGCTTTGAAGCCTTATGCAAAATCGCTAATCACCCATTATTAAGGAATATTCCAAAGATCTTAGAAACACCTTACATTAATGAAAACGCCCCTTACTCTGATGAAATCAGAATGCTCAGGGACGAGAAATTCATTGATGGTTGGAAAGATAAATATCTAGCGTAATTTATTAATTTCTTCAATTAAAGCGTCATAGGCTTCGGCTTCTGGCACTTTTTTTATGACTTCGCCTTTTCTGAAGATGACATATTGACCTTTGCCACCGGCAATACCGATGTCTGCGCCTTTAGCTTCACCTGGCCCATTGACTACACAGCCCATACATGCAACGTGAAGATTAATATTGTTATCTTCTAAGTACTTGAAGACTTTCTTGCCTAGCTCTTTAACATTAACTTGGGTTCTGCCACATGTTGGACAAGAGACTAATGTAGGATAATTATCGTATAAACCACAGTCGTGAAGTAAACGTTTCGCAGCGATGACTTCATCTTGGGCTTTACCGGTAATAGAAATTCTAATTGTGTCACCGATACCTTCTAAAAGAAGAGGTGATAAAGCAGCGGTGCTTCTAATTAAGGAAATATCTAAAGGACCAGCTTCAGTTAAACCAATGTGTAATGGATATGGGAAGATTTCACTAGCAATACGATAAGCATCGATTGTTTCTTTAACGTTACTAGCCTTTAAAGAGATAACGATATTGTGAAAATCATATTTTTCTAATAATTCGACATGCTTTTTAACAGAAAACACTAATTTATGAGATAAAGGAATATCAAATTTATCGACATCTTGGTTTACTGAGCCTGAATTAGCGCCAACTCGAATAGCGACATTCTTCTTTTTCGCTAGTTCAACGATTTCTTTAATTTTGGCTTCATTATTGATGTTTCCTGGATTAAGTCTAATTTTGCTGACGCCATTTTTAATCGCCATAATGGCAAAATCAGGATTGAAGTGGATGTCCGCGATAAGAGGGATCTTCACTTGTTTTTTGATTTCCTTAAAAGCTTGAGCGTCTTCTTCATCTAAGACCGATAAACGCATTAAATCAGCGCCTAATGCTGCGCATTCATTGATTTCTTTAACAACTTCATCGATGTGTGAAGTTTTATGCTTACACATGGATTGGATTAAAACTTTATTCTGTCCGCCTATTAAAAGACGACCAATTTTCACTTGTTTAGTTTCTGTTCTTTTCATATGCCGATATTATAACCTAGTTTATTCATAAAAAATATATTTGCATTATATTTTACCTGTGGTAAGATATTTAAGCGACTTTGAAGGAGAAAATCAAATGGCAAGCAAAGATGATAGAATCTCATTAACACTTAAATGCACAGAATGTGGCGAGGAAAATTACCTCACTTCTAAAAATAAAAAGAAACACGCTGATCGTTTAGAATTAAAGAAGTATTGCCCACGTTGCAAAAAAGTTACTCTCCATCGTGAGAAAAAGAAATAATAGGCTATGCCTATTTTTTTGTGCCTATGATTAAGGTTGTTCCATTCATATACGAAGAAGATGATGGTTTATTCTCAAACACCTATCTTTTATATGACCAAGAGAACAACTGTGTAGTCATCGACCCTTCCAAAGAATATCCCGGAATCGTTAATTATATAAAGAAAAATAATCTTAACCTTAAAGCTGTTCTCCTAACGCACGGTCATATCGATCATATGCGTGGCGCAGATTTATTAGTCGACACTTTTAATGCGCCTTTATACATCGGCTTTGATGATGAAGATAAGCTTACAGATACATACGCTAATTGTGGTGATTTTTTAGGGGAAAATGGTATTGTTAAAAGCAAGGCAAACACCTTAGCGGATAACGAAGTTCTTCACTTTTTAAGTGAAGATATTAAAGTAATTGCCGTCCCTTATCATACCTCAGGTTCAGTGTGTTATTACTTAAAAGATAGTGGTCTACTTTTTGCTGGTGATTTCATCATTATGCATGGGGTTGGTAGAAGCGATTTACCAAGCGCAATGCCAAAGGAGTTCAACCGCTCAATGGCGAAGATATTAGCCTTACCAAACGAGACCAAAATCTATGGGGGACATGGCCCATCTTCTACTCTAAGCATAGAGAGAAGAGTAAATCCATTTGTCAAATAATGAATATTTGATATAATATTCAAGGAATTTTATTGAAAGGAAAGTTAAATTATATGGTTAATGTTACAGAATTAAGACCAGGCAACTATTTCATTGATGAAAACAATTTATACCAAGTTTTAGATATTTTATTAAATAAAACTGCGATGAGAAAGATGGTTGCTAAAGTCAAAGTTAAAAACGTCCGTACAGGTACAATTAACGAATTAGCCCGTAACTCTGGTTACATGGTTGAAAACGTTCGTTTAGACAAAAGACAAATGCAATATCTCTATGACAGCGGCGATTTCTTTGTCTTCATGGATCAAGAAACTTATGAACAAGTCGAAATCCCAGCTGAACGTCTCCAATGGGAAAAACAATTCTTAAAAGGTGACGAAGTCGTGGAAATTACTTCTTATGATGGTGAAATCCTCGGTGTCAACTTACCTGCTAAAGTCACATTAAAGATTACACAATGTGATCCAGGCGTCAGAGGTGATACAGTCAACAAACCAACAAAGCCAGCTACATTAGAAACAGGCTTAGTGGTCAGAGTCCCATTATTCATTGAAGAAGGCGAAGAAGTTCTTGTTCGTACAGATACTGGCGAATACGACGGCAGAGCCTAATGGGTGGATTGAACTATGTTTGAAATCCAAATTTGGCAATTCATTCTTTGGATTGTCTTAGCCATTATTGGTGGTGCAGTCGCGGGCTTCTTTGTGACCCGCTACATTTTCCAAAAGCAACTCAGAGACAACCCACCGGTCAATGAAAAAATGATTCGCGCGATGTTTAGAAGCATGGGCAGAACCCCAAGCGAAAAACAAATTCGTGAAATCATGAGAAACATGAACCAAAAATAATAACACTCGTAAGAGTGTTTTTATTATGCCTTTTTGGGCGTCTAGAGACACAAAAGAGATAATGGTGACTTGTTATTCAAAGTCACGGAAGAAGCCTTAAAGAACCGCTTTATATTATTCCTTATATCTATTTGTCTAATGCGCTACACAAAGAAACAAAGCAAGTGATAATGGTGGATTACCAACGCTCATTTAATAAACTATCCATTCTTGTTATTATTGGTTAATTTGACCGCTTAAAACCGTTCATATCGGATGTCAAAAATGCAAGTCATGAGTATTCCTTTGTCGGCATCGCAAATGGTGGTCTAAAGGCGCTTAAAACTAAAGAAAATAAAAAGCACTCGGTCATGAGTGCTTTTGTCTATAATAACAAAGTTATTAACTCTACTAATTAATTACTTGCTTTTTACTTTCATCCAAGTGATTTGTCTTTCGTTACCGGCTTTGATTCTACCGATGTTTGTGCGGTGTCTGATGATCAAAACAATGCTGATAATTGTCATCAAAATGGCATAGACAAAATTGCAGTAAAGAAGTGGCGCCCAGTTAACAAAGAATAACCAATAAGTATTCACTGGAATGACTTTGAGTAATAGGAGAATTGCCCAGATCCAAGTCACCACAGCGTTAATAATTGAAGTGATGATGGAGGCTAAGGAAACATAGCCTGATTTCTTTAATGTGAAATAATATGATAACGCGCCAATAACGCCAAATAACCAAGATGTAGTCAAGGTAATTCCCACCATACATGAGGCAGCTTTACCACCTTTGAAGCCAATGAAGCATGGGTAGATACCGCCAAGCATCGCGCCGACAACAGCGACCCAATAGACTGGCCATTGAATCATGTAACCATCAACGTTCCCAGCATACATTTGAGAGGCACTTGGTAATAATGGTAAACCATTATTAAATGGAACGAATGATAAAATCGCCCAACAGATGTAAAGTGGTGAAATTGTTTTAAATACGTCAAAGAAGAAAACGATAAGGAAGTATTTTTTGCCCCATAAGCGACCACAGTTTGTGGCACCTGGATTATGTGAACCAAATTCACGTGGATCTTGCTTAAAGACCATTTTTCCTAACGGAATTGAGATGTTTGCACTACCCATAAGGTAACCAATTAGCAAACAAATCACTGGCACCAATATATTTACAAATATATTCATTTTTGTACCTCCAAATCGTACTTATTTATTCTACTAAAATGCTTTATATTTGCAACTTAATTTGTATATAATTAAGTCTTGCAAAGGGAAAAATATAGTGTCTGATATCAAAAAAACAACATATACAGCTGATGATATTCATGTGATGAAGGGTCTTGAGGGTGTCCGAAAAAGACCTGCTATGTACATCGGTTCAACCAATAGTGCCGGTCTCCATCACCTAGTCTGGGAAGTTGTCGATAATGCAGTGGACGAAGCCTTATCTGGTTATGGTAAGAAGATTTGCGTCACCATGCATAAAGACGGATCCATTAGTGTCCTAGACGAAGGTCGTGGCATTCCTGTGGGTATCAATAAAGAAACTGGTCGACCAGCGGTCGAAGTTGTTTTTACTGAACTCCACGCTGGTGGTAAATTCAATAACGCTGTTTATAAATCCGCTGCAGGTTTACACGGTGTTGGTGCCTCAGTTACTAACGCTTTAAGTGAATGGATAGACATTAATGTCTATCAAGACGGAAGCATTTATCACCTTAAATTCGAAAATGGTGGTAATCTTGTCGTTCCTCTTGAAGTTGTTGGTACATGTAAGAAACATGGTACTTTAGTGAGATTCAAACCAGATGCTACTATCTTCTCAACTGTTGAATTCAAATGGGATACAATCGCTAGCCACTTACAAGAAAGTGCCTTCTTAATGAAAGGCGTGGAATTTGTCCTAACTGACGAAAAAACCGGACAAACTCAAAACTTTTTGTATGAAAACGGCTTAGTGGAATATATCAATAACGTCAATATCAATAAGCAACCAATGTCCCCAGTGATCAGCTTCTCTGATACAGATGAAGAAACACAAATCGACATTGAAATTGCCTTACAATACTGCAACGAAGACTATAACGAAACTATCTACTCTTACGTTAATAACGTAAGAACAAGAGATGGTGGTACTCACGAAACCGGTTTTAGAACAGGTATCGCTAAAGCCGTGAATGATTTCGCTGAACAATTCAAATTAACTAAAGGTAAAAAGCTCGAAGGTAGTGATATTAGAGAAGGTTTAACTGCTGTTGTATCATTAAAAATCCCAGAAGCTTTGCTTGAATTTGAAGGCCAAACCAAAGGTAAATTAGGTACTCCTCAAGCCGTTTCAGTGGTTTCCAATTTCATTTATAATAAGTTTACTTATTATCTTTTAGAAAACAAAGAATTCACACTTAACTTCATCAATAAGTGTGTGGCTTCTCAAAACGCTAGATTAGCCGCTAGAAAAGCTAAAGAAGAAGCAAGAAGTAACAAAAAACCAAAACAAGAAGTTATTTTGAGTGACAAATTAACTCCAGCACAGAGCAAAGAATACGCTAAAAACGAATTATTCATCGTTGAAGGTGATTCCGCTGGTGGTACCGCTAAGAAAGGTAGAGATAGATTACATCAAGCAATCTTACCACTTCGTGGTAAACCACTTAATACAGACTCCATTTCTATGGAAAAATTAGTCCATAACGAAGAAATTGCAACCATCATTAATACTATTGGTGCGGGTTTTGGACAAAACTTCGATTTAGATGATATCAAATACGGCAAAATCATCATCATGACCGATGCTGATACCGATGGTGCGCATATCCAAACGTTATTATTAACGTTCTTCTATCATTATATGCGTCAGCTTATCACATCTGGTCATGTTTATATTGCTGTTCCACCTCTTTATCGTGTCTATAAAGAAGATGGCAAAAAAGTCACCCAAGAGTATGCTTGGGATGATGATGGCTTGGAACAAGCCAAAAAGAAAGTTGGTAGTGGTTATAAAGTCTCCAGATATAAAGGTCTTGGTGAAATGGACGCTATCCAACTTAAAGAAACAACAATGGATCCAAAGACCAGATTATTAGTCCGTGTTGAGATTGATGATCCATTCTTAGCAGAAAAGAGAGTTACCGTTTTGATGGGCCGTGACGCTGGTATTAGAAGAGCGTGGGTCGAAGAGAACGTTGACTTCAATAAAGTCGATACTTTCATCAAGGAGGTCAAGTAATCTATGGCTAGAAAAAAGATTGATTTAGTCGAAGAAAATTACGTTGAAAATATCTCCGTTCAACCGATGGAAGATGTGATGGGTGACCGTTACGCGACTTACGCTAAATACGTTATTCAAGATCGTGCTATTCCAGATGTTAGAGATGGTTTAAAGCCGGTTCAAAGACGTATTATTTTCACAATGTTTAAAAACAATAATGTTTTTAATAAACCTACTAGAAAGTGCGCTCACACCGTTGGTGCGGTCATGGGTACATTCCATCCACATGGTGATACATCAATTTATGAAGCTTTAGCGAGAATGAGCCAAGATTGGAAGATCAGATATCCATTAATTGACTTCCAAGGTAACAACGGTTCTATTGATGGCGATTCCCCAGCGGCTTACCGTTATACTGAATCTCGTTTAAGCGAGATTTCTAATGAGCTTATTCGTGAAATCGATAAGAAAACAGTTGATATGCAACTTAACTTCGACGATACCGAATTTGAACCAACAATTTTACCTGCTAGATTTCCTAACTTATTCGCTAATGGTACAGAAGGTATTGCGGTTGGTATGGCTACTGAAATCCCGCCTCATAATCTCAAAGAGATTATTGATGCAGTTATTTATCGTATTGGTCATAAAACAGCCACTGTTGAAGACTTAATGCAATTTGTCTTAGGTCCAGACTTCCCAGGTGGTGGTATCATCTATGAAAGTGAAGGCTTAAAGAACATCTATTTAACTGGTAGAGGTCGTATTGAGATCGCCAGTAAAGAAGAGATTGTACAAAACAAAGACAATCAACAGATTGTCATTACTGAAATCCCATATAAAACACAAAAGAATCAATTGGTCTTTGAAATTGATAAAATTATCCACTCCAAAGCGGTTGATGGTCTTTTAGAAGTCCGTGATGAATCTGACTGGAAAGGTATTAGAATCGTCATCGATTGTAAGAAAGATGCAAAAGTTGATTTACTCTTACAATACTTAAATGGTAAGACCGGTTTAGTCTCCTCATATAGCACAAATATGGTGGCTATTGTTGATGGTAGACCAAAGACCTTGAATCTTCTCACATATGTTGATGCATATATCGCTCACCAAGTTGATGTTGTGACAAGAAAATCTAGATTTGACCTAGAAAAATATCAAGCTAGATTACACATTGTTGAAGGCTTAATTCAAGCTTCTTTAAACATCAACGAAGTCGTGGAAATCATCAAAAAGAGTAAAGATAAAGCGGATTCCAAAGTTAACTTAATGAATCGTTATGGTTTCTCAAACGAACAAGCAGAAGCTATCGTGACCATGCCTTTATATAAGTTATCTCATACCGATGAAGTTACTTTAGAAAATGAAAAAGTCCAACTCCTTAAAGATATCGAAACTCTTAAAGGTATTCTTGAAGACGAGAACAAACTCAATCGTGTTTTAGTTCGTGAACTAAAAGCGATTGCTGATAAATACGGGGATGATAGAAGAACCGCTATCCAAGAAAAAGAAGAAATTGGACCAATCGATAAGCGTGAATTAATCGCTAAAGACGACGTAATGGTGGCTTTAACACGTGATGGCTACGTGAAAAGATCCACACTTAAGTCATATCGTAGCAGCGGTGAAAATCCTCTTCCAGGTTTGAAGGATGGCGATGAATTAATCGCTCAAGGCTTAATCAATACAACCGATTATTTGATTTGTTTTACAAATCAAGGTAACTACATTTGCATCCCTGTTCACAAATTACCAGAGAACAGATGGAAAGATGAAGGCGGTCATATTAATACCTTCTCAACCTTGAATCAAGGCGAAAAAATCATTAAAGGTATTGCCATTAGTGATTTCAGAGATGACATCTATTTAGGCGTATTAACCAAGTTTGGCCAAATTAAACGCATGCCTTTAAATATGATTGAAAAAGGAAAGCGCTCGCGCCCAATACGCAATATGCGCTTGCTCAACGGTGACGAAGTTGCTGATATCCAAATATTAAGTGGTAATAGCAACTTACTTGTTGTAACAAGTAATGGTAATGTCACATACTTCAATGAGAACGAATTATCCGTTCTTTCTAGTAAAGCTGGTGGTGTTAAATCAGTGGCTGGCTTAGGTAAGAATAACGCAGTAGCGTTAATCGCCTTTGACGAAGAAGAAAAGAATAAAGTTATCTTATTCACTGATAAAGGTCATTATCGTATTTTCGATAATGCACACGTGAATTTGACCGCTAGATTGGGTAAAGTCCAAACAGTGATGCCGTGCTTTAAGAGCGATGTCCATCATGTTGTCAGCGCCTTTAAGCTAGTTAATAAGGCAGATTTATTAAAAATAAATCTCTTCATGTCCACAAACGAATATTTTGAATTCGAATTAACTGATTTCTATTTAACCGATCTTGCTAAATACGCGAAGAAGAATATTGATATTCCTTCTAAGACAACAGTCGATAGTGTCTTAGACACTAACATTGAAATCATCAATAAGAAGACTATCTCTCATCCAATTACAGTGAAGGAAAAAGAAGCTGTTATTACTGAAGCCGATTCTGAAGATGATACCGAAGAAGAAGTTAGTGCTCCAGAAGTCAAAGAAGAGAAGGAAGGCTTTGAACAAATCTCCATTTTTGATGATTTGGATGAATAGAATACTAAAGTAGATAGTTAGTATTAAACTAGTAAAACATATAACATAGTTATATAGCAAAACAATTATTAATCATGAGAGCCTCGAAATGAGGCTTTTTTGTTGTGACAGAATTAGCTTATTGCTTGTGAGAAGTATTAATATTTCTCACATTCAGGAAGAAAATCGGTTATTATTTATATATAGATAAATATGTTCAGCAAATTCATTCCCTTCGCACACGCCCAATCCATCTACGAGATTCCAGTGGATTTCTATGAGAAACAAGGCGTTAGTGTCCTTTTAATAGACTTGGATAATACGTTGGACAGCTATCGTTTATCTTTACCGACAGAAAGAGCGGTTAATCAACTTAACGCTCTTAAAGAAAGCGGTCTTCATGTGGTGATTGTTTCTAACAATCGCGGTAAGCGTGTGAAGACATATGCAGCCGCTGCAAATTGCGAGTGCATCAACTCCGCACGTAAGCCATTCTCAGGGAAAATCAAAAAGTTCCTAAAGGAAAATGGTTACAAGCCTGAGGAAGTCATGCTTGTCGGTGATCAACTTATGACAGACGTACTTGCGGCTAAAGGCGCACATATCCGTGTGGTATTAACCGAAAAGGTTGTCAAAGAAGATCAATTTACCACCCATTTCAATCGTCTATTGGATAGACCGATTCGAAAACATCTAGTAAAAAAAGGCAAAATGCCAGATTGGAGGACAAAATATGGGCAAGAGCAGTAGAGTATTACGTTGTTATCACTGCGGTGCAATTTTGCAATGTGAAAATGAGAATGAAAAGGGTTATATCATCCCTGAATCATTACACCGCGCCACACCAATCCAAATCATTTATTGTGATAAATGCTTTGAAACAATGAAGGCTTTCAATAACAGCGAACTTGAACAAGAAGTTGATAAAGAAGTATTAAAAATACTTGATGACGCATTCGCTACAGACGCCTACATTATTTGGGTTGTCGATTTGTTCTCATTCAATGGTCAATTAAATAGCGAAATCGCTAAGAAAGTTAAGAAACTTAATGTTACTGTTGTCGGTACAAAACGCGACTTATTCCCAGTTAACATGAAGGATGAATCCTTAGTGGCTTACTTAACCGAAAGATTCAATGAATACGGCATTAAACCAAAGAGTGTCAGATTATTTGGCGCTGCTAGCAAAATGGATTCTAAAGAATTAATTGATGCGATGAACGTGGCTAGAAAAGGTCATGACGTTTACATGATCGGTAATTCTACCTCTGGTAAAACATCCATTATTAATAAAGCGATGAAGGGTTTTGAGAACAAAACCACACGTCAAATTAAGACTATTACCTATCCAGGTACAAGCGTCAGCGTGTTAGAAATCCCATTATCCCGTTCATCTTTCTTCTATGAACTACCAGGTATTTCTCAAACGACATCCGCTCAAGGTAGATTAGAAAAAGATGTCATCAGACAAATCACTCCAAAGAAAGCCATTAAAGTTACCAATCGTATGCTCAGCGCAGGCGATGCATTCATGGTAGGTTCCTTAGCCGCCTTTGAAGTTATTAAAGGCAAGACCACAAATTATCGCTTCTATGCTGCAGAAGGCGTGGAAACCAAGAAAGTGCAATTAAAGAAACTTGATGATGCGATTAACGAAAACAATATTCGTCGTTTCGCTAGACCAGTTTCTGAAAGATTAGTCAGCTTCTTAGACTACGATATGTTTGAATTTGCCATGGAAAATGATAACAAATGGCACGATATCGCCATTGAAGGCTTAGGCTGGTTATCATTTATTGCCCAAGGACAAATGATTCGTGTCCGTTTACCAAAGGGCGTTTCTCTTAGAGAAAGTTTAGCAAAGATTAGAAAGTAAAATATATGTTAACACCAAAACAAAAACGTGACCTAAAAGCTTTAGCGTCCACATTAACAATTCGTTACCAAATTGGTAAAAATGAAATCTCTGAAACTCTTATCAGCATGCTTGATAAAGCTTTAACTGCACATGAATTAATCAAAATCGATGTCATGAAAGGTTGTTCCTTACCAATCATGGAAATCGCCATTGATATTTCCAATAAGTTAAACGCTGAACTCGTCCATGTGATGGGTAGAGTTATTATCCTATTCCGTAGGAATAAAGAAAATCCAAAGATCAAAATCTAATGAACAGAATTATTTTCGGTGGTGGTTTCGATCCCATTCATCTTGGACATATCAATATGGCCATCATGGCGCAACAGGCATATCCAGGTGAAGTTATTTTCGTACCCGCGAAAATTGCGGTTTGGAAAAGTTCTTCCATTAACCAAGAACACAAATTAGCAATGGTGCAGCTTGCCATAAAAAATATTCCAGGCTTCAGCGTGGATACTTTTGAACTCGACCAAAAAGAACAACCTCGTTCTTATCAAACAGTCGAATACTTTATGAAGAAGTATCCTAACGACAAACTCTACTTTTTAATTGGTCAAGACCAGGTAAATGCCTTCCATGAATGGGCAAAGCCTGAAGAAATCGCTAAAAACACCCAAATAATCTATTATGAAAGGCCAAAATACGAGCTTAATCAAGTCAATGTGGATAAATACCATATGATTGCGATTTCTGGTCCTACCGCGGATGTTTCATCATCTGACATTAGAGAGCTAAGAAGCGCCTTCTTACAAGAAGATGTGATTAGATATATCGAAGATAACGAACTATATTTCATTAAGAAAGTTAAACCTCTCTTGAAAGAGAGTCGCTTTAAACATTCTAAATCAGTCGCTCATATGGCTTACCAATTAGCGATGCATCATCATTTAGATTTCTCTAAAGCTTATGTCGCTGGAATCTTGCACGACATCGCTAAAGGCATTAGTGATGAGGAATCATTAAGAATGATGAAGGAATTCTATCCAGGATTCTTAGACATTGGCGCTTATGCTTACCATCAATTCTTAGGAGCAATGGTGGCCCGTGATAAATTTGGCGTTGCGGACACTGAAATCTTAGATGCGATCAAGTATCATACGACTGGAAGAAAGAAAATGGGCTGGTTAGAGAAGCTAGTTTTCGTTTCCGATAAGATAGAACCAACTCGCCCATACGATTCTAGTGACCTCATTAAGGCAATGTACGAAGACTTTGATAAGGGTTTCATCACAGTCTTAAAGGCCAATAAAGAATACCTAATTAGCAAGGATAAAATGGTGGACAACAGGTTCACCGCAGACTGTTTCGCCTATTATTTAGACGAATAAAACTGGGCAAAACGAACGAATAAATGGTCTCAGAAATGAGGCCTTTTTCTTTGCCATTATCTTAACACACATTTTGATAGAAAATCGTTGAAAATCACAAAAATAGGCAATTGGAAAAATGGCTGTTTTGGTATGGATCTTAAGAGAGAAGTGCCGATTGTGGATAAACTCACTTTTCCACATTTTCCACATCAATTTCCTCTTTTATATTTACTTCGCATAATTGCCATTATGTTAACTAAACAATATAAAAAGAACAATGTTACAAAGTAAAAGAAAAGACAGTTCTTAAACAAATATATTCATCTGCGCGAGAACTGCCTTATATTTAT
>CADCJP010000018.1:0-3434 GCA_902801805.1 uncultured Erysipelotrichaceae bacterium | reverse complement strand
AAAACTACTAATCATAATTTCTTATTTGTTATCTTGTTGTAGCCGACGAATCTTTTGACTTTATTTCTGATTATAGTCATTATATCTTCAGGCAACCTACATATCTTTATTGAGTCTAACCTGATTTCTTGACCAGGTTTGCTTGGATTTTCGTTTTCTCGACTTTGAAGAACGTCAATGACTTGTTCGATGACGAGTCTTCTTTTATCAATTGATCTTGTTTGGTTGATGACCGCGATTGAGTGTTGACCGTTTTTAGACAAGCCCTTAATGATGCCGAGATCAACGTCGCTGACTTTATTGCAAGACTTACTTGTCAAAGGAATGACTGTCATAATTTGTTGCTTAGCGCCTGAATTGTTCAAAACGATGACTGGGTGTCTTCCGTGAATTTCGTTTCCAAAGCCCACTGGGAAGTCTGCGAAGTAGATTTCACCAGCTTTTGCTTCGAATGTCGGCTCAAAATTGCGGTAAAGATAAATATGCTTGTTGATATAATCCTGCATATTAAGCAATTCTTCACCTTTGAGGTAACGTTGTTCTAATTCAACTTCTCTCTTTCTGAATCTTAACTCTTTTCTGACCTCGTAAGTTTCGATGCATCTTTCTTCTTTGTCATCAAAACCTTTCTTTTCGATGTTTAAATTTTGTGTTTTGTTTTCTGCCATAATACTCCTCCTTTGTAATTTTATATGGCGTGTACAGTGTGCACACAAATACAAGAGCATACGCCTGTGCATAGAGAAATAAAAGTACCTAAATAAATGAAAAAAGAACCTAATATTTAGGCCCTTTTTTCACATTTTTCTAATATATATTAGAATAACTCTTCTATTGGGGAACCCAATAGGTGTTCTGGCTTCTTAATGTTGAAGTTTTTAAGGATGGTCGCACCGATGTCACCAAATGACATTCTTTCTGGGTAATATCCACCATTCTTGAGACTCTTACTATAGATGAGTAATGGAATCTTTTCTCTAGTGTGATCTGTACCTGTCCAGGTTGGGTCATTACCATGGTCTGCGGTGATGATTAATAAGTCGTCATCTTTCAAAAAAGGAAGGAGTTCCCCTACTCTCTTATCGAATCTTTCAATACATTCACCATAACCAATTGGATCACGTCTATGACCATATTCACTATCGAATTCCACTAAGTTGACGAAGCAGAGACCGGTGAAATCATGGTTTTTAGCCTCTTCTATGGTCTTATCCATGCCGTCCTCGTTAGAGACTGTCTTTTGTGTCTTAACGACGCCATACATGTCGAAAATGTCACCAATCTTACCAATGCAGCTGGTCATGAAGCCGTTATCTTGTAAAACATTCATCACTGTTGGAGCGCTTGGCTTAAGAGCGATGTCATGTCTATGACCGGTAACACGCTTGAAATTGGTTTTATCTGTACCAACGTATGGACGAGCGATAATTCTTCCCACCATCCATTCTGGTTTCATACAGATTTCTCTAGCGATGTCACAGCATCTATATAATTCTTCTAAGCCTGTGACTCCTTCGTGAGCGGCAATCTGTAAAACAGAGTCACTAGATGTGTAGACGATCAAAGAATTGTCTCGACATTGTTCTTCACCGAGTTCCACTAAGATTTCTGTACCAGAAGCGGCTTTGTTGCCAATCACTTTGTGACCAGTTCTTTTTTCTAATTCATCAATGAGTTCTTTTGGGAAACCTGTATCGGTAAATGTTTGAAATGGGACTTGGGTGTTTATACCCATGATTTCCCAGTGTCCAGTCATGGTGTCTTTACCGTTACTGACTTCTCTAGCTTTGGAGACATAGGCGTGTGGGTGATCAACCTTGCTTGTGCCTCTAATTGGATCTAAGTCACCCATACCTAATTTATTTAAATTAGGAACGTTTAAACCGTTAGGCATCTTTTCACCAATGTGTAATAAAGTATTGGAGCCTTTATCGCCAAACTTATCAGCGTCATCCAAATAGCCGGTTCCCATAGAATCAGCAACGATGACAAATATTCTTTTATATTTGTAATTATTCATATGAATTCCTCACTTCATTATCTTATCATAATCTGATTTAAGTTTCTCGCTAGAAACATGTGTATATATTTGTGTAGTGGCAATATTGGTGTGTCCAAGCATGCCTTGCACCATTCTGAGTTGCGCTCCATGATTGAGCAAGTGTGTCGCAAATGAGTGCCTGAGTGTATGTGGAGATATGGTCATATCAATACCTGCCATTTCAGCGTATTTTCTCACTTGTTTGAAGAAGTAAATACGGCTAAGAGGTTCCCCGCTTCTATTTAAAAATAGATACTCGCTACTTTTGTGCTCACTTTTGTTTCTGACTTCGTTAATGTATTTCTTGATGAAATCAATCGCGTATTCCGCAATAGGAACTTTTCTTTCTTTAGCCCCTTTACCAAAAACTGTAATGATACCTTTAGTCAAATTGACTTGCCCCTTTTTAAGATTTAATAATTCACTGACACGTAAGCCTGATGCATACATCGTCTCTAACATCGCACGATCTCTAATACCAGAAGGTGATTCCATATTAGGAGCTTCTAATAAACGGTCAATCTCTTCTTCGCTTAAACAGTTAGGAAGATGTTTAGGCTTTTTAGGCGTTTCTATTTCAGGAATGTTGCCTAGATAGTAGCCTTCTTTCTTTAGAAAGAGATAGAAACTTCTCGTGGAAGATAATCTTCTTAACGCGGTTGAAACAGACTTACCTAAAGAGAGTTCAAACTTTAAGAACTCATATAAATCAGTTTCTAACAAGTCCTCAGTATTTTTCTTATCATTATAGTAGTTAAAGAAGGCTTGTAGGTCTTCTAAATAAGACACCCAAGTCTGAGGAGAAAGACCTTTCTCTACGAGAACGTATTGATGAAACAAATCAATCGCATCAACGATTTCCATTTTTCTTCACCTCGCTTGCTCTTTTTAATAATGGCTTCTTTAAGGAACGATTCAGTTCATTAATGAGTAATTTAGTTTTGCTTTCCTCTTCGTGCCTAGAATAGTCGAAAAGTGACATTTGCACCGCCATATCGGTGTAATCAATTAAGTTTTGAAGAGTAACTCCCACTAGTCTAAGGGTGATATTTGTAAAATGCTTGTCATAAAGAGAACACGCACTATCATAGATGACTTGCCATTTATTGGTGGGATTCTCTAAAGTCATCGATTTATTAAAGGATTTGAAAGTGTGGTCTTTGACCACGATTTGAATTGTATGGCCAAGTTTATCTTCTCTTTGCGCTCTTTCGGATACTTCTTTAGCTAAGGATAAGAAATATTTCTTAATCTCAGTAGCGTTATCTGTGTCATAAGGCAGCGTTGTGGAATTGCCAATAGACTTTGGATCCCATTTCTCTAATTCAATATCGTCTGAACCCTTACCTTCAAGCCACTCTTTGAGTGTATAGAAGAATTTGCCACAAATATT
>CADCJP010000017.1 GCA_902801805.1 uncultured Erysipelotrichaceae bacterium | reverse complement strand
TCTATTACTTCAGGGATTTTGCTCTTGTTTTTTGCTGAATCACTATCAAGTCTCAGTGTTCTAGCGCTTGGGAAAAGACGTTGCACTTCTTCTTCAATTCTTTCCGTACCAAAACCTGTTTTCATGAGGTGAGTTCCACCACATTCTGGGCATGTTTCTCCTAGTGGTTCAACATAGTCACAGTGATGACATTTAAGCATATTATCTTTCTTATGGTAGGTTAGTGCAATTCCACAGGTTGGACACTTAAAGACATGCCCACAGTTACGGCAAGTCACATGAGTGGAAAAGCCTCTTCTATTGATAAGAAGAATAGCTTGTTCATTTCTCGCTAGTGTCTCATGAATGGACTGTCTTAATGTATGAGAGAAGATATAACTATCACGATCAATATTATGATAATCAAGCATGTTCACAATCTTTGTGGTTGGAAGTCTTTGATTATTGATACGCTTTGTTAAATAAAGCATATGATAGACACCTTTTTGTCCTCTAGCCCTACTTTCTAAGGATGGAGTAGCGCTCGCTAAAAGTACTTTCGCGGAATGGTATTTGCCTCGCATAATTGCGACTTCTCTAGCGTGATAGAAAGGAAGATTATCTTGCTTATATGATTCGGTATGCTCTTCATCTAAGATAATGAGACCAATATTTTTTAAAGGAGCGAATATCGCACTACGTACACCAACGACAATCTTACAATCGCCATGAGCGATTTTACGGTATTCATCATATTTCTCCGCTGGTGTTAATTCACTATGCAAAATAGCGACGTTATTTTGGAAACGATGGAGGAAGTATTCCACCATCATTGGGGTTAATGAGATTTCGGGAACAAGCATTAAAACTGATTTACCTGCTCTTAAAACTTGTTCGGATAAATTTAAATAAACTTCAGTTTTACCAGAACCAGTGACACCCTCTAATAAATAGACTAAATCATTAGAGTTATTGAACTCATCGATGACCTTATTTTGATCTTCACTAAGTTTAGGGGGAGTCTGATATTTATAATCAGGTATCTTTAACCTGCGTTTTTCTTCTTTAACAATCTTGATTCTTTCTTTTTCTAAGAGTTTATCAACGATGCTAACTTGTTTAATATCGCGTTTTAAAACACGACCTTCAAGTTTAATGAATCTTAATACTTCAATTTGCTTATTTGTTAAGTCTTCTTCAGACTCACTAATGGCTTCCAAGAATTGGTCATAAGCAATCTTCGGTGCTTTTAAAGAAGACCTTCTGGGAGACAAACTTGGAGGTAACATTGACTGAAGAACGCTGATTTTTGGAACGAGATAATATGAGGACACTTCATCTAATAAAGAAAGTAGTTCTTCATTTAATAAAGGTTCATCATCAATGACATCTTTGATTTCAGAAATCGAGAAGCCTTTTTCTTCTTCATATTCCTCAACACTTTTATTAGTTTCTTCTACTTTTACTACGTAACCGATAATATCTCGATGATTAAAATCAAGTAGAACTCGGATACCTTTAATTAGTTTCTTTTTGCCATTGTAGAAATAAGAAAAAGGACGGTTTAATGAGCTTTTGGCATATTCAATCAGAACTTCCACTATTTGCATACTCAAACCGTCTCTTAGTCTCTATCAAATTCCTTAAGGATTTTTATAATTTCATCACCAGCGCGATTAATGCGATCGTTCATCACAATGAAATCGTAGTTCTTGGCTTTTTCCATTTCGGCTTCCGCTTTCGCTAAACGTTTTTTAATAACGTCTTCTGGCTCAGATTTTCTCTTTCTAATACGCGCTTCTAATTGTTTCATTGATGGCGGTTTCAAATAGAAGGAAACAACTCTATCATCTTTAACCTTCGAAAGCACTTGTTCAGCACCATTAATTTCAATCTCTAACAAGACGTTTTTACCTTGGTTACGGAGATCTTCCACAATGCTCTTTGGCGTGCCATAACGGTTACCAACGAATTCCGCCCATTCAAGGAAGTTATCGTTATCAATATTCTTTTGGAATTCTTCTTTACTAACAAAGTAATATTCCACACCATTGGTCTCAGTGGCGCGTGGTTCTCTTGTCGTCATCGAAACAGAAAACACCATCGGGAATAACTCACGATTCATAATGTATTTTCTCACTGTGCCTTTGCCGACACCTGATGGACCACTAAGAATAATTAATAACCCTTTTTTCATAGTACGACATATTTTATAAGATATTTATAAATAAGGCAACACCTGTTACCCTATTTTCTTAACTATATTCAACATTTTTGCTAAGATATTTTTATGAACTACTATTCCTACTCTTCTTTTAAGAAGGTCATCGATGAATTAAGAGAGAAAATCATTGGTTGCCGTATCAACAATATTACTGTGATAAATTCACATGATTTTTTATGCACGCTCTCAATGATTAAAGAAGAAAAACTTCTTATTTCTCTTAATCACCAACACCCATTTATCGCCTTAGTGGATATCAAAAAGACCGAGCCCACTATTACGGGTGCGCTTAATGAGTCTTTAAGAAAGTTTCTTAAAGATGCCTATATTGTGGACCTCTCTTTAGATAACGAAGACCGTATTGTGCATTTTATCATTCAAAAGGCGAATGATTATTATGAAAAAGTAGTCACACATTTATATTTAGAATGCATTCCTCAAAGAGCGAATCTCATCTTTGTTAATGAAGAAGGTAAGATTATTCACGCGCTTCATTATTCAGGTGTCACTACCGCTAGACCAATCTTAAATAACTTATCTTATGAGTTCCCAACTCGTGGGGAATTAAAAGAAGATAATGAAGTTCCTAGCTTAAAAGAGATTAAGCAAAAGGCGATGGATTATTATGAAAACGCTTTACTAGTGCATAAAAAAGAAAAGTTCTTACCTTTATACCGCTATATCAAATCTCGTGTTAAGTCTTTGAATAAGAAAGCTAGCGTTCTTTCTATAGAAATCGAATCCGCGAAAGAACATCTTTCTGATGCTGATCATGGTAACTATCTATTAGCGTATCAATACGATAAGGAGTTATTAGAGGAATATCTTAAAGATAACAATATCGTTTTAGATGACACTAAATCGGTTGTCGAAAACGCTAATAGCATGTTCAAGAAATATAAAAAGAGCAAAAGAACAATCGAAATGGCCTCTTTAGAAATTGAAAAGGCAAAGCAAGAAGAAGATTACTTAACGTACTTATTAAGTAGCTCTCAGTTCATGAATGACGAAGAACTATTTGCCCTCAGTCAAGAGCTCCTTCCTAAGAAACATCTCAAGAAGAAAATTTCCCCAATTAAATGCTCATATATCATTTATGATAATATGAAGATTTCTTTTGGTAAGAACGCTTCTTCTAATAATGAGTTAACTTTCAAGATTGCTAAGAAAGATGACTATTATTTGCATATCAAAGACTATCATGGAGCGCATGTCATTATTCATAATCCTAATCCAAGTAATGATGTGAAACTTATCGCCGCGGAATTATGCTTAATTCTTTCTAATAAAAGCGCTGGCGATATTATGATTACCGAAATGAAAAATGTTAAAAAAGGCCACGCTTTAGGCGAGGCTAATTTGCTTAACTATTCGACAATTACTCTAAGTAAAGTTAGAGAATCCACGATTGAGCTATTAGTAAATAAAAAGGACTATTAGTCCTTAAATAAGAAATCTGGTCCTTTAATTGCTTCCTCAGTCGCAAGATTGGGGAAGTTTTGTTGTCTAAGGACTTCATAAGCCACTAAGGCAACACAGTTAGATAAGTTTAAGCTTCTCGCTTCAGGGACCATCGGAATACGCATTAAGCGGTCTTCGTGTTCTTTTAAAATGTCATGAGGAATACCCGTTGATTCTCTTCCAAACATTAAGTAGATATCTTTTACTGGATTAGATAAATCATAGGAAGAATAAACTGTTCTAGCGTATCTAGTGACGTAATAAATATTTGCAGCAGGATTTTCCTTAAGGAATGTTTCATAGTCCTTATAGAAGTTCATCTTCAAATCATCGATATAGTCCATACCCACTCTTTTGAGATCTTTGGAATCAATCGAAAAAGTAATTGGTCCAATGATGTGTAATGTGGCGTGAATCGCAACACATGTGCGCATAATGTTACCAGTATTCTGTGGTTTTTCTGGACGATATAAAACAATATGAAGCATTAATAGCCTCTAGCTTTTCTTTCTGCGACGATGCGTGGTTCGATATCGTGATGATATCTTTTTAAGCACTCTTCAATGATGTGCTCTGCTTCTTCTCTATTCTTAAAGACTTCCACGGATGTGTCTTTACCTTCAAGAGTTTTATAAACTTGGAAGAAGTGTTTGATTTCTTCCATGATGTGAGGTGGGACCTCACTAATATCTTTATAGCCATTATAGAATGGATCGTTTTTCGCAACGGCAATAATCTTTTCATCGTTAAGTCCATTATCTGTCATGATAAGAACACCAATCGGAAGACATTCCACTAGTGACATTGGAACAATGGCTTCTGAGCAAAGAACTAAAACATCTAATGGGTCATAGTCATCTGCGAATGTACGTGGGATGAAACCATAGTTTTGTGGATAGTGAGTGGATGTGAACAAAACACGGTCTAAGATTAAATGACCTGTTTCTTTATCAAGTTCGTATTTGTTTTTGCTACCTTTAGAAATTTCAATGACCGCGAGAAAGTCTTGAGGAGTAACGCGGCTAATTTTAACATCATGCCAAGAATGCATATCTTTTCCTCCTAGTCGTTTTCATAAACGCTTATACGGTTATTGGCCCTGATAAGCGCTTTTTGGGCTCTTTCCACATCGATATTCACAAGCGCCGCTAAGCGTTCTTCTGCTCTCTTTTTTGCGTTTCTTGCTCTATCAATATCAATGTCGTCTTTGCTTTCGATGGACTCTAAAACAAGAGTGACACCATCTTTAGTAACATTGACTAAGCCTTCACCGACAGCATAGCACTTTCTTTCTCCATTTTGGATAATTGTTAATTTAGAAACTCTCACTTTGGCGATTAAAGGAGCGTGGTTAGGTAGTATACCTAAAACATACTCTTCTGTTGCGACGACTATTTCATCGACGTAACGGTCAAAGTATTTGCCAAAAGGAGTAAAGATTTCTAAAAGGAAAGTACTCATTGTTTATATGACTCCGCTTTTTTACGGGCTTCTTCAATTGTGCCCACGTATAAGAAGGCCATTTCTGGAAGGTCGTCTGCTTCACCATCCAAGATGGCTTTAAAAGAACGGACTGTATCTTCTCTTTTGACAAAGACACCTTCTAGACCTGAGAATCTCGCCGCCACATGGAATGGTTGAGAGAGGAAGTTTCTGATTTTTCTAGCTCTCGCGACGACTTTTTTATCTTCATCAGATAATTCATCCATACCTAAGATAGCGATGATATCGCTTAATTCTTTATATCTTTCGAGTGTTTCGATAACACCTCTAGCCACATCGTAGTGTTCTTGACCAACGATGGATGGTTCAAGAGCAGTACTAGAGCTATTTAATGGGTCAACCGCTGGATAGATGCCTAAAGCAGCGGTACCTCTGTCGAGAACGGTCTTCGCATCTAAGTGTGAGAATGTGGTCGCTGGAGCAGGGTCAGTTAAGTCATCCGCTGGGACGTAGATTGCTTGGACGGATGTAATAGAACCACTACTTGTGGATGTAATTCTTTCTTGTAATTGACCCATTTCTGTCGCTAAGGTTGGTTGATAGCCAACAGCGGAAGGCATTCTACCTAAAAGAGCAGAAACTTCACTACCAGCTTGGGTAAATCTAAAGATGTTATCGATGAACAAAAGGACATCGCTATGTTCTTGATCACGGAAATATTCCGCCATGGTTAAACCGCTAAGAGCGACTCTCATACGGGCACCTGGTGGTTCGTTCATTTGACCAAAGACTAAAGCGGTCTTATCAATAACACCTGTTTTTTGCATTTCATAGTAGAGGTCGTTACCTTCTCTACTTCTTTCACCAACACCAGCGAAAACGGAAATACCACCTTTTTCGTTAGCGATGTTATTCATTAATTCTTGAATTAAAACGGTTTTACCAACACCAGCGCCGCCGAATAAACCGATTTTACCACCTTTAACATATGGGCAAAGGAGGTCAATAACTTTAATACCGGTTTCAAAGATTTCAGTTTTGACGGATTGGTCTTTAAACTTTGGAGGTTGTCTATGGATGGACATTCTTTTCGCGTCTTTAACTGGTTCTTTACCATCAATTGGTTCGCCTAAAACATTGAACATTCTACCTAATGTTTCTTTACCAACTGGGACAGAGATAGGTGCTTCAGTAGAGATGACTTCCATCCCTCTTACTAAACCTTCGGTTGGACCCATTGAGACACAGCGGACGGCATCGTCCCCAATGTGTTGCATAACTTCCACGGTTAAAGTTTTATCACCTTCTAAAGGAATGATTAACGCGGTTAATAATTCTGGAAGATGTTGATCTTTAAACTGGACGTCAACGATTGGTCCGACAACTTGTTTAATTGTTCCTAAGACTTTCTTTTCCATAAGTTTGCCTCCTACATATTACTAGCACCGACAATCTCGGTGATTTCTTGCGTGATTGCGCCTTGACGCGCTTTGTTAAATTCGATTTGTAAATTCTCGAGAAGTTCTTCAGCGTTCTTGGTGGCGTTTTCCATGGCGTTACTTCTCGCTGCTTGTTCACACACTTCGCTTTCTAAGAACTTCGCATAGACGCTATTTTTTAAATAGATCGGTACAAGAGCGTTAAGCACAGCTTCTTGATTTGGTTCCATGATTGGTGGATAAGCTTCTTTAACGGTGTTCTCTATTTTTAACGGGAGAACTGTATAATCCACTGGATGGAATGTTAATGAGTTTTTATAAGCGGTATAGATGAGATGAATTTCTTTATATGTACCTTTTAGGTACTCATTTGAGATGAAACTCACAATTTGTTTAATAATGGCTTCATCACGAATCGAAGAATATTCTTTGAAATCTTCAATCTTAACAAACTTACCATCTTTATAGTGGGAGATGGCTTTCTTACCTAAGATAATGGCATCATCATTTTCGCTGATGTGCGCATCTGCGAGACGGAATAAGTTATTGTTATAAGCCCCACATAAACCAAGGGAAGAAGATAAAACGATATAAAGGTTCTTATTTGCCTTTAGGTTAAGGTTGAAATAAGGATTATTACTTTCTTCCACACTAGAAAAGACTTTACGTGCGATTTCATCAATACGCAAAGCGTAATCTTTAGTCGCTAGCATCTTATTCTTCCACTTCTTGAGCTTAACTGTGGAGACAAGCTTCATTGCGGAAGTGATTTTATAAGAGCCAGTAACTGATTTAATTCTTTTCTTGATTCTGGTTACTTCTTGGGCCATACACTATTGATTCAAATTTTCAAAAAATTCTTTTAATTCCTTGCTAAGGACTTCTTCATCCTTTGAGGAGATTTCTTTATTTTTATTGATGTTATTTAAGACCTCACCGTTAGTGGCTTTAAATTCATCGTAAGCTTTATCTAAGACTTTACGGACTTGATTCTTATCTAAGTTATCTAAGAAACCATTTTTCGCGACGAATAAGTCAAAGACTTGCTTATCTAATTGATAGACGTTGTATTGTTTTTGTTTGAGCATCGCCATTAAGGCTTCACCATGATTTAAGACTGATAATGTTGAAGCATCTAAATCACTACCGAATTGGCTAAATGATTTCATTTCTAAGTAGCTAGCGAGTTCAATCTTTAAAGCACGGGCCACTTGTTTTGTCGCTTTATATTGGGCATCACCACCAACACGGCTCACGGAAAGACCACTATCAATTGCTGGTCTTTGGCCGGCGTTGAATAAATCTGCTTGTAAGAAGATTTGTCCATCTGTAATGGAGATGACGTTAGTAGGAATATAAGCACTGATGTCACCGGACTGCGTTTCAACAATTGGTAAAGCGGTAATGGAACCACCACCGAATTCTGGAGCGAGTTTGCACGCTCTTTCAAGAAGTCTACTGTGTAGATAGAAGACATCACCTGGATAAGCCTCTCTACCTGGAGCTCTCTTTAATAAAAGAGATAAGGTACGATAAGCGACAGCGTGTTTACTTAAATCGTCATAAACGATTAAGACATCTTTACCTTGATACATGAATTCTTCCGCCATCGCTGAGCCCGCATATGGAGCGATATAAAGTAATGGCGCTGGTTCACTAGCAGAAGCACTAACCACAATTGTGTAATCCATCGCTTTAAGACGTTTTAATTTATCAACGATTTGTGCGACTGTGGAATTCTTTTGACCAATGGCGACATAAATACAAATGACGTTCTTATCTTTTTGATTGAGGATGGTATCAATAGCGATTGCGGTCTTACCGGTTTGTCTATCACCGATAATAAGTTCTCTTTGTCCACGACCGATTGGGGTCATCGCATCAATCATGGTGATACCTGTTTCAAGTGGGGTATCAACACTTTTTCTTTTAATGACGCCTGGAGCAATTACTTCGATTGGGCGTCTATTAGTGGTTTTAATTTCACCTAAGCCATCGATTGGTTGACCAAGGGAATTGACCACTCTACCTAATAAGGCTTCACCAACTGGGACTTCCATAACCATCTTAGTGCGATTAACTAAATCGCCTTCTTTAACCAAGGAATCGTTACCTAAAAGGACAACACCCACACTATCGCTGTCCAAATTCATGACCATACCATAGACGTTATTTGGGAATAACAAAAGTTCACCAAGCATAGCTTTTTCTAAGCCATAGACATTAGCGATACCATCACCGACAGAGACGACTGTACCGACGTCATTGCTATCGATTTTGTGGCGGTAGTTTTTAATTTGCTCTTTAATGAGAGCGCTGATTTCATTAGCGTGGATTTTCATGATTAAAGCTCCTTTCCTAAGAGGTCAATCTGCATTTTTTCTAGTTGGTTTTTAATCGAACCATCATAGACGTGAGAATTGATCACCACTTTGACACCACCGATTAAGGTTGGATCAATATGTGGGATGAGTTCAACATCCATGTGTTCAAGTTGACTAATCTTATCTTTGATTTTACTAACGGTTACTTTATCCAAAGCAAACGCGGAATAAATGAGCCCTTCCTTTACGCCTTTATATTCATTGCATAAAGAATTAAATGCCATGAGGATATCCTTAATCATAAAGGTACGATTATTATCAATAATGACCTTAATTAGATTAACGATGTCTTCATCAAAATCTTTTAAGATTTTAGTAGCGATATCTTTCCTTTCATTACCACTCATAAAGCGGGAATCTAAAAGCAATAAGAAATCATCATTATCTTCAATAATTTCCAATAATGTTTTTTCTTCCTCTTGCAGCTTATCAAGTTTCTTTTCTTCTAAGCCTAAAGAGAACAATGCTTCAGCGTATGTTTGGGCAATTTGATTCATAGGTAAATTAATTTAAACGATTGATAAAGTCTTCCGCGAGTCGAGTGTTATCATCTTGATCGACTTCACGTTTTAAAATTTCTTTTGAAGCGGTTAATGCGACATTAACCATTTCTTTTCTAATATCGTTAAGAGCATCTTGCTTCGCTTGAGCAATATCTTGTTCGGCGGCAATTTTCATGTCCTTAACTTCACTTCTGGCCTCTTCCATCATTGAGTCATATTTTTCTTGGCCTTTTTTAGTGGCGTTTTCAATGATTTGACTGGCCTCACTTTTAGATTCACTTAAGATTCTTTTAGCCTCTTGAGTTTCCTTGACGGCTAAAGCGTGATTTTCAGTGGCTTGATCGATTTCTTGTTGAATGTAATCAGCGCGTTTTTTAAGCATCTTTTTGATTGGCTTATAAGCAAAGAAGAAAACGACAAGTAGAAGGATAATAAAAGAAGAGAATTGAATGACAAAAGAAACCCAGTCAGGGATTAACTTTTGGGCAATCGATGCCATTTTTTCACCAATGTCATCCATGTTACTTAATACTTTAAGTACCATAATTCCTTCCTCCTATTACTTTGTAAATAAAATCAAAATTGAGATGAGCAATGAGTAAATAGCTGTGGTTTCAACAAGAGCACAGGCTAAGATCATTGAGGTTCTGAGTTTGCCATACATTTCTGGGTTACGGGACATACCATCTAATGCGTGCGCACAGACCATACCTTCACCAAGAGCACTAGGCATAACGCCTAAAATGGCAATAGCAGCGGCTAAAACGTTTAATGAACCGGTCATGCTTTCTTCCTCCTTCCTAAATCATTTAAGTCAATGTCTTCTGGGATTTCTTGACCAATAAAGATAGAGGTCAAAAGAATGAAGACGAATGTCTGGATTAAACCAGAGAATATATCGAAATATGCGTGAAGAACGGCTAATGGGATTGGAGCGAGGAATACTTCGTTCAAGCCATTAGGGGCAAAAGAGAAAATCATCGCTGATAAATCTCTTAAAGCGGACTCCACAATGGTTAATAAAGCCCAACCCGCAATTGCATTACCAAATAAACGGAGAGTAAGCGATAAAAGAGGCGCCCACATAGAAATTAAGTTAATTGGCAAGAAGATTGGTATTGGGTCGATATAACGTTTGAAATAAGCCCATTTAGTGAATCTCGCGGATGTGTAATGGATTAATAAGAAGGTCGTTAAACCTAATGATAATGGAATGGCCATATAGGTTACCGGTGAGGGTAAACCAGTTAATCCAAAGATGAATGAGATGAATAGATAAATAGCGACACCCATGATAAAGCCACCAAAGTTTGGTAAGGTTGTACCTACTAAATCATGAGAGAAGTTATCGAAGAATTTCACTCCACATTCGGCCACTAATAAAAGGCCTTTAGGCTTTTTAAGCGGATTTTGTTTAGCCGCTAAAATGCCCACAATTAAAGAAAGGACGATAATAATGAAAATTACTATCAATGAAGATATTAATTCGCCAGTAATTTCAAATTTGAAGAAATTATCAAACATTTTTATCCTTTCCTATAAACGCTAAGAGGGTTAATAAAGATACTGTTAAGTAAGAGACCACTAAGAAGATAGGTGAAACGGTCACGATATCGTAGGCATACTGCAAAAACGCAAACAATGCGGCAAATAAAGCAACTAAGCCTAATCTTAGGTAGATGGCAAAGATATCGAGTTTGATTCTCGCTTTGCCACCTCTCTTACTCAAATAGAGTATTAACCAAGATATAGAGACGATTAAGCCCCCTAGCAAGACTGCAAGAGGGACATCATATCGATGAAGCCAAAAGAGAAATAGCGTTCCTAGAAAGCCAAGAATGGTTAACGATGAGGAAATAATAAGCGCTTTAAATTCTACTGTTTGGTTCCAAAATTTTTTCATTATTTAACTTTGATACGTTTGAAGTTAGTGACTGGGGCAATGCCATCTTTATATGTAAGTTTGACTTCGCCTTGGACTAATGGACGTAAGTAATCTCTGAAGCTATCGCTCATACGTGTAGCGTCAACAATCATTTCTGGTTTGACGTGAGAAACAGCGTTAGCGACTTTGCTTAATGGAGCAAGTTTATATTTGATCTTGTATGGGTTTTGGGAAACTCTTTCAAAGATGATCATTTTGCCTGTTCTACCTTTTAAAGCAGCTTTGACGGCTCTTTTGCCTGTTTCAATAGCTTCTTTACGGTCGACTAAAGAGACATATTGTGGGAACGCTCTTTGAATGATGGAGAATTCCACTGCTCTTGTACCGATGTCTAATCTATTTTCCACGATTCTGCAGAGTTCAGCAGCAGCACCACCTAATTGGGCGTGACCGAAACCGTCAACACGGACATTGGTCATATCTCTTTCGAATTGTAAACCTTCAGAGATAGCAACTAAGGCAAAGCCTTTTTCTTTATAAACTCTTTCGACATCTTTTAAGAATTGTTCTAAGTCGAACTTCATTTCTGGTAAGTAAATGAGGTGTGGTCTTGTTTGTTCTGGTAATAAGTCAACAGAAGCTGTTAACCAACCAGCGTCACGACCCATGATTTCCACGATGTGGACTTTACCTTTCTTGAAGCAGTTAGCGTCCATAGCGAAGGCGTTAACAGAGTTAATGACGAATTTAGCGGCACTTGGGAAACCTAAAGAGTGGTCTGTGCAGGCTAAGTCGTTATCGATAGTTTTTGGAACACCGATAACTTTGACATCTTCGATACCTAATTCTTTGACTAATTTAGCAAGTTTGTTGCAGGTATCCATGGAGTCGTTACCACCATTGATGAAAACGTAACCAATGTTGTGCTTTTTGATGTTTTCAATGATAGCGGCATATTCAGGAGTATGGATGTCCTTTGGAAGTTTTCTTCTTGTGGTACCTAAGATACTACCTGGTGTTTGAAGAAGAAGTTCGATTTGTTCATCATCTTCTAAACCTAAATCGATTAAATCGTCATCGATTAAGCCTTCAACACCGTGTTGAGAGCCATAGATGTGACCGATTAAATCTGGATGTTTTTTTGCTTCTTTAATCGCACCATATAATGATGTGTTAATGACTGATGTTGGTCCACCGGATTGGATGTAAACCATGTTTTTCATAAATAGCTTTTCTCCTTTATATTTTATATAAGATATATAGTTCGCTTAGATAATTTCCATGTGGAGATGTTTGAGAACATCAAAGGCCTTTTCTTGCATTTCTAAATCGAAAGAAGAGGTCGCATTTCTCACCACTTTGATTTTGGCGTATGGTGAGGCTGATGCTTTGGCGATAATGGCGTTACTAAACACGCATATATCACTCACGAGTCCACATAAATAAATCTCATCGTAGTTGCCTTGGGCAATGTATTGACCAAGTTCTTTGCTACCAAAGTCATGTTTGATAAAGACTTTAGAAGAGCCCACTAGATCTTTAATGGATGGATGTAACTGCCAGCCTTCTGATCCTTCAATACAGTGAGGGGCTGGTAAATATTTACCTTCGTTAGTGTTCATGTAATCTGCATCATGTGTATCATAGGTGAACACCACTTCATCGTTATTAGCGCGGAATTCATTAATCAACTCCACGATGCGAGGAGCAATCTTTTCGGCACCTTTAAAACCTAAGGCACCATCCACAAAATCGTTTTGATAATCAACGACAACGAGTAATCTTTGCATATATAATCCTTTCTAGCCGATAATCACTATATCATATTCTATATTTAAAAAATATAAAAATCGAAAAAACTCATTCTTTTCCGTTTTGAATCACGATATAATAATTTTGCTCGAATTAGTCCGATGTTTCATTTAAACTGAAGGACTTCACAATTTAGGAGGAACAAACAATGTCGTTCAAAGTTGTTTTTAACAATAAAGAAAAGATTTATGATGCCCCAATTACAGTACTCGATGTCGTGGGCAAAGATAAAAGCATTATTTGTGCTTATGTTAACGGTCGTGTCCGTGAATTAACATACACATTAGACAAGGATTCTGAGATTGTCCCATTAACCTGCAAAGACAGAGACGCCAAACCAATTTATGAAGCATCTCTTCGTTTCTTAGTGGCGATGGCTATGCACAATATTCACCCTCACTATGAGATTAGATTTGCTTATAACGTTTCTAGATCAATCTTCTTACAAATCTTAAATCCAGGCACATGTGCTTCTGGTATCATGATTAAAGAATTAATCGCT
>CADCJP010000016.1 GCA_902801805.1 uncultured Erysipelotrichaceae bacterium | reverse complement strand
ACATTGTGGATAGACATTAAGCGTTTACCAAATGTTTCATCACAAATATGTAAATGTCTTAAATACGCTTTAGTGTAATTCTTGCAGCAATAGCAATCACAGTTTTCATCTAAAGGAGTAAAGTCTTCTTTATACTTTTCATTTTTAATGTTCACACGGCCATGTGAAGTCATCAAAGCACCATGTCTAGCAAGTCTAGTTGGTAAGACACAGTCAAACATATCAACACCACGTAAGATGCTACCTAAGATGTAGTCAATAGAGCCAATACCCATGACATATCTTGGTTTATCTTCTGGCAAATACTTGATTGCATAGTCAATCATTTCAAAGAATTTATCTTTTGGTTCACCAATTGATGTGCCACCGATGGAATAGCCTGGGAAATCCATTTTCACTAATTCTTCAGCGCACATCTTTCTTAAATCTTCGTAGTCGCCACCTTGAACAATGCCGAACAAAGCTTGGTCTTCTCTTTTATGAGCGTCTTTACCACGCTTTGCCCATCTTAATGTTCTTTCAGTGGATCTTTTGCAGTAGTTATAGTCCGCTGGCCAAGGAATGCATTCATCAAAAGACATCGCAATATCCGAACCTAGTTTCTCTTGAATCTCAATAGAGGTTTCAGGAGAGAAGAAGAGCTTATCACCATTCAAATGGTTCTTAAAATGCACACCCTCTTCGGTAATTTTTCTATTTTCTGCGAGGGAGAAGACTTGGAAACCACCACTATCGGTGAGGATTGGTCCATCCCAGTTCATGAACTTATGTAAGCCACCGGCTTTAGCAACGATATCCGCGCCTGGTCTAATGGAAAGGTGATAAGTATTGCCTAAAATTGTACCCGCTCCCATTTGATGTAATTCTTCTGGGGATAAAGTCTTAACTGTGGCTAATGTACCAACAGGCATAAACATTGGGACTTCACAATCACCATGTGGAGTGTGAAGGATACCATATCTAGCACCTGTCTTTTTATCAACGTGTTTAATTTCTAAATAAAAGTTTTTCATAACGTAGTTATTATACTTGCTAAACCAAATAGTGCAAACAAAAAGCGTAGCATGTGCTACGCCTATTGTCTTAATAGTTATTCTTATTTAAGAATGAGTTTTCTTAAATTGAGAGCGCCTTTACCTTCGTAAACGAATGTAACTTGGTCTTTCTCTCCACCCTTTTCGACTTTGAATTCGATAAGGGCTTCGCCTTTAACGTTAATGTCTTGAGCGGCTTCTTTTTCACCATACTTCATGATGAGTTTACCTTCAGCCTTACCATCTAACTTAATAGCGAATGATTTGGTCTTGGATAAATCGAAGTATTTATAGGTGATGGAACAGCCATCATTGAAGTTCTTAACGTATTGGTTTGGATTTTCTTCTCTATCTTCACCTTCTTGGGTTAAGAATGGTTCTTTACCATGACCGAATTTGAAGATGCCATAGAATCTGTTACCGTTTTTAGCTCTTAAGCCACAGCACATAGAAGCGAAGTATTCACCTTCACCTGGTAATGGTTTGGCGTATAAGCCTTGGGATGTTCTTTCAACTTGTTTGAAGGAACCATCTTTTTCCATGAAGATTTCTTCAGCGAAACCTTGTCTGGAGAATTGGCATTTATTTGTTTGTCTATGGGCGAATACATAGTATCTACCATTAACTTCCACCATAGAACCGTGTGTGTTACCTGTGAAGTCAACAGCGTCTTTACTATTTTCAATACCGCGTAAGCCGATATCACCGTTAGAGATTAATGTGCCACCTTTCTTGAATGGGCCCATTGGGGAATCACCGATACAGTAGCAGAGTTCGTGACCAGCTTGGGAAGAATAGATGAAATAGTATTTGCCGTTGAATTTACGCATTGAGGACGCTTCGAAGAAAGCGTGAATGCCGTATTCTTTGTTAACATCGTTTCTAATTGTTGGAACGGTCATCACTGGTTCAGTGATTGGTGTTAACATGTCTTTTGGATCTAATTCGACAACCGCACCACCTTTAATGGATTTAGCACGGACATCTAATAATGGATAGAACATGGCGGAGCCATAGTATAAATAGACATGGCCATCTTCAACAAAGACTGCTGGGTCGAATGGAAGATATGTTTTGCCCCATTTCTTTAAATCAACGTTACCATGGTATTTGAATGGACCAGCTGGGTTATCTGCGACTGCGCAGTGAATAATCCATGAACCACTTGTGATACCTTGGACTGGGCAATAGTATAAATAGAACTTGCCATCTGGACCTTGGCAAACATCTGGAGCGTAATAAACTCTCTTACCATTTGTGGTTGGATCGTCAACTTTTCTCCAAATAACGCCTTCGTATCTCCAATCGGATAAATCATCGATTGGTGCGGACCATGTAACATAATCGTTTAAACAGAAATTACCACCATTGAAACGGTCATGGGAACCATAGACATAAACACGTCCGTTAAAAACGTGTGGTTCACCATCCGGAATATACTCAAAGTTGGGTAAATAAGGATTTGTAACTACTTTTTTCATGATAAAGTCTCCTATGTGTTACTACGCCTTCAATTTTAGCAATAAAAAAGCATTCGCTTGATTATTAAGTTGCTTTTATCACATGACAATCTTACGAATGCGCGTATTAATTAAAGGACTTTAATGAAGTCGGCTTTTCTTTCCTTAACGGCAAGAGCAGCATTTTCTGCAGGATAGCCGAGAGCACATGAGCCAACAATCATGAAGTCTTCAGGAATGCCTAATGACTTCTTAATTTTTAACCCATTTTTTGTTTGGAAGAATTCATCGAATTGATTAATCCAACAAGATCCGAGATTTAATGCATGAGCGGCTAAAAACATATTTTCTAAGACACAAGAGCAATCTTGATAAGTGAATCTATCATCTCTTGGGCCCGCCACTAAGATGATGGTGTTCGCACCATACATGCAATCCTTTCCTCTGATTTCATTTGATAGACGTCTTAGCTTTTCGACGTTTCTTTTGCTGTTAATGACGTAAATGTTAGCGATTTGTCTATTCATACCACTTGGGGCGAATTTACCAGCTTCAGCAACGGCTAATACTTTGTTTTTGGAAACTTTCTTCTCGCTATAAGCGCGGCAGCTAACACGAGATTTGATGAGTTTTAATGTTTTGTTTTCCAGAAATGCATTTTAACCTCTATCTATAATACTTTGCGACCATTAATAACATGTTTTTATTTGTCTCATAATCACTCTTTAATTGTGATTGATCGACTTCAATGCCTTTCTCATGACAGTACTTAACGAACTCTTTTGTGAAGAACCAGAGGCGTAAATCTTGCTGGACAAATTTGTCTTTGCTTGTAAATCTCTTGTACTTGAATGGTAGATAATAAAGCTTACCTTTGCTATAGACAAAATTGTCTGGTTTCATCTCTAATTCCATGCCATCGTTTCTCGCGTACCAAAAGGCTTTGAACATGAGATCTAATATTTCCTCAGATAAGGGACCTTTCTTTAATAAGTCAAAGCAATTATCGCCTTCAACATATTCAATAACTGCCCATCTTAAATTTTTATCGTATAAGTAGCATTTAGGGTTAGTGACTCCAGACACTCTTAAACGATGTTCACAGTCGACAAAATCATCGAATCCCGCTTTATCATCACCGAATTTCTTTAAAAAGAAATATTCGCCTTTTCTTTCCACTTTAAAAGTGCGTTCACCGATTTGTTCAACGACTGTATAAACTTTTCTTTTAATTTCAATTTCTTCAACCATATCTACATTTTATAGATATTCCTTTTCTTAGCAAAGAAAAAAGATATTTAGTTTTTTAATTAACAATATATAATATTGTGCATAAAGGGGATTGAGTTATGAACAAGAATATCGAAAGATTTATTAGATACGCGAAAATTGATACCCAAGCTGATGACACTACTGGCACCACTCCTTCTACAGAGAAGCAAAAGAACTTAGGTCGCTTATTAGTTAAAGAGTTATTAGAGCTTGGTTTAGAAGATGCCTATATGGATGAATATGGTATTGTCTATGCCCACTTAGATGGGGAAGGCGATGTCATTGGTTTAAACGCCCATATGGATACCGCACTAGAGGTGACCGATACCGGTGTTAATCCTCAAATCGTCATTAACTGGGACGGTAATGATATTAAATTAAACGATAAATATAAAATCACATTAGAACAATTCCCTAAGATGAAAGCCTTCATTGGTAAAGACTTAGTCGTTACTGATGGCAACACCTTATTAGGTGCTGATGATAAAGCGGGCATCGCGATCATCATGGCGGTATTAGATTATTTAAAAGAGCATCCAGATTTCAAACATCACCCACTTGCCATTTCCTTTACAGTGGATGAAGAAATCGGCGAAGGTCCAAAGCATTTCTCTTTAGAGAAAATGAAAGCAGACTATGCATTCACCATTGATGGAGGCGATATCAACTGCATCGATTGTGAGAACTTCAACGCTCAAGGTTTAAAAGTTAAAATCACTGGTGTCGCTGTTCACCCAGGTGAAGGTAAGAACACTTTAATCAATGCTCTTCAATTACAAGCGGAATTCATTTCTATGCTTCCTCAAGAAGAAACACCATTTTATGCAGATGAAGGCTATTGGCACTTAAACAATATTTCTGGTTCTAGTGAACAAGTCGAATTCTCCGCTATCTTAAGAAACTTCTCAAGAGAAAAGTTAGAAGCCTTAGATATGAAGATTTATGAAATTAGAGACACATTAGTGAGCAAATATCCAAAGGCGAAGATTGAAGTGGAAATCTTTGAACAATATGAAAACATGAAAGCTTATGTTGATAAAGATCCACGCCCAGTTAAAAAGGCGGAAGCCGCTTTAAAGGCTATGGGCATCGAGCCAGTGTTTGATAGAATCAAAGGTGGCACTGACGGTGCGACTTTCTCTAAGATGGGTTTAGTCACTCCAAACTTAGGTACAGGAAGTGGCAACCACCACGGTCGTTTTGAATATTTATGCATCCAAGATTTTGAAAAAATGATCGATATTGTCCTTAAAATTATCGAAAGATAGGTCTTAAATAAGAAAGTTTAATAAGTTACGATTAGAGTATGTTAAGAAAACAAAATAGGTTACACATAGCCTTAGAAATAGTTACTATTTTCAGTTTCATTGTTATTGGCGTGACAATGCTCACTTTCATGTCCCAAGAAGTTGAGATTAGTAAATCCTATGTTGGTTCTTTAGTCTTAGCCATTGGTGTAACCGAATTAGTCTCTTTCTTATCAATGAAGGACTTAGTGAAGTTAAGAAATATCCCTAATGCTGTCGTAGCGTTTTTAACTATGGTACTAGGTGTGATTCTATTAGTCCTTAACATCGATTTAGCGACCACGTGTATTGTTTGGAGCATTGCTAACCTCGCCTTTTTAGTGGGCAAAGTTATTGATTCTGGATTCAATATTTTACGTCAACCATTCTTAAACATTATCGTTATCATCTTATGCATCGTTGAAACGATATTTACAATCTTCTTACTTGCTAACCCAGCGAGCGAAAGAGCGCTCAATAATCAAATCAATTATATTGGCATTGCCTTATGTATTAAATCGGCGATTCTCATTATTGAATTCATTATTCACCGTTACCAAAAGATATAAAAAGAAAGAGGACTTAGTCCTCTTTTTTATTTCTTGTTTTTCTTTTCTTGTGAACGTTTATCATTGATTTCCTTCATCTCAGGTTCATCGATGATTTTCTTACCGTTTTTATTTGCCCAGTCTACACAGCCGTTTAACACTAGCTTTAAGAATGGACGAGGGACTTTCACAAGCATCTTTAGTGCAGCGTCAGTGAACTGCACATCGGTGTTAAGTCTATCTGCAGCGTATCTCACTGAGGAAATATCCACTTCTCTATTAGGGATAGCGATATGGTCTGGTTTCTTAAATCCTGAACACCAGAAATACTTACTATCTCTATAGCCCCAGTTGGTTGGTAATGGGCAATAATTACCTCGTGTCGCCCCGTTGATGATGGAGCTATAATACTTATCTTTAATGAGGATGTGATCGATTTTGAGAATAAAATGGGCACCAAATTTCGAAGTTACACCATTGAAGTCATGATATTTAAATCCTTCATAATCCTCTAAGACTGGATCATCTTGAGCGTTATCTAATTCGCTCATCCATGTGCATTCAAAAACTTGTAATGCTTCATCGAGAATCTTTGGATATTTTTCGTTTGGATTTTGTTCTTGAGAAAGGCCATCAACTGGGGTGAACTTAAAGTTTTTCATCTTTTCTTCTGGGGTGTCACCTGGGAAGCCACAGTCGACGTGTTGAGCGAAGTTCTTCTTAGAATATGGTAAGAAGTTAATCGTACATTTCTTATGTCTTAATAGACCTTTCGCAGTATTTGATGTGTTACGACATTCCAATATCATCGCATAGAATTTCTTACCAGCGATGTAATAAGGGAAGATGAGAGAATACGCTCCATATGAAGTAAGTGTTCCATCTTCGTTTAACGTGCCTATTAAAGTTAAAGGCATTGGGAAAAAACTAGAAGACTGATAAAAATTATCAGTGATACGAATATCTTTGAAATTATTATTCATAATGTAAACCTCGTCACTATTATAACCCTTTTTATAAATAAAAGGTTGACAAAAAGGGGTTTAAGACTTAACTTGCTATTGTGTGAACGCGTTAGTTATAACGCAGAAAGATAGGTAATTATGGAACAAACTGTTCAGAATCAATCTACGTTTAAGTTGAATTACAAACGGACATTTTTAATCGGCTTTGCCTTCTTTGGCATTTTGCTTTTATGGCAAGTTTATGACTTATGGTGTCCAACATTCTTAAGTGAAATGTTCGCTAAAGCATTTTATCCAGAATATGAAGGACTTCGTCAAATTAACACTCCAGAAGCGATTAAACAATGTGGCGATATTATTAAGAAAGTCCAATATCCTGTTGGTATTATGATGGCAATCGATAACATTGCCGCGTTAATTCTCATGCCAGTGTTTGGTCATTTATCAGATAAGACCCACACTAAAATCGGTAAGCGTATGCCTTATATCTTAATTGGTACATTCGTTTGCTCTATCGCTTTCCCATTCATTCCAGTTTTATTCCATTTTAATCAATTAGCAGGTGTCATCATCATGATGGCGGTCGTTGTTTTATTCGCGATGATGTATCGTAACCCTGCTGTTGCTTTAATGCCAGACATTACTCCAAAGCCATTACGTAGTAAGGCGAATGGTATTATCAATATCATGGGCTACATCGGTGGCGCTTTCGCCACTGTTGTTGGCTTAGTCTTCGTTTTAAGTAGATACTTAGGTACCGCTGTTGACAAGGATACAGGCTTATACGCTGCACACACATGGGCATATAACAATGTCTGGGCGGTTGAAGGTCCATTCCTTGTTGCTTCAGTTTTAATGCTAGTCTCCGCGGTTGTCTTATTCATCCTTGTTAAAGAAAACAAGATTAGAGATGAAATGAAAGACGAATTAGCAAGAGGCGAAGCTGTTAGTGAAACCGCTGACAAGGTTGATGATGATAAACCATTAAGTAGAGCTAATAAGATTATGCTCTTCCTTATCTTAGGTGCTGAATTCTTCTGGTTTATGGCGGATAATGGTATTTCCACATTCCTTAATAACTATGTTATTTATGGTACACATTCTGAAAGCACAAGCACGATGATCTTAACCATCTTAGGTGGTGTTGGTAGCGTGGTTGGCTTTGCTGTTGGTGGTATTATCGCTAGTAAGATTGGTCGTAAATGGACATTATTCGGTGGCTTAGGCTTATCCTTATTAAGTTACTTTGTCTGGGCTTTATTAACATTCGTCATTGGTTTACCAAACGGTTCTATTCCAGCATGGTTATATATCATTTGGTTAATTAAAGGCTTTGGCATGTCCTTAGTCCACGTTAACTCCTTCCCAATGGTTGTGGAACTTTGTAATAGTAAGAAAATCGGTAGATTTACTGGCTACTACTACGCTGCCAGTATGGCCGCTCAAACAATCACTCCAATTGCCTTAGGTTCATTATTATTCATTGATGGCTTTGACTGGAGATTCTTACCAGTGTATGCTGGTGTCTGTATTGTTGTCTCATTAGTGGTTTTCTTCTTTGTGAAGAACGTGAAGTCCACCAAGACAACATTCGCTAAAGGATTAGAAGCTCTAGGAGAAGCTGAAGATTAATTAAATATGAAACCATTATGTATCGCACATCGTGGTAAGCACGATAAATACTTTGAAAATACTTTAAACGCTTTTAAGGAAGCGGCTAAAGGCGAATTCTTTGGTATCGAAACCGATATTCATTTAACCAAAGATAATTATTGGGTAATTCATCATGACCCAGATTTCTTAAGCAATGGGCAAAAATACGTCATTAGTGAGCTCACAAAAGACGAAGTGATTAAATTACCATTGGATAACGACCAAGGTGATAAAGAAGCCTATATTCCCCTATTTGAGGATTATTTAAAGATTTGTAAGGAAAGTGGTAAACGTCCAATCATTGAATTCAAACCTAAAAATCCAAAAGCCAAGCATTTGAAAAAGCTTGTTAAATATATCGATGAATTTATGGGTTTAGAAAACGTGACTTTCATCGCCTTCTATCCTTGGCCACTTATCAAGTTAAGAAATAGATATCATAAAAGAGTCCATCTCCAACAACTCTTAGAGGAGGGCCATTATAAAACCCTTTATAAATGGGCAAAGTTCTTCAAGATGGATATTGATATTGAAGATAAGCTATTAACTCAAGACCTCGTTGATCTCTTCCACAAAAAGAATCTTAAAGTTAACGTTTGGACAATTGATGAGGAAAAGAATTTAAGAAAATTAGAAGGTATGGGTGTTGATTACATCACCACGAACGTCTTCCAACAAAATGATTAAGGCTGACAATCGTCAGTCTTTTTTATTTACTAAAAATAATGGATAATATACGTATGAAAAAGAAATCATTAGCTTATTTGACCTTTATCGGTCTTTTATCTCTTGTCGCGTGTTCAAGCGAAAAAACTTATAACTACGATAACTATAAACGCTTACTCGCTAAAAAGGAGTTTGCCCCTCAAGAAACCAAGGTACATATTGACATTGAAGAAGATGGCGTTAAAACCACCTCTGATTTGACATATGACTCTGATAGCGGAAGATGGATCGGCACTGTCATTGAAGACTTTGATGGTGAAGAAATTGAAATGACCACCTATGAAGCTTTAAACATTGTTCCATTTGTGAGCACTCTTTCTAAGACTGCCGAATATTTAAACATGGATGTCAATAAAGCCTATAAGTTCTACGTATCCAAAGATGAATATCGTATCGTTATTAAAGCATCTAGCGGAAAAGGCACAAACGAAGGCGAAACCAAATTTAATAAAGATGGTTTGATGACTTATAGCTATGGCATTATGAAAAACAAAGATGGTGAAACCGTCCACGAAGAAACGAAAGTATACACATATTCTTTATAAATAATTGATCCATATTCAAACGATGATAAAGGTTGGCTAATGGTCAACCTTTTAAATTTAAGTTTGCAACCTTTAGTAGCGGAATTGCCAACTAGAATTTCTTGCAACAATCATGCTTTTTGCTATAAATTATAAGCAACACTTAGGAGGCAACACTATGGAAGATGAAACAATTTTCGAAGAAAAAGAAACTAGTGAAACTCAACCTAAGCAACAAGAAAAGATTAAAAACGTTTTTTGTTATAAAAACTTTACCCTGACTTTCCTAGGCGCACTTGTTTCTAACATGGGCAATACTCTATATGCTTTCGCGGTCAGTTTTTATATTTTAGCTTTAACTAATAACAATGCCTTTATCCAAGGCTTATATTTAGCCACTGGTGGTATTGTCTATGTTTTAGTTACTCTCTTTGGTGGAGTGATAAGCGATAGATTCCATAAGGGCAAAATCATGTTTATATGTGACTACGCTAAAGGAGGAATGCTTATCGCCTTTACTTTGTTATTGATGCTTGTTATTCAAGATGCGAGTGCAAAAGTAGCTGTTTTATTTGTTATCGCAGTCATTAGTAACATCATTGCCGCCATCTTTTCACCTGCAGCGTCATCATTATTGCCACGTATCGTACCAGAAAAGTCCTTTCAACAAGCGCAATCATATAACTCTTTAATTCAAAGCGGTCTTGGTGTATTCGGAGTTATTTTAGCGGGTATTTTATATAGTGTTTTAGACATTCATGTCCTCTTCTTTATCGTCGGTGGCTGTTATGTTTTAAGTGGCTTTTCCGAAATGTTTATTAAGTATGACTATCAAAGAAACGAAGATAAGCTCACCATTAAACGCGTATTCAAAGACATTGGTGATGGTATGAAATATATTGCTTCTTTAAAGCCACTACTATTCTTAATGCTTGGCATCTTGTTACTTAATTTCTTTGTCTCACCGTTAAGTGCTAACTTCTTACCATATTTCGTTCTCACTGATGTCGCATCACATGATTATTTATTTAGCAACCTATTAACACCAGAAATGTGGAGTTCTGTTATTCAAGTTGCGTACGCTATCGGTATGATTGTTATGGCGTTAGTCTTATCATCAAGACCACAAAAAGAAAAAATATACAAAGGATTAAGCATCTCACTTATTATCTTTGCCGCTTTATATGTTGTTCTAACAACTATTTATGTTTTATTTGTTAAAGATCTTGCACATATTAATGTCATGCTTGTAGCATTTGTGCCAATTGGCGTCACGATGGGTATGACATTAATTGCAATTAATATTCCAATCACTACAAAGTTATTAACAATTGTTGATAAAGATAAATTAGGAAAAGTGAACAGCGTCATTGACGTTGGCTCACAAGGTTTAATACCACTTAGTAACTTCTTAGCAGGTCTTGTAATATCTGGCCTAGGACCAAGTTGGTTATGTATTATTTCAACAGTGGGACTATCACTAATGACAATTGTCCTTATCCTTAACAAGCATGTTAAGCAATTATGATTTAATTAGATCCACTAAATCGGCAATTGAATCAATAATAAAGGTTGGCTGACGGTCAGCCTTTTTAAATTCTTCTAAAGTGGTTTCCCCGCTTAAAACAGCGACAGCATCAACACCGGCATTAAGACCAGCGACAATGTCGGTATAATAGCGGTCTCCCACCATCATGGTTTCTTCTTTAGAGACACCAAACTTTTCCATTACCTGGTAAATCATCGTTGGTTCTGGTTTACCTAAGAAAATAGGCGCTTTGTCGGTGCACATCTCAATCCATTTGCAAAGTCCACCACAATCTGGGATGTATAATCCGTCTTCAATTGGGCAACGATAATCCATATTAGTGGCAATAAATTTGCTGCCTCTTTGGATATATAAACATGCATTCTTTAATTCATCGTAAACTAGCTCTGTATCAAACGAGGCTAATACGACATCTGGTATTTGTTCTTGATAATCTTCAATAAGTTGGAAATGCTTTCTTAGTTGTTCTTTAAATGTCTTCACGCCTAAGACAAATAAGGTTTTAACGTTTTGATCTTTTAAGTATCTAATTGTGGTATCAATGGAAGAATAAAAATTGTCTTCGTTACATTCGATACCCATTCTTTTAATCTTCTCAACATAGAAAGCTAAAGAATGTGAAGAATTGTTAGTCAAAAAAACAAACGATATATCGTTTTGCTTAAGATATTCGAATGTTTCTTTGGCGCCTTTAAATAGATGTTCACCAAGATAAACGGTGCCATCCATGTCAAAGCATATTAGCTTTTTATTCATTAATAACTATTTCTTTTTAATTTTGCCTTTTTGAGCACCTTTGGAGGCATGGACTAAGACAGAACCACCTTGATTTTCGGCCATCTTCTTGGTGAATTCCAAAGCTTCTTTTTGAGTATCAAAGAGCTTAATGGCTTTTTCACCACCGGCATATTTGACTTGCCATTTACCATCAGCGCGTTTAGCGACGTGGTAGTTACGGAAATCAACAGCCTTCTTTTCTGGCTTCTTGGCAGGAGCGGCCTTCTTTGGTTCGGCTTTCTTAGCTGGTGCTGGTTTAGCAGCAGGTTTCTTTGCTGGAGCGGCTTTTTTCGCTGGAGCTGGTTTCTTTGCAGGTGCTGGTTTAGCAGCAGGTTTTTTAGCTGGCATGATAATATTTCCCCTTATTTATATTTATTATAGAAATAAAGTTTTGCTATTGTCAAAAAACTGTACGTCACAAGGGAATATCACACCAATTTGTTTTCTAATCTCATCCATCAGTTCCATAACCGCGACTGAGGAATCAAGAGAAACTAATTCATTTGGCTTTTCACCTTTGATGTATTCAGCAACCACTCTAAATTGGGTAGCGAATTTCTTCTTTCTGTCTCTAAAGACTTCTTTACCTTCTTTAGTTTTTAAGACTGCCTTACTCGCCATATGGAATAAAGGAACTTTAATCGTACCCTTTTCACCCTTGATGATGCAGTGCTCACCCACTAAGGCATTAATTTGACTGCTCACATGAGCGTTAAACCCATCATATTCAAATATCGAATCATTGAAAAGATCGATACCGTTATATAGTTTTCCTTTAGATTTGATGGCCTTTGGTTTTCCAAATAACTCGTACACATATCTTACGGAATAGACACCTAAGTCGAGAAGAGCTCCACCATATCTACTTGGATTAATATATCTACCTTTAGCCTTGTTATAGCCAAATATCGGCATATTAAAGATGCAATCAACTGAAAGGATTTTGCCAATTCTTTCTTCTTTAATCCACTGCTTCACTTTATTAGCAACGGGATTATACCAAGTCCACATCGCTTCTTTGAGAAGAGTGTTATTCTTTTCGCTTAATTTGATTAGTTCTTTGAGTTCTTTGGCGTTACCAGTAATTGGCTTTTCACATAGAACTGGTTTATGGTTTTCTAAACAAAGTTTAGCAAATGAAAAGTGCGTTTCATTTGTTGTGGCAATATACACGCCATCAACACGATGGTCATTAATCGCCTCTAACGCACTTTCATATACTGTAGAGTTATAGCGTTTAGCAAAAGCTTCCGCTTTCTTTTTGGTGCGATTGAAAACCGAGACAATTTGATGACCAGGATTAGTCACTAATTCTTTAGCGACTTTCTTAGCAATTTGACCAGTTCCAATAAAACACCAATTAAACATATTTTAGGCAATATCCGCTCGATACAATCCACAACCAAATTCTAACGTATAATCTTTGTCAAATATAGCCTTTTTAACATTATTCTTAGCATTTGAGTAATCAGCTATAATTGTTGTGGCAATATAAAATGAGTAATGCCCTGTTTCGCTATCGAAAGTAACATCATCACCGTTTTCCAATTTAAATTGGATTTGGTTTTCAACATCAGTGTGATTGTTCACACGAGTGCCATCGCCTAGAACCAATATAAAATAAAATATAGATGAGTATTTTGCTTCAGTTTTGTTTTCATCTTTTATTTGATAATCGAAAACAAATTTTTCATTTTCTGTTTCTATGGTTGCTTTAACATTCCATTCGCCAAAAGTATATTCTTTCCCAATTGAATAAACGGTTACTTTTGTTTCAGGAGAACAACCAAATAGAAAAGTTAAAGCTGGCAGCCAAATCATCATTTTTTTCATCGTTTAGCCATCCTAATATTGTAAACTCACAATGTTCATAATTAAGATAACATAATTAACAAATGTTCTCAATATATCGGCATTTTTTAAAAAACGGACTCCTAACGAGCCCGCTTTTCTTTATTGACTTAATTACTACTTGCAGTGTTGTCCTTTAACACATTCAACCGCTTTAGCTTCCACTGGAACAGCGGCTTTATATCTTTCTAAGAATTTATTGAAGCCTTCGACTTCTTCCTTAGAAGCGGTAGCAACATCTTCTTTAGCATTAGCGAAGATCTTGTTTTGTAAATAATCTTCTAAAGATTCGCCTTTTTCTTTTTCTAACATGTAAGCGGCTAATAAAGCTTCACCATATGGGCCACCTTCACCCGCACTACTTAATGTCGCAACAGGCGCATCTAAGGCTGCACTTAATGCTTTCGCACCAACGACTGGGGTTTTGAAGAAACCACCATGACCGTAGATCTTATTAACTTCAACACCTTGTTTCTTTAAGATATCAACACCGATTCTTAAGACCGCAAGAACGGCTAAGATATG
>CADCJP010000015.1 GCA_902801805.1 uncultured Erysipelotrichaceae bacterium | reverse complement strand
TTAATTTCTTTTCTTGCTTACTTAATGGATAGTTCTTTAATAGATCTGGACGATACTCTTTTGTGAGTTTTAAGGATTGCTTTTTACGCCACTTTTCAATTGCGCCATGATTACCAGAATAAAGAATATCTGGAATGTAATCGCCATCATATTCAAATGGTTCACTATATTGAGGATACTCTAATAATCCATTTTCAAATGATTCATCCACAATTGAATCAGCGGCAATCACGCCATCTAATAATCTAATAATAGAATCAGAGATAATTTCTGCGCCGATTTCGCCACCCGTTAAGATGTAATCACCGATGGATACAAGTTCATCAACGTACTTGTTAATGCGTTCATCAGTACCTTCATAATGACCAACGAGGGGAAAGTAAAATAACATGACTGTTTTCTTTTTTGACACTCTTAAGACAATCGATCACTGGTTGACATTTCATAATTAAACCAGCGCCACCGCCTACAGGTGCACTATCAACACGGCCATATTTATCAGTAGTAAAATCACGGATATTAACAATCTCAATCTCAACTTGTTCTTTAGCGATTGCGCGCTTGATAATTGAGTTTGTTAAAAATCCATCAAAGAATTCAGGGAATAATGTCAGGATACTTATTTTCATAACATACCTTCTATTATATTAATCTCTATTTCCTTTTTGTTAATATCAACTCTTCTAATAAAAGCTTTTACAAATGGAACGAAGAAGTCTTCTTTACCAGCTCTTTTTACTCTTAATGTAAGCTGTGCTGGGAACTCTTCAACTTCTTTAACAACACCTAATTCTTGACCATTTTCATCGAGAACTTTGCAACCTACAAGGTCCACAAAGTAATAGGTGTCTTTATCCATATTATCGTAGTCTTTTAAAGCGTGAATTTCGTAGCCCTTAAACTCTAAAGCTTCTTCCTTAGAATTAATGCCTTGAACTTTCACATAGTCGAATTGACCATTGCTTCGATAACTCTCCACAACAAATGTCATACGTTGCTTGGTGTTAGCTTTATAGAAATAAATCTCTTTACCTTCTTGATAACGTTTATCAGCAAAATCTGTTTTACTGAGCACCTTCAAAGTGCCATCTAAAGAGAAGGCATCAGTGATATAACCAAGCAATAAGTATTCGTTTGACATATTATTAACAAAAAAGAGGATTAATCCTCTTTTCTTTCATCATCAAAGGACTCAAATTTGAGATGGACGTGTTTTTCTTCACTCTTGCCAGCGATAGAAACAACTTCTCTAATCGCGTTAGCAATGACGCCACGACGACCGATTAATCTAGCGGTATCGTCTTTTTCAGCGGCGATAATAATTAAGACGTCTTTCTCTTCTTCGTTCACTCTGAGAAGAACGGAATCAGAATCTTCAACGATTGGATCGATGATTGTCTTAACGATTTTTTCGTAATCCATCGTGAACTCCTATTTTTCGTTTTTCTTGTTAGCAACGAATTTGGCGTTTAAGCCCTTGCGGTTGAACATGGCTTTAACTGTTTCTGATGGAACAGCACCGGCGTTTAACCATTTTAATGCTAATTCTTCATCGATAACGGCGTTTTCGATACCTTTGGCTGGATCATAGTAACCAATTTGTTCGATGTAACGGCCATCACGAGCGAAGTGACTGTCAGCGGCGACGACACGGAAGAATGGATCTTTATGTCTACCGATTCTTGTTAATCTAATTTTAACTGCCATAATAATAGCCTCCTAATTTTTATGTCCGTAGCAATATTACTAGTAATAATAAGTAGTGTCAAGCATTTTTGCTTTACAGTAATAACATTTATATAAAAAAGGTTTGCAAAAGCGCTTTCTAATTGTTATTATACATAAGCATGTTTTATAACATGATACGGATGTTCCGCTGTCGAAATGAGAATGAACATCAAGAGAACGTTACTTGAAGGAGGTCAAAAACGATTATGAACAATAACTTAGTCAATGAGATCACCGCTAGTCAATTACGTAATGATTTACCAGAATTCACTTCTGGTGACGAAGTCAAAGTGTCTGTCCGTATTGTTGAAGGCAACAAGACTCGTATCCAAAACTTCCAAGGCGTGGTAATTTCCCGTCGTGGTGGTGGTGTCTCCGCCACATTTACAGTTCGTAAAATGTCCGGTGGCATCGGTGTGGAAAGAACTTTCCCTGTTAATTCTCCATCCGTCGCTTCTGTGCAAGTAGTGCGCAAAGGTAAAGTGAGAAGAAACAAAATCACTTATATCCGTAAGTTGTCTGGCAAATCTGCTCGTATTAAAGAAATTCTCTAATACTAGTGGTCAGATAAAAATGGGCTTGAAAAAGCCCTTTTTTATTGCCTTACACGCGCAAAACCTCATATAATGAGAAAGATGAAAAACAAGAAATTATATAACATCCTTAGAGCAGTCGGTGTCTTTGCCTTGCTCCTTGGTGTCTGTGTCAGTGCAGCCTTATTTTTCCATACCTATTATTACGAACTAATTTATGTTTCTGGTGCTTCTATGTATCCAACATTAAATGGGGATGATGACGAATCACAAGGTTCAATTGTCGACTTTGGGATTGTTGACTATCATGAATCCGCGAAGAAACATATTAAGAGATTTAGTATTATTAGTACTTATTACCCAGATAGTACCGACTACGATTTGTCTAACAACACATTAAAACCATCCGCTAAAAAGAAGATCAAACGTGTAGTAGCGCTTCCAGGAGAAACATTTGAAATTAAAGAAGATAAACTTTACGTCATGAAAGATGGACAATTTGAGAATATTCCTTATACCTTCAAGATTGTCCAAAAAGATGGTCTCTATCCAAAAGATACAGCTAAACCAATTACACTTAAGGACAATGAATACTGGGTCTTAGGTGATAACCGTCCAGCAAGTAGAGATTGCGCTTCGATCGGCACCCCAATTACCTACCAAAATATCTATGGTGTTTTAGTGGCAATTGAAGGCAAAGGAAAGCTTTACATTAAGGAATATGTCTGTGATTATTGCGGTAATAAAACTAAGTCCGCAAATGGCGCAGAATGTAGTAAATGTCATAACCCAATGAGAGCAGTTTATGACGTCAAAGATAAACAGTATCATTGGCCAGTATATTACTAAGGGGAGAAGAAGATGGGACAACAAATTCACTGGTTTCCAGGACACATGAATAAGGCTTTGAATGAAGTCGAAAATAAGGTTAAACTCGTTGATGTTGTTATCGAGCTTTTAGACGCGAGAGCGCCTCTTTCTTCCATCAATGAAAATTTAGAAAAATTAATCCAAAATAAAAAGAAATTAATCGTCTTAACCAAGATTGATTTAGCGGATCAAAACGCCACAAAAGAATGGGTTGAAGAGCTAAAGAAAAAGTATGATTCCATTCTCACATTAGACTTAAAAAATAATGGTGCGGAAGCTATTCTTTCCAAAGCTGTTATTAATTTAGGAAAAGATAAATGGGCTAAAGAAATGGCTAAAGGAATGAAGCCTCAACCAATCAGAGCAATGATTATTGGTATTCCAAACGTCGGTAAATCTTCCTTGATTAATCGTATCGCCAAAAGAAAAGCAGCAGGTGTTCAAAACAAGCCTGGATTTACTCGTGGTGAGCAATGGATCAAAGTAAATAAGGATTTCTTGCTTTTAGATACTCCTGGAATTCTTCCAATGAACTACGAAAATCAGAAAAAGGCTGCAAATCTCGCCTTAATTGGTGCAATTCGCGAGGAAATCTTACCAAACGAAACACTAGGAGAGATGCTTTTAGAGTATTTAAGAAATCAGTACCCATCTGCCCTAAATGATAGATTTGCGATTGAGACAGTTGGTGACAGAATCACTGTCTTAAATCAAATTGCAGAAAGACGTAAACTTGTCGATAGTACAGGACAAAACGACTTATTAAGAGCCGAGGCACTTTTACTCAAAGAATTCAAAGACGGCCTCCTTGGTAAGATTACATTAGAAAAGTATGGCGCTTGATTTAGATGAGCAATATTACGCTCAAGGATATAAGCTCATTGTGGGCTGTGATGAAGCTGGTAGAGGATGTCTTCTCGGACCTGTTTTCGCTGCCGCTGTTATTTTGCCTCAAGGACTAGAAACTCCTTTGATTAATGACTCAAAACAGTTGAGTGCTAAAAAGAGAGAAGAAGCCTATGACTTCATCATTAATAATGCGATTGCGTACGGTATCGCTTCAGTGGATGCAGATGAGATAGATGAGGTTAATATTTATAATGCTTCTAGGATGGCAATGCAGCGCGCAATTGAGAAGATGAATCATGTTTTTGATCTCGTCTTAACGGACGCGATGAAGATGCCTAATTATCCAAAACCAGTCGTCGATATTATCCATGGCGACGCCCTTTCCTTGTCCATTGCCGCGGCTTCAATTTTAGCCAAAGTGTCACGTGATAGATTATGTTTAGAATTAGATAAACAATATCCGGAATACAACATCAAGAAAAACAAAGGATACGGCACAAAAGACCACCTTGAGGCGCTCAAAAAGTATGGCCCAGTAAAACACCTTCATCGCTTCACTTACGCTCCTGTAAAGGCCTGCTTCATTGAAAAAGTTTCATTATTTTAAAGTTTTTTAGGAAAAAATTTGATTTCACCTCCTACTAATTAAATAGGAGGGTTTTTAATGTTTGAAAATGACTCAAGAAATTTACTCATCTATTTAGCGGTCAAATATAACGGTGATAATTCAAAGATATTGACCGCACTGCACTTACACGAAGATCTACAAATTACCCCTGAAGAAGTTAAGAAGGTAATTTCATCTTTAAAATGTAAGGCAATCACTTTACTAGACTACGATTATCCAGAAAAATTGAAGCAGACGCACCGCCCACCAATCGTACTTTTCTATTATGGAGATATTACTTTATTAAGTGATAAGAATCGAAAATATGGTGTCGTAGGTTCTAGGGACTATTCAGATTATGGTGCTTTAGCGACTAGAAAGATTGTTAAAGAAATGGGAAATAAACCAATTCTTGTTTCTGGTCTAGCTAGAGGTATTGATACGATTGGTCATACTTCCGCTATTGAAAATGGAGGAAGAACAATTGCTGTCTTAGGTTCTGGCATTGATAACTGTTATCCACCAGAAAACAAAGAATTATACGAAGAGATTAAAAAGAAGCATTTATTAATAAGTGAATATCCAGGAATGGTGGAACCAGATGGAAATCACTTTCCTTTACGCAACCGTATAGTGGCTGGTCTTTCTGATGCTTTAGTGGTTCCACAAATCAAAAGCTATGTTTCTGGAACAATGATTTCGATTAATTTAATGCTCGGCATGAATCGGCCAATCTTTATCGTTCCTACCCCAATTACGGAAGAATCAGTGAACAATCAAATCTTAATGGAAGGTGCCGAACTTGCGGAAAGCGGTGGGCAAATATTAGAAGTGATGAAGTGGGATTAAAGTCCAAATTTTTTCTTAAATAAAGTTCTCTTTTATTTAATTAAGGAATAAAGGAAAATGTTCGTTGACAAGCATAATAAAGAGGCTTATATTTTTGAGACGGAAAACCAAAGAACCTATGAAATTAGTTATTGTTGAATCACCAGCCAAATGCACAACCATCAAGCGTTATCTAGGTGACAACTATATCGTCATGGCGTCTTTAGGACATATTCGTGACTTAGCAACATCTGGTAAAGATGGTTTAGGTGTGGACGTCAAAAATGACTTCCAACCAACATATATTGTCAATAAAGATAAACAACACATTATCCGTGAACTTAAAAACGCGATGGATAAGTGTGATGAAGTTATTCTTGCAACCGACCCTGATAGAGAAGGTGAAGCAATCGCGTGGCACTTAGCCCAAGTTTTAGGCTTGGATATTGAAACCACAAAACGTTTGGAATTCCATGAAATTACTCGTGATTCCATCGGTGAGGCCATGAAGAATCCAAGAACAATTAATAAGAGTCTTGTTTCTTCTCAAGAAACACGTCGTATTATTGACCGTATTATTGGTTTCAAATTATCCACACTTTTATTTAAGAAGATTCATTCCCGTTCCGCGGGTAGAGTGCAATCTGCGACATTAAAGATGATCGCGGATCACGATGATGAAATCGCTAAATTCGTGCCAGAAGAATATTGGACAATTACCACAAAGATCAATGCTTTCGGTAAAGAATTCAATGTCACCTTACTCAATGATAACGGTAAAGATATCGAACTCAAAAACGGTGAACAAGCACACGCTATTTTAGACCGTATTCCAGAAAAGCTTCATGTTTCTAAAGTCGAAAAGAAGATTAAGGTTAGTGATAGTAAAGAACCATTCATTACTTCTACCTTGCAACAAGAAGCATTCTCTCGTTTAAAATTCAAAACCAAGAAAACCCAACTCGTTGCCCAACAATTATATGAAGGTATCGAAGTTGATGGTGAACACGTTGGTTTAATCACTTATATGCGTACAGATAGTACACGTTTATCCCCAACATTCGTGGAACGTGCTACCGCATATATTACCGAAAGATTCGGTAAAGAGTACTTAGGTCACACTAGAAAGATTAGACAAGTGAGCATGATGCAAGACGCTCACGAAGCGATTCGTCCAACAAGTAACCACCGTACTCCAGAATCAGTTAAAAAATTCTTAACAAACGATCAATACAATCTTTATAAATTAATCTATAACCGCACAATTGCATCTTTGATGCAGTCAAAGAAAGATGAACAAATGAGCGTTTATCTTGATGGTGATGGATTAACATTCAAATTAGACTTAACTCGTACCCTTTTCAAAGGTTATGAAGCGGTCTATAAAGATACCGAAAAAGAAGAAAATCACTTTGATTCCTTCCCAGACTTCGCTGACGATGAACAATTCGAAGTGGTGCTCAAGGAAACTGAACAAAAGTTCACACAACCTCCAGCCCATTACTCTGAAGCTAAAATCGTTAGACTTATGGAAGAAGTCGGTATCGGTCGTCCATCAACCTATGCTTCCACAATCGATACGATTAGAAAAAGAAAGTATGTTGATAACGAAAATGGTATCTTAATTACCACAAAACAAGGTAACTTAACTTCTGTTGTCTTAAATAAATATTTCCCTGAATTCGTCGATACAAAATATACCGCGAGCATGGAAAAGAAATTGGACAATATCGAAGAAGGCAACCAATCCAGAAGCAAGATCTTAAATGACTTCTATTACCCATTCATCGAACAATTCGAAAGAGTGAGTAAAGTCATGTATAAAGAAAGCTTTGTCCAAACTGGTGACAACTGCCCAATGTGTGGTGCCCCATTAGTCATCAAAGAAGGTAAAAACGGTCAATTCATTGGCTGCTCCAACTTCCCAGAATGCAAATACGTGCAAAAGCAAGAAAGTGATGCACCAGCGCCAACACCTATTGGTGAAAAGTGCCCAGAATGTGGTGGTGAGTTATTGCTCAGAAATAAAAATGGTAATTCCTTCATCACTTGTAGCAATTTCCCAAAATGCCGCTATACAAGAAAAGTAGCATCTACTAATTCCTCACCAGTCGTGGAAGAAGAGAAACGCATTAAGGATTGCCCGGACTGTGATGGCTATTTGGTCAAGAAGAAAGGAAGATTTGGTTACTTCCTTGGCTGTATCAATTATCCAAAGTGCAATCATATGGAAAGAATTATTAGGAAGAAACGGAATTAATAATCCGTTTTTTTCTTTTCTTTGCTATCATTAATGTATGAATAAACCAGAACAAGAATTCTTAGATCATCTTCTCGTGGTGAGAAATTATTCTCCACGCACTGTGAAAAGTTACCAGGAAGATATCGATAAATTTTGCGAATTTATTTATCACGAAGGTGTCATGATTGATGACGTTGATGCGATATGTATTCGTAACTTTTTGACTGAAGAATTAAACCAAGGAATTAGTAAAAGAAGTTGCAAAAGACGTCTCTCATCCTTAAAACACTTTTATAAGTATATGGTTAATGTAGGTTATACAAAAGATAATCCATTTGTTTTCATTTCCGCGCCAAAAGTGGAAACCAAATATCCTCACGCTCTCTATAAAGAACAAATCGAAGAGCTTTTCAAAAGAAATGCGGAAAGAACCGATGAATTAGCCTTAAGAGATCAAGCGATTCTTTATTTGCTCTATTACTCAGGCATCCGTGCGCAAGAGTTAGTAACTTTGCCAATTCAATCGGTTTATCTTAGAGAAAGAGCCATCCGTGTATTGGGAAAAGGTAACAAAGAAAGAATCGTTCCTTTCTCAATTGATTGCCAAAAAGTACTCAAAAAATACATCGATAAAGAAAGACCAACACTAGTCGCAAAACATATCGAACTAGAAAAAAGAAAACCAGAAGAGAAGAAAAGCGATGATTTATTGTCGCCTTTGTTCTTTAACGCTAATGGTGGACAACTAACGACTCGTGGTTTGGAATACATTTTAGATTCAATCGAAGAGAAAATTGGTCTATATGTAGGTTTACACCCACACATCCTTAGACACTCTTTTGCGACACACCTATTAGAAAACGGAGCGGACCTCCGTGTCATTCAAGAACTCCTCGGACACGAGAGTATAAATGCGACACAAGTGTATACTCACGTTACTGAAGAAGCGATGAAGGAAACATATATGTCCGCTCACCCTCGAGCAAAAAAGAAGTAAACGACACCAATAATAATTATTATTTTCCTCTTGCATGCGTAGATACGCTTTGGTAAGATATTAAGCGCTGTGGAAACAGCAAATACACACATTGTGGATTGAACCGCCAATGTGCTTGTTAAAAACAAGTGGCCGGGTTCTTCGAAGCAATGGAGGTACAACAAAAGGAGGCCTAAAAATGGCAGAAGAAAAGAAAGAAGTTCTTGAAGAAGTTGCTGAACAAGCCGCTCCTGCAGAACAAGCTGCCCCAACAATGGAAGCAGTTATGCATGATCCTGATGCACCAGTTATCACAATGAGAAAGTTACTCGAAGCTGGCGCTCACTTTGGTCATCAAACCCGTAGATGGAACCCAAAGATGAAAAAGTACATCTATGGTGCAAGAAATGGTGTTTACATCATTGACTTACAACAAACAGTCGACGCAATTACAGTTGCCTACGCCAAAATGAAAGAAATCGTTGATAACGGTGGCAAAGTCTTATTCGTCGGTACAAAGAAACAATGCCAAGAAGCTGTCCAACAAGAAGCTTTACGTTCTGGCAGTTTCTACATCACCAACCGTTGGTTAGGTGGTACATTAACAAACTTCAAGACCATCCAATCCAGAATTAGATACTTGAAGGATCTCGAAAGAAGAGAAGAAGAAGGCGAACTTGATTTATTAAGCAAAGTTGAAGCCGCTCAACTCCGTAGAGAAAAAGACAAATTATCCAAAAACTTAGATGGTATTAAGGAAATGAGAAAAATTCCTAACGCTATCTTCGTTATCGACCCACGCATTGAACACAATGCTGTTGCCGAAGCTAGAAAATTAAACATCCCAGTGTTTGCTATCGTTGATACAAACAGTGATCCAGATGTTGTTGACTACGTCATTCCAGCTAACGACGATGCAGTTCGTTCCTTCAGCTTAATCTTAGCCGTCATCGCTGACGCTATCGTTGAAAGCAAGAACGGTGTCCCAGTCGTGGCCTATACAAAAGATGAAGGCGAAGCCGTCACAATGAAAGAAGTCATTCGCCAAACAGAAAAAGAAAACGCTGAAAAATTAGCAAAGATCAGAGCGGAAAGACAAGCTCGTCAAGAAGCTTACGAAAAAGAACAAGCTGAAAGAGAAGCTCGTAGAAACGCTGAAAAACAACAACGTAGAGCCGCCAAACCAAAAGCACCAAAAGCCGAAGGTGAAGAAGCTGCTCCAGCCGCTGAAGAAGCACCAAAAGCCGAAGGAGAAAACAAATAATGGCCTTAATTGACTTAATTAAACAATTACGTGATAGAACCGGTGCTGGTTTAATGGACTGCAAAGCCGCGTTATTAAACAATAACGAAGACATTGAAAAAGCCACAGACTGGTTAAGAGAAAAAGGTTTAGCCAAAGCCGCTAAGAAAGCTGATCGTATCGCCGCTGAAGGTCTTGCCTTAACAAAGACATGCGAAAAATGTGGTAAATCCGTCGTTATCGAAGTTAACTGTGAAACAGACTTCGTTGCGAAAGGTGATGCTTTCCGTGAATTAGTTGATCAAACAGCTGGTCTCATTTTAAAGAATGAACCAAAGAACGTTGAAGAAGCCAAAGCTTTAGCTCAAGACTTATTCACCGACGCCACAGTTAAAATGGGTGAAAAATTCGATCTCCGTAGATTCGAACTCATCAACCAAGCTGAAGGCCAATTCGTCTACACATACATCCACATGGGTGGTAAAATTGCCGTTGCTGTTGTCTTAGACAAAGAAGACGCTGAATTAGGTAAAGGTATTGCTATGCACATTGCTGCTAACAACCCAGCCTACTTAGATACAAACGCTATCGGCGCTGATGCTATCGAACACGAAACCAAGATTCAACTTGAAGCTGCTAAGCAAGATCCAAAACTCGCTGGCAAGCCAGAAGAAATGCTCAAGAAGATCATTGCTGGTAAAGTTAACAAATACTTTGCTGAAATGGTTCTTGTTGAACAACCATACTTACTCGATACAGAATCTGGTAAGAAAGTTGGCCAAGTCCTTCAAGAAAAGAAGACAAACGTTCTTAAATATGTCCGTTACCAAGTTGGTGAAGGCATTGAAAAACGTAAAGATGATTTCGCTAGCGAAGTCATGAGCCAAGTTAAGTAATTTTAACAATTCAAAAGAAGCACCTTTGGTGTTTCTTTTTTTAGGAGGAAAACGTATGGCTTACAAAAGAGTACTACTTAAATTATCCGGTGAAGCTTTAAAGGAAAATAGTGATGCTATTCTTTCTGCCGAAGCTTTAGACAACATGGCCAAGATGGTTAAAAGCATCCATGATAGTGGTGTGCAAGTTTGCATTGTTATCGGTGCTGGTAACATCTGGCGTGGCAAGATCGCTAAAGATGCTGGTATGGACCAATTTGAAGCGGACTATATGGGCATGATGGGTACAGTCATTAACGCTGTCGCCTTAGGCGCTAGACTTAAAGTCTTAGGCGTCGAATCATTAGTCACAAGCGCAATTGGACCAGTTCCAGAAGTTAATGTTGCCTATACTCCAGAAGTCGCCGATAAAGCCATGAATGAAGGCAAAGTTGTCTTCCTCTCTGGTGGTACAGGTAAACCATATTGCTCAACAGATACCGCTGCCGCTTTACGCGCAGTGCAATTAAACTGCGATGCCATCCTCATGGGTAAAAACGGTGTGGAAGGTGTCTATGATAAAGATCCAAGAGTAAATCCTGATGCAAAATTCTTCCCAGAAATCACATTCCAAGAAATGTTGAAACAAAATCTTCAAATTATGGATATATCTGCGATAGAATTAATAAAGGATAAAGATATTCACATTTGTGTCTTCAGAATGGCGGCTGAAAACTTTATCGCTGCCGCCCAAGGAAAACGCATTGGAACTATCGTTAAAAAAGGAGAATAATCACCATGGATGAACTCGTATTAGACATGCAAGAAAAGATGAATAAATCTGTCGAGTCTTTAAAATTTCAATTAACCTCATTAAGAACAGGTAAAGCTACACCAAATATGCTTAATGGTATCGAAGTCGATTACTACGGCACAATGACACCAATTAACCAAATGAGCTCTGTTTCTGTTCCAGAACCAAGACAATTACTCATTAAACCATATGATAAAAACGACGCTAAAGCCATTATCGCTGCTATCAATAAGAGCGATCTTGGAATTAACCCAATTAATGAAGGTACACAAATTAGATTAACCATTCCTCCACTAACTGAAGAAAGAAGAAGAGAAGTCGTTAAACAAGCTAAGAAATATGGTGAAGATATTAAGGTTGCTATCCGTAATATCAGACGTGACTATATTGAATTAGCTAAAGATGATGACTCTTATACTGAAGACTATCAAAAGAAATTATTAGAAGACTTAGAAAAAGTCGTCACAGAATCCATCAAAGCAGTGGACGTTGTCGTCGCTGAAAAAGAAAAAGAATTGATGTCTCTCTAGTCTTTAGAAAAAACAAATTTAATAAAAGAGCGGTTATTTATTACAAATACCGCTTTTTATGTGTATACTATTTTTAAGTGTTATTTTTATGAAAGAACGCAAGCCAATATTTCAACCAAATGAATTAAGTAATGCGGCAGTTACTTCGATGCGTACCAGAATCATTGCTGGATTAACTGCTATTGCGATTGTTTTACCTTTCGTCATGTTTGGTGACTGGCCATTCTTTGGCTTTATTTGTTTAGTCTTAGTTTTCGCTATCATTGAAATCATCAGATGCGCTAAAACTAAGTATTCCAAAGTTTTATATATCACCGCGTTCATTCTCGCTTTCTTAGTTTTGTTCTGGAACTTCTTCCAAGACATTCCTAAGATGTTCAATGATCAATGGTCAGGTATCTATGATAGTTATAACCGTATTTCATTAAGTGCGACCATCATCTTTGTTGGTATTATTCTTTGCTCAATGACAATCATTGCTGATAAGAACTTTACCATTATGGATGCTTGCTTCATTATCACAACGGTTATTATCATTGCCTTAGGCTTAGAAAGCTTACTATTTATTCGTTACTATCCTGTTCATGTCCATCACCAAGACTTAGCTCTTTTAGGACAAACAGTGCCATATATCAATGGTTACGATAACGCTGAATCATTCTTATTCATTTTATATGTCGCCCTAGGCGCTTGCTTAAACGATGCTTTTGCTTATTTCGTTGGTGTCTTCTTTGGTAAACATAAAATGAATCCAAGACTTTCCCCTAAGAAAACTTGGGAAGGTTTCTTTGGTGGTGTGATTTTAACTAGTGCATTCATTAGTGGCTTTGCCTTTATTATGAGTGCGGTTGGTCATCCAATCCTCAAAGGCTTATTAGACATTGATCACTGGTATCACATCCTTATCTTATCCACACTTATTCCATTAGTGTCCGTCATTGGTGATTTAGTTTTCTCCTCTATTAAAAGACACTATGAAATCAAAGATTTCTCTAACTTAATTCCAGGTCACGGTGGTATTTTAGATCGCTTAGATTCTATTTTATTCGCCGCTATGACCGTCGCTATCTATACCAATATTTTCTGTGACGTCCCGGGAGGCTTCATTCTCCCATGATGACCATATGCCTCTTAGGGGCATCTGGTTCAATCGGCACTCAAACTATTGATGTGATGCTCAAAAATCCAACTGACTTTACTTTAGAGTCCTTTTCTGTTGGCCATCAAACAAGAAAAATACGTGGCATCGTTAACCATTTTCCAAAAGTTAAAGGAATCTGCATTCAAGATAAAAGTAAACTCAGTTATTTCAAGAAAGCATATCCAAACATCACTTTCTACTACGGTGATGAAGGTTTAAATGAACTCATTAGAAATAGCACCGCGAAAATGGTGGTCAACGCTTTAGTGGGTTTCGTGGGACTAAAGCCCACAATTACAGCTTTAGAATGCGATAAGATTGTCGCTTTATCCAATAAAGAATCATTAGTGGTGGGTGGAGAACTCATTAATAAACTTCTTAAAGAAAGAAACGGTAAGTTAGTACCAATCGATAGTGAACACGTCGCTATCGCTAAGTGTTTAGCGGTACAAGATACCGATATTGATAAAGTGATTATAACCGCTTCTGGTGGGGCTTTTAGAAACCTCAAAAGAGAACAATTAAAAGACGTCACTCCAGAGCAAGCGCTTAATCATCCAAACTGGAAAATGGGTAAAAAGATTACCATCGATAGTGCGTCTATGGTTAATAAAGCATTTGAAATTATTGAAGCCCATTATCTATTTGGTTTACCAATCGATAAGATTGAAACAATTCTCAATTTAAATTCTTACGTACACTCGCTTGTGCGCTATAATAATGGCACCTATCGTATGGAAGTGGGCAAACCTGATATGCGTAAGCCCATTAAGTATGCCTTGTATCAAGGCTTAATCAATTACGAAACTGTCGTCTCTGATGATTTAAATAAAGTCAAAAATACGACTTTCGCATCCTTTGATGAAAACCGTTATCCAATCGTCAGATTAGCGAAAAGAGTCATCCAAGAAAAAGGCACCATGGGTGCGGTATTTAACGCCGCTAATGAAGAGGCTGTCTATGCCTTTTTAGACCATAAGATTCCGTTCTTAGGCATTGAAGGTATTATCAATCAATGTGTTAATGAACATCGTTTAATTAAAAACCCAAGCTATGAAACGCTCAAAGAAGTGGATCAATTAACAAGGGCAAAAGTAAAAGATTTAATCAAGAAAGGAGAGTACGAAGTATGCAAGTGCTAACAACCATTTTGTATATTCTTTTATTCATCGTCTTCCTTTCAATTCTAATCATTGTCCATGAACTTGGCCATTTAGCAATGGCTAAAGCTTTTAATGTCTACTGTTTAGAATATTCCGTTGGTATGGGTCCGCTTCTATTCAAATATAAAAGAAAGAACGGAGAAACCCAGTTCTCTTTTAGAGCCATTCCTTTTGGTGGCTATGTCTCAATGTATGGAGAAGGGGTGGAACTACCTGATGGAGTAGAAATACCTCAATCACGTTCCCTTAACGGTATTAAGTGGTGGAAACGTGCGATTATTTTAATCGCTGGTGTCACTATGAACACCTTATTAGCGCTCACATTCTTCTTCGCGGCGAACTGCTTACCTCAAGAAAGACTTTATAGAAACGCGGTCAAAGTTCATTAGCCTATGAAAGTGGCTTAAGAGATGGAGATATCTTCGCTCTTGGTGATTTAATTACCTATCAAGATCAAGTTTCTAATAGTGAAAAGCATTTCTATATTCTTGATAATCAAGCAACCTTTAATAACGACGATTCCGTTAAATACTCCGCTTGTATTACTACAGACTTTTTAAACTTTAGTAATAGAGACTTAAGTGGTGCAATCTTTGTTTATAAAATCAAAAACAACGGTCCTTCATTTGCTGATATCATTATTCCTGCTGACTATGAATCACTTCAAGTGCATTTTTCCATCCTTAAACCAGGTAGCGATGGCAAAACTATTGACCATGTTGTAAAAGTTTCTATACCAGTTAATGATGATGAAGATGGCTATGCTTCTTTTGGTGCTTCTTTCTTCTACGAAAAGAAGATGCAAAGCTTTGGCAGCATTGTAAAAAATACTTTTACGGAATTTGGTGAAAACTCTATTGTTTTATTTAAAGCAGTAGGTATGTTATTCAATCCACAAAACTGGGGCCAAGTAAGTGGCATTGTTGGTGTGGCTTTTGAAACAACCGCAGTATTAAGAGACTTTGGCTTTGCCAACTTCTTAAGAATATGGGGTTTAATCTCCGCGAACTTAGCAATCTTTAATCTTCTTCCATTCCCAGGCTTAGATGGCTGGCAGTTATTAGTCACCTTCGTTGAAGCGGGAACAAGAAAGAAGATTCCAGATAAAGTAAAAAATATTGTCTCCCTAATCGGTTTAGGGTTATTACTTCTTCTCATGGGTGTTATCCTTATTAAGGATGTATTTACCTATATCTTGGTGGGCTTACTATGACGGACAAAATGGTATCTTTCTTAAATCATATCCACATCGAGAACATCGATGCCTTTGATATTGATTTTGAAATGGTCGGTCGTAACCGCTTCAAACGTGAACAAGTTGATATGGTGATTGTTAAACAAACACCATGGAAATATCACTTATTAAGACAGTTCCAAGATGGTTTAAATACTTTAACTTATCCATACTTATTAAGATTCTCTTACGTTGTAAGACCTAATATGGATGACTTATTAAGTCTTTTTGACGAATGGTATCAAACTTTATATCACATTCCTCATAATCTTCTTTTAGAACCACAAAATGAATCCTTATTGAAGGTGACATACGCTAATGAGGCGGAAAAAGAGCAATACCAAAATAGTATTAAAGACTTTAGAGACTTCTTAGATTTCTTAAACTATGAGTTTTCTATTATCGAAGAAGTTGCTCCTCAAGAAGAACTAGTAAACATTTCTAAAAGAGAAATGAAGAAGATTGTTGAGAAGGCTAATACTGAAGCTGAAGCGGCTTTAGAAGAAGAAAGCGCGGCTCGTCAAATCAATGACCGTAGTGAAGTTGAAGAAATGATTGCCCAAGAAAAAGCGCAGCTCAACGAAGAAACTGAAGATCAATTATTAAAACTCGCTCGTCAAAACGCTAGAGAAATGGCCAGAGACAGAGAAAGAGCGAGATTAAATAGACGCGGTAATTATGAACCTCTTGATCATATCGATGATATCGTGAGAACTAGTGACCACGTTGACTTCCCAGCAAAAGTCTTCTCCGTGGAAATCAATGAATACGGTGAAAGAAAGAAATTAAACATCGGTTTATTCGATGAAAATGGTGGAGCGATTTACGCGAACTGTTATCAAAACGCTTCAATCAGCGATGAGACAGTTGAAGAAATGAAGAAGTGGGGCACTAATGTTCGTGTTAGAGGCGCTGCTTACTATGACGATTACAATAAAGCTATGGCGGTTAAAGCCCACTTTATTGATCTTTTACCACCTGATGAAATTGAAAAAGATAATGCAGAAGTGAAACGTGTTGAACTTCACCTACATTCCAATATGTCTACGATGGATGGCATCAGCCATATGATTGACTACGCTAAATATGCGAAAGCGTTAGGTCATACCGCTATGGCGATTACCGACCATGCCGTCGTTCAAGGCTATCCAGATGCCCAAGATGCTGGTAAAAAGACTGGCATTAAAATGCTTTATGGTGTCGAATTCTACATGGTTGATGATGACTTAAAATACGTTAAGAACCCATCACCTATCGAATTAAATCGCGCTAAGTATGTTGTTCTCGACTTAGAAACAACCGGCTTAAACTGCTACTATGACCGTATTATCGAATTCGGTGCTGTGAAAGTGGAAAATGGCATTGTCACTGAAACAATGGATATTTTAATCAATCCGCAAATCCCACTTCCAAAGCGTATTGTGGAAATTACTAATATCACAGATAAGATGTTAGAAGATAAACCTACAATCCGTGAAGCTTTACCAAAGATTATTGACTGGATTGGTGATGCAATCTTAGTTACTCATAACGCATCCTTCGACTTCTCATTCTTACAACACGCATTAATGAGAGAAAATATGCCAATTATGAATAATGCGGTAATCGATACCCTTCCTTTATCACGTTATTTATTCCCTGAATCTAGAAGCCATACCTTGGGCAGCTTATGCCGTAACATGGAAGTCGAATATAAAGAAGACGAAGCCCACCGTGCGGACTACGATGCTAAGGTCTTAAATGATGTCTGGCAACCAATGCTCGTTCTTTTAACAAAGAAGAACCATCATTTAACACACGCTGAATTAGCAAAGCTAGAAACACCTAAGACACTTTTAAAACATATTAGACCAACTCATGTCATTGCTTTAGCAAAGAATAAAGCCGGTCTTAAAGCTTTATATAAACTCGTTTCCTATTCCCATATCGACTATTTAGCGGAAGTACCAAAGATTCCACGCCGTGAAATCGAAAAGTTAAGAGAAGACTTACTCATTGGTTCTGCTTGCTTTAATGGCGAGGTCTTTAGAAATGCTCAATACTATGGCGATGATGTCTTAAAAGAAACAATCGCTTTCTATGATTACATTGAAATTCAACCATTAGAAAACTATTCCTTCCTCATCAATATGGGCGATATGACTCAAGAAGAACTCGTCACTCATCTAAAAGATATCGTGAGATGCGCTGATGAGATGGGTAAACCAGTATGTGCTACTGGTGATGTTCACTATGTCACTAAGAAACACAAAGTGTTTAGAGACGTTTATATTTCCGCTAAAGGCATTGGTGGTGTGAATCACCCACTCAATCCATATAAACGTAGTAGAATGCCTGAATTTGAAAATCCAGATCAACATTACCGCACAACTGATGAAATGCTTAATTGCATGAAAGAATTCTTAGACGAAGAAAAAGCCTACGAAGTCACAGTGACTAACACAAATAAAATCGCAGACATGATTGAACCAATTATGCCTGTTCCTAACGATCACTTGTATACTCCAACCATTGAAAACTGTGAAAATAAACTCAAGGATATGTGCTTTGCCAAAGCTCATGAAATGTATGGCGATCCATTACCTGAATATATCCAA
>CADCJP010000014.1 GCA_902801805.1 uncultured Erysipelotrichaceae bacterium | reverse complement strand
TTGAATATATTTATATGTTTCATCAATAGACATGCCTTGTTTTTGTTTTTTTGCGGCTTCAATAACCATTAAGCCTAAAGCCATTTCTGCACGGCAAGAATTGATGGAAAGAATAGTTCTATCTGGATACTTTTCTTCTAAGTCTTTTTTAACTAACTCAAAGACACCACGTGTACCACTTAAAGCGTCAGTGCAAGCAACATATAAAATATCGATACCTTGTTTTAAGTATTTTTCACACTTCGTGGTGAATTCTTCAACAGTCACCAAACTCGTGGTGATTTTAATATTTGGGTCTTTGACCCATTCATAGAGTTGCTCTCTAGAGAATTCTTGATAATCTAAATCACCGTGGAGTTCTCTTCCCGCAACGTTTAATCCCATACGAAAATATTCGATTCCGTATTTCTCCCTTAACTCCTTAGACATGCCTGAAGAAGTGTCGGTAAATATTTGAAAAGCCATAAATATTAACCTCGCTCTTGATATTAACTATAGCAAAAAGATTTACCCCTTTTAAAGGAGTAAATAGTACAAATCGCAAAATCTGTTTATTATTTAGAACAAAATAAGCCATAAATCAAAAATCGTAAAAATTGATTTAGAAATATTTTTTTATTAGAATATAAAAACGATTTAAGGAAAGATCCTATGCGTTCGATTCAATCAAAAACTACATTACTAACCATCGCGGGTATTCTTGTCGCTATTATTGTTGCGACTATTATTTCTGCGATTTCTGTTAGAAACATTGGTATTGATTCCGCGAAACAAAACTTACAACTCCTTTGTGAAGCGGGCGAAAAGAGTTTAGATTACTATTTTGAAAGCGTCGAACAATCTGTCGAAACAGTCTCCACTTATATTAAGTCAGACTTATTAACCATTAGTGATGGTGAATTAGATCAACACATGGCGAGAGCGAAGAATGTATTCAATACATCCGCGAATCAAACAAATGGTGTTATGACCTATTACTACCGCGTTGATCCAAACTATTCAGAAACAGAAAAAGGTTTCTGGTATGTCAAAAATAAAACCAATGAATTTGAAGAACACGAAGTCACTGATATTACTAAATACGATACACAAGATACTTCTAAGCTTGTGTGGTTCACCGTTCCTAAGTTTACTGGCAAAGCCATTTGGCTTAAGCCATATATTACCGACACTATTGAAGAACGTGTGATTTCTTATAACGTCCCAATTTATAAAGGCAATAACTTCGTTGGCGTTGTGGGTATTGAAATTAGCTACCTCACCATGAAGAAACAAGTGGATGCGATTAAGTTGCACGAAACAGGCTATGCCTTTATTGACGATGAAGAAGGTAATATTGTCTATCATCCATACATTGATGTTTTAGATATGGATGAAAAAGATATCCCATCAGTCCCTAAGGGACTATTAAACGAAAACGGTGTTTCTAATTACACTTATGATGGTTCTGAAAAGATTGGTGTTTGGAAGTCATTGAGTAATGGCACGAGACTCAATGTTGTCATTTCTTTAGATGAAGTAAACGGACCATGGCAAAGATTGATTGTCCAATTAATTATTGTTGCCGTGGCGATTGGTCTAGTTTTTGGTACTTTAACCATTATCTTCTCTAGACGTATCACTAGACCTTTAAGAGAATTAACTAACGCTGCTGAAGAAATTAACGAAGGTAACTACGACGTTAAACTTGACTATAAAGGTAACGATGAAATTGGAACATTGACCACTACTATGAATAGATTGATTGAACATTTAGGTGGCTATATCACTGACCTTAACTCCTTAGCGTACGCTGATGCATTAACAAGTGTCCGTAATAAAGGTGCTTATGATATCTTCATGGAACAAATGCAAAAGAGAATTGATGATGGAGAAGATCCAAAGTTTGCTATTGCTATCTTTGACTGTGACTCTTTAAAAGTCATTAACGATACATATGGTCATGATAAAGGTGATGTTTATATCAAAAATTCTTGTAACTTGATTTGTCGTGTCTTCGCTAAGAGCCCAGTCTTTAGACTTGGCGGGGATGAATTCGCCGTTATTTTACAAAGCGAAGATTATCTCAATAGAGAAAAGCTTAAGAATGTCTTTATTGAAAAAAGCGCAGAAATTTGCGCTTTCGCTAAAGAACCTTGGGAAAAGATTAGTGTCGCTATCGGTCTAGCGGACTATAACTACGCTGAAGATAAAGATGTCCATAACGTCGCTAGACGCGCTGACCATTTAATGTACGAAGATAAACACGCTCGTAAACAAGCCGATAATTAATTACCACAACTCTTTGTGATTATAGATAGAGTCTTTTTCTTCATCGATGTCTCTAAGTTTTTTCGCGGGATTACCAACATAGATAGCCCCACTTTCTAAATCCTTAGTGACCACTGAACCCGCTCCAACGACAACATTATCGTGGATAGTGACACCTGGAAGAATGGGTACATTACCGCCAATCCAGCAGTTATTACCTATGGTAATGGGTTTACCATATTCTCGATCAACAGTTATCACCAATAGTGACTGGACAAACATCTAAAATCACTAAATTGAAATTAAAGTAACAGTGCTTGCCAATTGTTGTGTAGCAGCCATAGTCAACATAGACTGGGCCACGCACAAATAGTGTTTCATCAGCGTTTGGAAATATTTGTTTTAATACTTTTGCTTTATCAGGATGTGCTTCAGGAAGATTGTTATATTCGATACAGAGTTTATTAGCTTCCACTCTCCTGTTATATAGTTCAGGATAGATGGAATCATAGATCTTGCCTTTCAGCATCTTTTCTTTTTCGTTCATGCAAATATTATATCGCAATAATCAGCCTTAAATGGTAACATTTTATGCGAGGAATTAATTATGGCCTACAAAGATAAATTAAATGCTGAAAGATACAGTAAAAATTATCAAGCCTCTAACATAGAAAATAAGATTGATGAAACTAAAAACGGCTACGTCGATCATTACCGTCAAGCCTACACCAATCTTCCAAGTTTAGAACAAGCACAAAAGAGAGTTGGTGTTTATAAAGTCTTACGTATTGTCTTATTAGTGGTAGGCATCCTCTTCACTATCGCTCCAATTGTTGTTTCATCGATTGCTCTTAGAACTTTTGATGAATACTCTCAGACACAGTCTATTATCTTAGCGGTTTGTCTTTTTGTCTTTGTCCTTGGCGTTGTATCTTTATTCTTCTGCCGCGCAGTGCATATTGATTACGGTAAATGCCAAACGGTTATCTTAAGCCAAAACGATAATTCCGAAACAGTTAAGGAATAATTATGAACAACGAACAATTATCATTAGAAGAAATTGAAAGACTTAAAAAAGAAAAGTCACGCATCATAAAGATTAGACTAATATTTGTTCTTATTGGTGCGGCTTTAATTATTCTTTCTTTTCTCACAGTTGGATTAAGCGTCATTCACGTAGATGCGCACTCTACTTGGTTCCCACCTTTATTATGGTCAATGATATCAGTAATGATTGTGGGTATCGTGCTTTGTGTTATAGGGTCCGCTTTTTATAAGCATAGGCTTTACAAAATAAGGGAAATCTTGTGTAAGTATCCAGAAATTGAAAAATAAAACAGCCTGATGGCTGTTCTTTTTTCATTTCTCTAGAAATAGCACCATCATTTCTCCATCGAGATAAGTGCCATCTTTAAGCTTTAGCTGATGTGGAATGTCACCGGTTTTCTTGAAACCTTTTTTAAGATACAAGCGCTTCGCCTTCTCATTAGTGTTTATCACATCTAATTCAATTTGTTCAACGCCTTCACTATTTTTGGCTAGTTCAATCATGATATCAAAAAGAATAGAACCAATACCTAAGCCTTGGTATTTTTCTTGAATGGCAATACCAATATTAACGCGATGTTTATCCTTTTCGTGATAGTTAAATCTTAATGCCGAATTACCAATGATTTGGTCGTCTAAATAAACGCATAAGAGATAGTCTCTTTTAGTGTTAAAAGAAGCGATGAAATCTTCCTCTAACTTTATATCCTTATAATATATATCGTAATCTTCAGGTTCACTTAATAAGTAGTTCGTGGATTTAGAGACATTAACGATGTTATCAAGCAGCTTTAAAGCATCACTCACTTCTGGTGATTTAATCGTGACTTTTAAGCCGTTTTTTAATGTAAATTCATGTGCTTCGTAAATCATATAAATATCTCTATATAGTAACTATCATACTCGTTATAATTAGTAAGTCACTATTGATTAAATTTTTTATAAATATTTTAGCAGTTTACCATCTCTTATCAGTCTTATTAGTAGGAGGGACCAAGATATGCGTAATATAAAACCTCAAATCAAAATATCAACTTTAGTTTTAGCCCTTATTTCCTTAAGTGCTTGTAATGCAGCCCCAAAAGGTGACTATTACTATAATGGTGTCTCTTACGCTCCTTATGAAGAAAAATCACCAGATGCTTCTATGGAACCTGACGTTTCTAATGAAGGCTCATCTGAAAGACCAGTGATTAGACCTGGACAATTAACATGTTCGGCGATTGACGATAATGCCAAATATGATTCCTGGTTAAATCTAAACGGATTAAAAAACCAAGAAAATAACGTCTTTTCTTCTTATATGCGTGAATACGGAAAATACTTCAGAACCTATAACCGTGTCAAATTAACTGTTAAAAATGGTAATGATATCTCCGTTAAAGTAAAAGGTGAAACTAATAAGTATTACGTTGATAATACCGAAACTGCTTATCTCTTCCCTCGTATTTCTAAAGAAGAATACGAAGTAGAAATCTCATATTTAGATAAAAACGGTGAAAGAGCTAGCTATAGCACCACTGTTAAAGATAATGATGTCATCGATTTAGAAAATGACTTCACCTTATCTAATCGCCTTGAAATTATGTTCGTCGTTGACGCGACTGGTAGTATGGGCGATGAAATGAATTATATTAAAAGTGAAATCATCGATGTCTTAAGCGAAGTCAAACAAAAGAACCCTGATTCATCAATTAACTTAGCGATGATGGTCTATCGTGATAAGGAGGATACCTATCTCACTAGATATAGTGATTTCACCTCTGATATTGAAGCCCAACAAGCTTGGTTTGCAAAGCAAGAAGCTGCTGGTGGCGGTGACTTACCTGAAGCTGTTGAAGTAGCGATGGCAGAAGCCGTTAACGCTCAATGGTCCGATAACAGCACTAAATTAATTATTCATGTTGCTGACGCACCAAGCCATGAAAAAGACATTCTAGAATGGTCTGAACAAGCTTATAAAGCCGCGGATAAAGGTATCAAAATCATTACCGTCAGCGGTTCTGGTGTCACCAAGCAAGCGGAATACTTATTCCGTTCTCAATCCCTTCTTACAGGTGGACAATATGTCTTTTTAACCGATGATTCTGGTATAGGCAATTCTCATATTGAAGCCTCTACCGAGGAACCACTCGTGGTTGAATATCTTAATGACTGTTTAGTAAGACTTATTAACGGTTACGCGACAGGAGACTTTAGAGATCCTGTACATTGGTCACAAGCATAATTCTAGCGATCTCCTCTTGTGCCAACTTAAAACGAGCATCAACTCCCTAATGCTCGTTTTTTGTTTATTGTAATTCAGGTTTAATTAAGTTGGTCCAAGTGACAAATCCTTGTTCACTTAAGTGGATACCGTCAAGACTATACTCTTTCTTAAGATGATTACTATCATCTTTCACTAATGAGTGTAAATCCATATATTGATAAGAATAGTTATTCGCCATTTCTTTAATTTCTTGATTTATTTCCAGGATTTTATTCGTGGACTTTTTAACATCAATATAACTAGCGACATCGTTATTGATTGGTAAGATGGACATCGTATAGACCTTCGCAGATGGTAATGTCGTTTTAATGCCGTTTAGGATGTTATTGTAGTTTTCTAATATCGTGTTCGTGGAGACTCCACCATTGATATCATTGATACCAATCATTAGCACCACTTTAGTGGGTTCTAAGTCATAGAGAGATACTTTGATGCGTTTTAATAGCATACCAGTGACATCCCCACCGATACCACGGTTATATGTTCTTAAAGGTAAATCTTGATAGTAATCATCAAGATGATATAAGTCAGTGATGGAATCGCCAATAAAGACAATTTGCCCTTTGGAAAAATTGCCGTTTTCCATGGTGAATTGAGCGACTTTCTTATCGTAATAATCCTCAGACACTTCCTTTTTGTTTTTGACCACTAAAAGGACGGATGTCGTAATAAGACCACCGACTAGCAAAACTGTAGACGCAATATAGATGATATCCTTGAAGGATATCTTTTTATTTTTATTCATAGCAATATTATACAAACTAATCGTCGTTATAGATATTAAATTTGATGCTACGATCTGCTTTTGTTTTATATAAAGCAATATCAGCTTTCTTAAAGAGTTCAGAATAGTTCTTTTCTTTGCCACGGTACACTACTAAGCCAACACTTAAAGAGAAGGTAAATTCTTCAGTTGGAAGTTTGATTTGTTCAGCGGTTTCTTCAATGATTTCTGCGGCAAACTTCTTGGCAGCTTCAACATCATCATTGTTTCTTAAGAAAACGATAAATTCATCACCACCAAATCGACCAACGATTTCGTGGTTAATAAACTTTTGTTTTAAGTATGTGCCAAGTTTATGGAGCACTACGTCACCGGTATCATGACCATATGTATCATTAATCTTTTTGAAGTAATCGATATCAATAACATAGAGGATACCTTTGTTATTAGAACTTAGCTTAATGAATTCGTTAATGTCTCTAGTTAAAGCGGCTTTATTCTTAATGCCAGTTAATTCATCAGTGTCTTTTTGTTCATTGATTTTATGAATTAAAACGAACTCTTTAATTCTGAAAGAATTAACCATAACGTGAATTAAGATACCCACGAATGTGAATATTGTGGTATTCATTAAGTCCGCTTTCCAGACTTCGATATCTTTCACAAAGTACATCCACACTAAGAAAATAATGGACGCTAAAACGAGTTCAATAGACATGAAGAATGGTTTATCAATCATGAATAAAGGAGTAATTAATAAGAAAGCGATAAAAGAAATAGCTGGAGATGTTGGTTTATTTTGGGTAATGAATGCTCCAAATAAGAAGAGCATTGAAATTGATAGATAGATTAATAATTGGGCGGCTAATGAGTCTCTCTTTAAGATAAAGAAAAACACAGTAGCAATCACAGAATAGATAAAAGCAATTAGATAGGAGACTCTATTAATAGCTACGAAATCATTGAGCATGGAAAAGATTAATAAAAGGCCAAAAGTGACATCCATGATGAGATGGAGAATTCTCCAAACATCAAAATTGGAGATATACGCGTCCTTTTTGACTTTTCTAAACTCTTCCCTTTCAATTCCGCAATAGCAGAAATAGTTCCAAAATGTCTTCAGCATCTTTTTCATAACTTTCCCCAAAGTTGTAATAAGATTTTTTAAGTTTACACTAAAATCAAGGCACTGCAAATACTTATTTTATTCAAGAAAAATAAGCCAATAAAAAAGCGTGCTATTAATGTAGTACCTTTCCCTTATGATCATCAGGAATGGTGAGTTGGTCTTGTATCCTGAATGTTCCCACTCCCTATTAAGAACACTCATTTCACAACACCTTCGCTAAGCAAGCACGCGTGCCAAGCGTACATTTTTTAATTACATTAGCTAAGACCTTAGGCTTTCGAGAAAGGAGAAGCATTCTTTTTAACCAAAAGTGCTAGCGTAGTCATGTTATCATAGCGAGTGTCACAAAAATGCCACACTGTAACATTTTGTGGTTAAAAACTTTTTAAGATAAATAAAAAAGCGGTATAACCGCTTTTACTTTGCTTCCTCAACTTGAGGTTGGTTAGCTTTTTTCTTTTTTAATAGGTCAATAATGAACCAAATTAGGACTGCAGTAAAGGAAACGGACTGGGCAATTGAGATTCTAATAACCATTAAGTTATCCGCTTCTTGTTCTTTATTGATGACGTGGAGAATGTTCACAATTGTGTTATTCACAAAGTGATCGCCCATACCCATATAAAGGTTACCAGTCATCTTACCCATCATCGCAAATTTAAAGCCCACTAACGCAGATGTACCGATGAGCATCATGCTTTCACCGATAAATCCACCAGCGCTCTTGTTGCCATCAATAAAGCTTCTTAATGGAGCCATGATGTGCCATAAGCCGAATAAGACAGAAGCAATAATACCAGCAATAACGAATTTATATTTATCGCTGAGCATCTTTTGGAATAAGCCTCTAAAGACACCTTCTTCCATTAAAACGTTAATGATGTTACCGATAACGCAGATTAAGAAGAAGACACCAGTACGTTTAACTTCTTCGCCAGCATCAACTGAATAAGCAGTCACATAAAGTTCCACTGCTTGTAAGTTATTAGAAGCGGCTAAAATGATGATTTCTACACCATAAGCGATGATAAAGACAACAATGCCAAAGACCAGACCTTTAAGAATGTCTAAGAATGATTTGCCTGTTGTTAAACCAACATCGCTAAACTTGTAGCGGAAAGTAAATATCGCGGCCACTAGTAAGCCAATACCAATAAGTTTATGGATAAAGGCTTCACCAAAGAATGTTTGATCCGTACGAATAACAAAGTATTCTAAGGCACGGAAAGCAAAACAAATCACGTAGATAATTAATACCGCAAGGATGGTTTTTAGTTTTGTGTTTAATAATTTAGATTCGTTCATAATTTTTCCTCATAGCCTCATTATTTTATCAATTAATTATTTCATGTCCAGCAAAACTATGTGTTTTATTCATCCGGTTTTCTATTCAAAAAAAGAGTTTCTTTTTGCTTTAAAAGTGTGTCCTAACATTGTAGTCTTTGATTCTACTTTAGATACGTTAATATATTGTTTTACTTCATTAATCGCACCTTTTGGTAACCATGGATTAAAATGGTTAAACACCACTTCAATTACTTTGTTCTTGAGAATATTTTGATTCTTAATGATGAAGTCTCTTATTGGAGAGGACATCTTAAATACCCAAATAGGTGTCACTAATATAATTCTTTCATATTGATTAATATCAGTATCTAAAGGTAATGTCTCCATTGGCCATTTATGCATAGCGAATCTACCACACCACCAGAAACCTAAATCACCTTCAGTTCTTTCTTTAGTAACTAATTCTTCAATATTACCCTTTTCTTTATTAGCGATTTCATAAGCAATCTTTTTAGTGAATTTCTTTCTAGAAAAATAGACAACTAGAGTCTTTGACTCTTTAGAGATGTCTTGATAATCATTTTCATCAAATTTAAAGAATTGTTGACTATATGAAACAAGAGCAACGTAACCCGTTATTAATTGTAAAACTCCTAATGTGAAATAAATAATATCTAAAGCGTTTAAAGGGAAGATAACGAATTGGATAATAATCCATAGCATTAAAGTAAAGCCAAACACTGTTGATAAAACATAACCAATACGCTTATTCATAAGCATAAAGATAGAGGCGATAACATTAGAGACACCATTAACGATGATTAAGGCAATACCAGGGAAGACATAGTCTTGGAATAAGATATCCGCAAATGGTAAAACTTGGAAATACGGAATCAGTTCTTCCATGCGTAAGATACTACCATCTGGTTTAATTAACATAGCTATACCGCCAAATAAAGCCCCTATTCCTACAAATAAAGCTATTGTTAAAACAAGAATTTTAAAAACTTTAAATCTCATAATTTCTCCTTCATCAATACATTTACTAAATCCACGATATAGCGATTTCTATCTTCTTTTTTAGTAAAGTCATAACCCAGGAAAGATTTTTCATTAATCGCCCTTAAAAACGCTGATTGCATAGTACTAACAATTGAATTAGCAATCAGTTCTCTTTTTAAAGGATCTTCAATACCCTCACCAATTGTGTAGCATACAGCGCGAATGCATGTGTAAGTGTTTGTGTTTTCCCCATAATGAGCGTAATCATTAAGAATAGAAATCTTACTAATAGACTCATTAGCGAGCAAGAAATCAAAAACTTCACAAGCGGTTGTAATAACCTTTACCTTTGCTATTTCAAAAGGTGATAACCCTTTTTCTATTTCGTAAGTTGGTCTAAAGGATTTAATAACACCGGTAATGATGCTTTGAACACATTCCGTGATTAAATTGTCTTTATTTCCAAAATGATAATTAATTAAACCAACACTAACACCGCTTCTTGAAGTGATGTCTCTTATAGTTACTTTGCTAACATCTCCACCATTCTCATTAATTAATGAGATAGTGGTTTGAATAAGTTCTTCCTTGCAGTTATTTGTATTCATACTCAAACATAATACTAAACAATGTTCAGTTTTGCAATCAATAAAAAGGAAGTCAAATCGCTTCCGTTTTATTATCCCTTTATGACATCTATTACCAACCCATATCCATAAGCCAAGTATTTAATAATCTTTCTTTCTCTTTTTGTTCCAACTTATTGTTAGCGAATTTATATTCACCAGCAATTTGACCATCGACTATATAAAGGATTCTAGTGCATCTTGCCGCCACTTTAGCGTCGTGAGTGACCATCATGATTGTTGTGCCTTCATCATTTAATTTGCATAATTCATCCATGACTTCTTTAGAAGATTGTCTATTTAAAGCGCCTGTTGGTTCATCAGCGAATAACATGTCTGGATTATTAATCATACTTCTAGCAATACACGCTCTTTGAAGTTGACCACCTGATACTTCATTAATATCATTATCGGCAATTTCTATAATGCCAAGCTTTCTCATTAACGTTTCCGCTCTTAATAGTTTTTCTTTACGGGAAATTGTTTCTTTTTTGCTTTCAATAGAAGGAAGCAAGATGTTGTCCAAGATGGATAAGTTTTTCATCATAAACATTTGTTGGAAGATGAATCCCATTTTATTAAGTCTTAATTCAGATAGTTCGTTCTTGCTCAATTTAGAAATATCTTTTCCATCAAAGATGACCTCACCAGAAGTGATCTTATCCATTCCAGAGATGCTATAAAGCAAAGTACTTTTACCACTTCCAGAAGGACCCATGATAGCGACCATTTCGCCTTTTTCGACTTTCAAATTAACATTTTTTAAAACGTTGTTTTGTCTTTTTTCAACGATGTATGTTTTACATAAATTTTTAGCTTCAATAATATTCATATTTGCTTCCTCCTATTATTCGATACTCGCAGTATCTGAACTCTTAATTGTCTTTGTAATGAGTGATGTGATAAAGGCTACTACTAATGTTGCTCCTAAAATGATTAATGGATAGAAGACAAAGATACTAAGTGGATTAATAGCAAATGTCATGTTCGACATACCCATTGATTGGAAGATTGGCCCAATCGTTAGATACGTAAGTGGGATGGAAATTGCTCCGGCGAATATAACCGCGATTAAGGCGGCGATACCAAACCTTATCATATGGTAGAGGATAACTCTTCGATCCTTAAAGCCAACGGCCTTTAGAATCGCTATTTCATTCTTTTCATCGCTGATAAATGAGCGTTCCATAAGGACTACTACTAAGGTCACCACTACTAATGTAATAGCGAGGAGTAACTTTTGCACTGTTTCCATTGTTGGTACAACTCCGATGCAATCCGCTTGGAATTCTGCAGCGGTTTGGACTTCTAATCCATCAAAATATTCCGTTAATTTTTTCTTGCGTTGTTTAATTACATTATTAGATGGATGATCATCGAAATTGATTTGGAAAGCCATCCAGGAAGTAGCGTATTTGAGACTTATCGGAACACTTTCATGAATTCTAGCTACTTCACCAACTAAGTTCATGCTTTGGAAATAGGCTGTCACAGTTGCTTGAACTGGACCTGTTCCATAATCTACGGTGACGGTATCACCAATATGAGCATTAATCTTTTTTGAAATTGTTGGAGTAATAGCGATTTCATACATATTTTGCGGGGCAGTGCCTTTGGTAAATGAGTACATATCAATCGTGGTACCAATACCTTGTTGGAATGTAATTGAATACTCATTTTCATTACTCTTTACTTTAAAGATATATTGGGTGTCCACGAAGACGTGTCCTGGCATATCCATATCTTTTAAATCGTTTTCTACTTTAGCAATATATTCTTGGAGTTCTTCATTACCACCTTCGTGCATGAAAGACATTTGCTTATCTTGATTACTGAAATATAAGTCACTAGGGGCCGCAAATGAATCAACAAGATTATCACTTTTCATTGTGTTCACTGTGTTAGTGAGCACGAGCACAAAGGCTGTACAAAGGGCAAACACAGAGGCAACAGTAATATATTTCTTTTTATTACTAACAACATCATTGACCGCCATAAAGGTCACTGAATTTGTTTTGCTCTTAGAGAGTTTAAGTTTTGATTTCTTTTTAAATCTTTCACCAGTTTGACCTTTTCTAATCGCGTCTACTGGTGTGGCTTTTTTAACAACCCCAGTTGCCAAATAGGCAAAGCCTAATATTAATAAGATAACTATCGCGGCACCAAGAACATTTGGTAAAACTCCTAATCCACTACCTAACACCATAGTATTGGTAACACTCTTAAGTAACAAACTAGCAAATGGGAAGCTTAGTCCAAAACCAATTAGTGAGCCTAATACCGCCATGACCAAATATTTAGTGAGGTATAAACTCTTAATCTTAAAGTCTCTAATACCAATTGCTTTCATTACTCCAATCTCACGATATTCTTCAGTGATTGTAAAGGTGATAGTAAATCTTAAGATGACGAATGAGACGATAATTAAACAAACACTAAGGATTAAGGTGATAAAGGCTAAGATCATGTTCATGATATAAGCCATTTCAATCGTGGCTCTTGGTCTAGAAAACATTAAGGTTGTACAGTTATTTGATAAGCCTACATCCACTGCAGAAACATCATCTGTATCAATATAGGCAAATTCACCTATTTTGCCTTCATTAACATCATTTCTTAAACTTTGATAATCTGTTTTGCTTAAGAAAAATCTAACGTTATTAAGCATGTCTGAACCAAACAATGCATCTTTAAGGATACCATCATAGGCTAAGCTAAGTTTTACAGTATCGCCTTTAAAAATGACTTTATCTCCAGTTTTTAATTTGTTAGCGTGTGCAAATCTATAAGAACAATAGAAATGTCCTTCTGGCACAACTGTCGCCACTTTATCATCGCTATAAAAATAATTAAGACCACTATCTTCTAAGCTTTGCACTAATAATGTGTTATCAAATACGGCCTCTTTATCATTCTCTCTTGCAACGTTTTCCTTACCACAGTAAATAACTTCATCAATACGATATGATTTGACTTCATCAATACTTGATAAGATTTCTTTAAAGCCATCTCCAGACTCTTCCGCTCCTTTTCTAGCGGCAATATAATCACCTAAACCTGCTTGTTTAAAAAAGTAATTAGTGCCATTAGATATTGTAATAACGTTATTAAGACCACTAGCGACAAACATAGACGCTAAAATAATGAATATGAGCATGATGATATTCATTGTCTTTTTACGTTTTAAATCTTTTTTTAATATTCTTAGAAACATAAATAATAACAGCTCCTTTCCTAGCTTCCGGGAGTATTGTAAAGGAACAATTATTAAATAATCATTAAATCGAAAATTAATTTATATTTTTAACACTTTTTAATAACGGTAACTATGTTAAATTCGTTATTTTCTATTTTTGCAAAAATGTCTCCGCCCATCATACGCATGAGACTTTTACAAATATATAAGCCTAAACCACTACCATCTTTATTCTCTACGTTACTACCACGATAGAAAGAATCAAAGATATGAGGCAATTCTTCTTCATTAATGGATGATCCTGAATTAACGATATATATTAATTTATAATCTTCTTCTTCCTCAATATGGATTTTAACATATTGTCCATCACCATATTTGATGGCGTTTTCTAAGATGTTTTGTAATACTTCTTCTAATCGATCTATATCACCTTTAACAAGGCAGTTTTCATATGGTTCTATTTCAAAAGCAGTATGAAGATGAGTGAATTTTTCTTTATATAATATTTCGATTTTATTAATCAAATCAGATAAATATAACTCACTATTATTGACAGTAAGATTAAGGAAGTCTTCTTTAGAAGCATTCACGATATCAGAAACATGCTTTTCGATTTCTTTAACATTTTTATCGATACCCTCTAATGCTTCTTTTCTTTTTTCAGGTGTTTCATAGATACCTTCTTTAAGCGCTTTAGAATAAAGCTTAATCGCACTTAATGGGGTTTTGATGTCATGAGAAATAGAAAGAATTAAAGTCTTTTTATCTTTTTGTAATTTAAGTTCATTCTTCTTATTTGTTTCTAAAGTTTCTCTAAGCATATCCATGCCCCAGACAAACTTACCAAAGTTCTTATTCTTTTCTTCTTTAATTGGGTTAGTAAGATTACCTTTAGCAAGTTCAGTGGAATAATTGCTTAATTTATTAAATGGTTTTAAAACCTTTAAATCGACATAGACTAATACCACTAGAGTTAAAATGAATGTCATAGTTAAACCAACATTCATCATTATAATAGCGGTTAAATCATTATTCTCCACTTTATATTCAATAGAATATAATTCACCATTCACATTAATGACAGCATAATCATTATTTGTTTTATATGTATCATCATAATGAACGATTTTTATGACACTTTTATAATCGTCAGCATTAACTGTTTCTCCTGCTTTCAATGCCATTTCAATACGGTTAATATCAACGCGATATTGACGATCTTCTCCAGTTGGTTTACTAACAAAATAAACGATATTGAAAGCAGCAATTAAAATTGCTTCTAAAATCAAAAAGATAATAGAGTTTCTTCTAAATTTACTCATAGCGGTAACCATTTCCCCAAACAGTGATAATATGTTTTGGGTTTTTTGGATCTTCTTCTATTTTTTCTCTTAACCATTTAATATGCACGGTTAATGTTTGTAGTTCTGATTCACTATCACTACCCCAAATATTATTGAATAGATATTCTTTTTTGAGGGTTGTGCCTTTATTTTCGATTAATAATTTTAATAATTCGAATTCTTTATCAGTAACAGGGATAAGTTTATTATTTACGGACAAGGTATTATTAACGGTATTTAAAATAAGATTGCCTTCATGAATTTCTTCAATAGCGTATTTTCTTTTAAAAACACCTTTGATTTTAGCAAGTAAGATATCAATATCATATGGCTTTTCGACATAATCATCTGCGCCTAAGTATAAGCCCGCTAATTTGTCTTCTTTGTCGGATTTAGCGCTGGCAATAATGATATAAGCATTAGAAGTTTCTCTAATTTTAGAGCAAACTGCTAAACCATCAATTCCTGGAAGCATAATATCCAAAACAAAAATCTTAGCCCCGTATTTTTCAAATAATTCGAGAGCTTTTTCTCCACTAGTGGCAAGACACACAGAATACTTTTCTTTTCTTAGGAAATCGCATAGTAGATTGCCAATTTCTATATTATCTTCAACGATGATGATATCTGCCATACATAATTAACTCTCTTATATATTTTACATAGAATAAAAAAAGACCGACATATTTATTCACATCAGTCCTAAATATTTAAGATGGTGCCCCCTGGCGGAATCGGACCACCGATTCATCCTTACCATGGATGCGTAATACCATTTTACTAAGGGGGCAGCATTAATAATTATACATAAATGCTTATCTATATCAATAGCGATTTTTAACGATGGATATTAAATATCCTCTTGCTCTTTCATCGCTTCGTTTAGACGCATACTGTAAGTAACAGAACGGATAATAAACCAAGTCCAAGAAAGAATATGTAAAGCGGAATTAATTGATGTAATAGAATCAATGATTTCTCTAGTCGCTAAATCATCTAAAAAGATAAAACGAAGGATGATTGAGACAATGAAAAAGATGAAAGTCGCCCCAATAAAACCAGCGATAATCATTTGATAGATATCGAAGAATTTAGTTCTTTTGTTTTGAATGGAGTTATCCATTAGATTTCTTCTCCATATAAGTCATAAACATAACTTTCAGTGATTTTTACTTCAGTAATGTCGCCTTCTTGATGTTCTTTAGAAGCACGGAAAAGGATTTTACCATCCACATCATCAGGCGCATTAAAGTAACTTCTAAGTAAGTAGTAGCCGTTTTCTTTACCCACGACGAGACCTTTCATCACTTCACCGATATGTTTCTTATTTAAATCGTAGGAAATCTTTTGCTGTAAGGACATTAATTCATCTAAACGTTTTTGTTTAGTGGCTTCTCTCACTTGATGTGGGAAATCATAAGATTTAGTGCCTTCTTCTCTAGAATATGTAAAAGCGCCTAAATGGTCGAACTTCACCTCTTTAACAAAGTTAATTAAGTTATCAAACTCTTTCTTTGTTTCGCCTGGGAAACCCACCATCACGGTGGTTCTTAAGATAGCGTTAGGAATCTTGGTTTTAATTTTCTTAAATAAATTAGTGAGGTAAGCTTTATTACCACGTCTATTCATCGCTTTAAGAATCTTATCTTCACTATGTTGGATTGGAATATCGAAATATGGAGTTAATCTTTCTTCTTTAGCAATTAAATCAATTAACTCATCTGTGATTTCATCTGGATAAAGGTATAGTAAGCGAATAAAGGCGAGCTCTTTGATTTCTAAAAGACCTTTGAGTAAATCCACGATTGTCTTCTTTTCTTTTAAATCTAGGCCGTATCTAGTTGTGTCTTGTTCTAAGACGATTAATTCCTTATAGCCATCGTTAGCGAGTTTTCTTGCTTCGCTAATAATATCTTCATAAGGTCTAGAAACATATGGACCACGAATTAAAGGAATCGCGCAGTATGTGCAGCAGTTAGAACAGCCTTCACCGATTTTAAGATAAGCACTGTAGGAGCCAGTGGAGACTAAACGATAATTATCGTTAAGACCTTCATAGTTAGTGATGTCTTGATCAAGAGTCGCTAAAAGTTGGGTGAAACGTGGATAATCTCTAATTGGAATCCATAAATCCACTTCTGGGATTTCTTTAGCGAGTTCGTCTTTATAACGGTTGACTAAACAACCAGTAACCACTACTTTTTGATTTTTATTAATGTTATCGAGAATTGTATCGATTGATTCTTTTTTACTGGATTCAATAAAACCACAGGTGTTGATGATGAGAATATCCGCATCATCTTTGTTATTAACAATTTGATAATTGTTCTTGATTAAAAGACCGAGCATATTCTCGCTATCGACAAGGTTTTTTGCGCAGCCTAAAGAAATGAGAGCAACTTTTTTCATTATTCACTCCTTAAAGCAATAACTGGATCTTGTCTAGAAGCGTGCATACTTGGGATTAAACCAGATAAGACGCTTAAAACAACACTTAGTCCAATCATTAATAAAGCGGTTGGAATAGTTAAAATAGCGACATTAGTGACACCGAATGGCGAAACAACTAAGTTGATGACAAGACACGCTAAATAGGTGATAGTCACACCGATTAAGCCACTCATCACACCGGTGACAAAGTACTTCTGTACGAACGG
>CADCJP010000013.1 GCA_902801805.1 uncultured Erysipelotrichaceae bacterium | reverse complement strand
GACGAAATAAAATGGCTTTTTTAAATTTCGACGAAAAGGTCTTTTTTATTGCCTAATCGTGTGTATAATTAACTATGACTTAAGAGGACACGCAATATGAACAATAAAGAATATGAAAATCGTTATAACGGAACTACAAAAATATTAAAGGTTATTGGTTGGCCTTTATTAATTATAGGTATTATTTGCCTTATCGCTGGTATGGGCTCATTCTTTATGACATTTGCGAGCTTTGGATCTGGCGATATCCAAATGCCTAAATTATTTTTCCTTTGTTTTATCGGTGGTCCTTTAATGATTGGTGGCATTGTTTGCTTATCCTTAGGATATCGTAGAAAAATGATGGATTATGCTGCTTCTCAAGCCGCTCCTGTCGCTAAAGATTTCACTAACTATATGCTTGATGAAACTGGCGATTCTATTGCCAATGTCGTGAATAAGATTTCCTCAAAGAAGAACGAACCAATTGAGGGAGTGACCGCTAATAAGTGCGCTAGATGTGGTTTTGTTAATCCTGCTAGTGCGAAGTTCTGTTCAAAGTGTGGTGCACCTATTACAAAAATATGTTCTTATTGTGGCGCTGAAAACGATGATGGAGCGAAATATTGCAATAGTTGTGGTAAGCCACTTTATTAATAAATAAAGCAAAAACTAAGTTTTTTAAAATAAGTATTGAAACTTGTTATAAAAACACATATTATTATTGAGCGACTAAAACGAATTACTACCTGCCGACTTGGCGCAATCTGGTAGCGCAACTGAATCGTAATCAGTGGGTTGCAGGTTCAATTCCTGTAGTCGGCACCAGCACAATTGGGTATTTAGCTCAGCTGGGAGAGCATCTGTTTGACGTACAGAAGGTCGGCGGTTCGATCCCGTCAGTACCCACCAAATTGTTAAATAAGCCCTGACAAAGGGCTTTTTTACAAGAAGCACGCGTAGTTTAGTGGTAGAACTTTAGCTTCCCAAGCTAATCGTGCGGGTTCGATTCCCGTCGCGTGCTCCATATAAAGTTTATTCGCGCTCTTACAAAGAGCGTTTTTTGATTAGAGATATATCTAAAAACTTTGATTAATTCTAGAAAAAAAGAGATATAATAGTGGTGATTATCATGAAACAAATTATTTAAAAATAAGGAGTTAAAAATGAAAAAAACAATTCTCATTGGTGCCTCAATATTGTGCTTATCTGCTTGCTCTCTTTTTAATGAATTCAAAAATACTCCACCTACCGATATTAAAGTCGCATTAACAATTGGTTATTCCAATCAAGAAGAAGGCCTTATTGAAGTAGTGGGTAAAGACGTCTATATCAACACCTTGCAAAAAGATAATTACAATGACTCCTATTTTGCTCATTACGTTGATGATAGTTACGTTTATTATCATAAAGACGTTATGAATAATGGTGATTGGGAGAGTTTTACTCCTACAGCCACTCAATCTAAAAATATGACCACCCTTGATGCTATTAACTCATTCGTGGGCACTATCCGTAGAGTATATTTTGATGTTTTCAATGTCGAGCTCATCAATGATGCTAGTGCTTCTGGCAAAGATATATTTCTTAGTGCCGAAACCACTAAGTATAAAGTAGAAGAAAAAACATATTGGTACTTGGATGAAGTTAATATCTTTCTAAAAATGGAAAATGAATCACAAGAAGAACGTTCCTATAGTGTAACAGATTATCAATACTACAAACAATTTGATGATTCTCCATCTTTTCAATAGTAAACCTATATAACTATGAATAATTAAGGCCACAGTAGTGGTCTTTTTTATTGATAAAATCGTAAAAAACCATAGAAATTCAACAAAAGGTATTGACGTGTATTAATACGATTAGTACACTATAGACGTATGAAACTACTACCAGGTATTCCCGCCTATTTACAAATTAAAGATTATTATAAGAACCTTATTGATACAGGTGCGCTTAAGGAAGGCGAGTATCTTCCTTCAGTGAGAGATACATCGTTATTAATCGGTGTAAATCCTAATACCGTGCAAAGGGCGTTTTCAATGCTGATTGATTTGGGCTATTTAACGCCGATAAGCGGTAAAGGTAACCGTATTAATAAAGTTGATAAAAAAGAAAGTAACGATGAGCTTCATCAATTAATCCAGGACATTAAGTTCAAGGGTTATAGCTTGCAAGAAATCAAAAAACGTATCGAGAAAATGATTGAAGAGGAGGAAAAAGAAAGATGATTCAAATAAATAGTGCAACCAAAAGATTTGAACAAAAAACCGCTGTTTCTTCCTTATCCTTAGAAATCGAATCTGGTGTTATTGGTCTTGTTGGTCAAAATGGTGCGGGTAAATCCACACTCCTTAGAATGATTGCTGGTGTTTATCAACCAGATGAAGGAAAGATCTATATTGATACCTTTGAAAGCACGTCTAAAGAAGGCAAAGAATTAGTCTTCTTCCTTCCTGATGATCCATACACTCCAAGAGTGAGTGATGTCGAATCCGTTAAAGAGTTCTATCAACTCTTTTATTTAGTGGATAATGACATCTTTGAAAACCTCATCGATAAATTCAATCTTCCAAGAAATGTGAAGATTAGTAAGTTCTCTAAAGGTATGAAGCGTTTATTATTTATCGCTTTAGCCTTATCAATTAACTGCAGATATTTATTGTTAGACGAAGCCTTTGATGGTTTAGACCCATTAGTGCTTGAAACAGTCAAAGAACAAATCGTAAGAATCTGCAAGGACGGAAATAAAACAGTCGTGGTTTCTTCCCATAACGTTACTGCTTTAGAAAAACTCGTCGATAAGTTCGTCATTATTCACGATGGTCAATTATCCAATGATGGTGACATTGATTCATTAGGTGAAACATTCATTAAGTATCAAGCTATCTTTGAAAAGGCTTGTGATGAAGACACACTCGTTGATTTAGGATTAAATGTCCTTTCTTATAGAAAAGCCGGTTCTATCCATAACTTTGTCATTAATAACAAAGAAGGCAAAGATATTGAGAAAGCATTAGCAAAACTCAAACCATCATTATTAGAAACCGTCGCTATCGACGGGAATGAAATCATCCTTTTACAAATGGCTTTAGCCAATAAGGAGGGCAAACATCATGAAAAAGCTTAATTATGCTAAATACTTGATTACTAAAGAATTATTACCTCTTTTCATAGTGTTTACCGTCATCGGTTTGATTTCTTACTTTGCCTATTTGATGAATGTTGATTTCTATGATCCATACTATAACGAAATCTCTTTAGCCGCTTTAAATGGACCAATGATGGCGTTTGCCATTGTGCTCCCATTATTCATCTTTAACTATAAGTATTCCTTAAAAAGAAGCGACACGTACTATCAATTGCCTTTAAAACAAGGGGAATTAAAGAACATCAGAATCATTTCTGGCTTATTCATTTTAGTGGTCAGCTATCTCATTGCTTCTTTATTACCTTATGTTTCATTTGTGATTCGCTATGTGAGCGCTCCAGAAGCAAAAACATGGGCCGGTATTACTTATTTCAAATATTTTGAAGCTGCTCCATATTTAGGCGCTATAGTGGTGGGTTTATTCACTATTGTGATTGAATATTTCATTTCATGCTTCTTCTGCTCTTTAACAAGTAAGCCAGTATCTGCATTAATTCTTAATATCTCCTTACAATTAGTGCTTTCTTTCTCTCTGTATGTGATTTTCAAAAGCATCTACAACTTAAATTATTATAATTTTGCTGGCGACCTTTCACATATTGATGATGCCGCGAATATTTCAATTCTATATTCTCCAGGCGTTGTGACAGTCATCGGTTTACCAGATCACATCGCTCGTGTATACGCCTTTGACCTCAATTCTATTTATCCAATTGAAGGTTCAAGCGCGAAAGCAGTATTCACACTCTGCAACGTTCTTGAAGTATTGGTCGGCGCCTTAGCTTGTTTCTTCACACTATTTAGAAAAGATAATAGTGGCGAAAACTGCAATAATTACGGTTTCGCTAATAAGAAGTTGAACTCCCTATTCTTCTTATCAACAATCCCCGTTGCCTTATTTGTCATCGTTCAAAATCCTTACTTTGGATTCGAGATTATTATCGGGACCGTAATTGTGGCAGCAGCATATTACTTCTTATTTGCTCTCTTCATTGGCTCATTTAAAATGCCAGGTTATAGCTATGCTATAATTGGAGCAATGTCAGCGTTGGTCATATTCGGCTGTCTGTTCTTCGCAGCCACGACTAAAACGGTGATATAAGAAAAGAACTGGGGTTGACCCAGTTTTTTTATAGCCTTTCTAAGACGAGATCCATGATCTCTTTAAAGGTGCCGTGTTTATATTGATTGATATCAACATTATCAGGATTGAGTAAGCAATCAGTAATGAGATAAGTATCAATGCCGAGAGTTAACGCCACTGTATCTTCTCTAGCATCATTACCAATCATTAAGCATTCTTCCCCTTTGAGATTGTTCTTTCTTAGTATTTCTTCATAGTATTTTGGATTTGGTTTACTAAATGAAGAATTCTCATAAGCAGTAATGTATTTGAAGTCATCAGGATCTAATCCCGCCCATCTGATTCTTGCCTTAGTGGCGACGATAGGGAAGATTGGATTAGAAGCGATAATTAATTCGTATCCCTTCTCTTTTAAGGATTTAACGAATTCTTTCGAAAGTGGTTGAAAGCCACATGTATGGCCTAAAGTTGGGAAGATAGTGTTATAAAATTCAACGAAGTTTTGCTTATTCTCTTCTAATCTATCTGGATGGACTTCAATAAATGATTTCCAGAATAATTCTTCGTTAGTCATACTTCCATCGTTCTTAATCATCTTTTTAGTGCCATACCAAATGACATTTAAAAGTTCGTCTAATGTATATCCTAAATAGGCAATCTTTTTATAGATTGCACCGAAGTAAATTTTCTTGAAATACTCCTCATCCATTGGGAGTAAAGTTCCGTCTAAATCGAATAAAATTGTCTTAATCATGAGAAGATTATTTCATTATTATTATCGTTTGTCATCACAAAAATATTTTTTGTGTTACAATATGTAGCCGTATGACTTGGGAATTATTCTTAGACATCTTATTAGACTCACTTAAAGACAGTATCCTTATCTTTGCTTTCGTTTTCCTATTCCATGTCATTCTTTCCTTTATTGAAACACCTGTTTCTAATTTTTTAATTAGAAGAAAGAAGACATCTCCTATATTCGGATCTATTTTTGGTTTAATTCCTCAATGTGGCACAAGTGTCATTGGTGCGGAATTATATATTAAAAGATATATTACTGTTGGTACATTAATCGCTATCTTCTTAAGCTGTAGCGATGAAGCTTTAATCGTCCTTTTAGAAGCATGGAATGAAAAGACATTAATGATTTTCCCATTAATTGGTTTAAAACTCGTTAGTGGTGTCTTCTTTGGTTTATTAATTGATTTTATTATTAGAAAACAAAAGATTATTGAAGTGGATCATGTCGAAGAAGAACATGAATGCCATACCCATCATCACGAAAACACACCTGCACACGCACATTTAATCCACCCATTAATCCACTCCATCAAAGTTTTCATTTATATTTTCATTATCAACTTGGCGTTAGGCACATTAATTGGCTTTATTGGTGTAGATAACTTCTCTAACTTTATGGTTAGTAGTCGTTATTTAGCGCCTCTATTCAGTGCGATTATCGGTTTAATTCCTAACTGTGCTTCTAGCTTATTAATTACTGACTTATTCGTTGAAGGTCACATTTCATTTGGTGCTTTATTCGCTGGCTTATTAGTGAACTCTGGCTTAGGCCTCATGGTGCTCTTAAAAGAGAAAACCATGTTCAAGAGAACACTTTTAATCGTCGGTGTTTGCTTTATAATTGCCGTTGCTTTAGGCTATTTGACTTGTTTGTTCGTGGGATTTTAGTCTTTGACTAACTGAACACTATATGAACAGTCATTCATTTTTTAATTGCAAATATGAACGAACATTCATATAATAATCCCGGTGATGAAATATGAAAGACGTTAAATTTACAACAATTAAAAAAATGGAAAGCCTCCTAGAAACAGCATCAGACGCCACTAGATTAAAAATCATGTTAGCGCTTCTTGATGACGACCAATGCACATGCGGTCCAGACTGTGAATGTGGTTCATGTGAAGCCCTTCACTGTATGATTGAGAAGTGCGTTAACGATATTGCTTTTGAAATTGAAGCTTCACAATCTTTAGTGAGCCATCAATTAAAAGTGTTAAAAGATGCGGATTTAGTGAGAACCCGTAAAGAAGGCACAAGAGTGTACTATTCCTTAAAAGATAAACACGTTCGTTTACTTTTAGGAGTGGCCTATGAGCACGTCACTGAGGAGGAGAACCATGATTAAGAAAACATATCATATCTCTGGCTTCGACTGCCCAATGTGTGCGAAGAAGTCAGAAACACATTTAGGTAAGCATGAACAAATTGATTACTGTCATATCGATTTCTCCACGAGCAAATTGTTTATCACTTATAAAAACGAACCATTAAGCGTGGAAGAAATTGCGAGCATTATCGCAGAAGTGGAGAGTGATCCACTTGATATCCATGATTTAGATAAAAAGAACATTAAAAAGACATATCACATTTCAGGGTTTGATTGCCCAATGTGTGCGAAGAAATCTGAAGAACACCTTTCTAAACAAGAAGGTATTGAAAGCTGTCATATCGATTTCTCTACAAATAAGATGTTCATTACATACACAAATAAGGCCCATTCCGTGGAACAAATCGCTGAAGCGATTGCCCAAGTTGAAAGTGATCCATTAGATATCAAAGAATTACAAGGTAAAGAAGAACATAAAGAAAAACTCTTTACCAAAGGTATGTGGTTCTTATTAGCGAGAGTCTTATTCGCCACATTAGTCTTAATCCTTAACTTAGCGTTATTTGAACACTTCGATAATAGTGGTTGGATTAGATTTGCGATTTATACTGCGACTACAGTCTTATTAACATATGATGTTACTTGGCGTGTTATTTTACATATCAAAAATAGAAGAAACATTATTGACCATAACTTATTAATTGCCATCGCTGTATTAGGCGCAACCGCTTTAGCGGTTATCTACCTATTAGAAGGTGGAGCTGAACATGGTACTCACTTCGCTATGGAAGGTATGATGGTGGTTGGTTTGTTCCAAGTCGGTCAAATTGTTGAAAAAGTGGCCACTAATAGAAGTAAATTAGCCGTCATGAATGCCATTCAATTAAGAGTGGAATACGCTAACTTATTAAAAGATGGTGAAATCAGTAAAGTTGATCCAGAACAATTAGAGATTGGTGACAACGTCGTTGTCAGCGCTGGTGAAATGATTCCTGTTGATGGTGAAGTTGTGGCTGGTTCTGCCTATGTTGATAAATCAAGCTTAACTGGTGAATTTGTCCCAGTCTTAGCAGATATTAATGAAAAAGATGTTTTAGCGGGTTGCTTAGTTAAAACAGGTTCTATCACCATTAAGGTGAATAAGAAATATGAAGATAGCGCAGTCGCTAAAATCATTGAACTTATTAGCAACAGTGGTGAAAAGAAATCCAAAGCGGATGAATTCATCGCTAAGTTCGCTAAATGGTATACACCTGCTATTGTTGTCTTAGCGGCATTAGTTCTCCTAATTGGTGGCTTAATCACCAAAGACTGGAGAGATTACGTAGTAAGAGGCCTAGAAATCTTAGTTACAGGTTGCCCATGCGCTATCGTCATTTCTGTCCCACTTGCGTACTTCGCTAGTATTGGTTTGGCGAGTAAAAGAGGCATTGTTATTAAAGGCACTAACTATTTAGATCAATTAAACAATATCGATAAAATCGTGACCGATAAAACTGGTACCTTAACTCATGGTGTCTTCACCATCCAAAAGATTGCTAACGAAGAAGGCGTTAGTGAAGAAGAATTATTAAATGCTTTATATGCTGCTGAATGCTTATCTACTCACCCAATTGCTAAAGCAATTTGTCATGATGTCGATGTGAAAGCACTAGCGGCAAAGCAAGTTGATTATCAAGAAATTGCTGGTTATGGTGTACGCACTACATATAACGGTGAAACCATTCTCGCCGGTAACGCTCAATTCATGAGAGATAACGGTGTTCTTTCGATCAATGAAGATGCGATTGGAACCATCGTTCATTGTAAGAAAGGCGACAAGTATTTAGGCTATATCGTTTTATACGATGAAGTGAAGAAAGAAGCTTATGATATGGTGAGACTTCTCCATAAGGAGAAAAAAGGCATCATTCTTCTTACTGGTGATAAGAAAGAAAACGCTGAATACATTAAAAACGAATTAGGTATTGACCGTGTTTATAGTGAATTAACACCAGATCAAAAGACAGAAATCTTAGAAAAAGAAATGTCTGTCACAAATAAAGCGGTTGCCTTCGTTGGGGACGGCATCAACGACGCACCAAGTATTATGCGTGCGGATGTCGGTATGGCGATGGGCGCGATTGGTAGTGATATCGCAGTTGAAAACGCTGATGTTGTGATCATGAATGATAATCCTGCTAAGGTTTATGAAGCAGTGAAGATTGCAAGAATCGCTAGACATACCGCCATCTTCAATATTGTCTTCGCCTTATTGGTGAAACTCGCTGTGGCAATCTTAGTCTTAATCCCAGCCTTAAATATCCCAATGATTGTCCCAGTCATTGCCGATACTGGATTAACCGTTGTCTTAGTTATCAATTCATTATTAATTCTCTATCGTAAATTATCAAAATAAGCGACAGGGTATATAAAAAAGCACGTATCTCTAGCATGTGGTACGTGCTTTTTATAATAAGTAGTTTTGAAATTATTTAGCGAACTTTTCCGCGGCTTCAATGCCGATTTCAATCATTCTTAATAAACCGTTTTGTCTTTGCTCTGGTGTGAGTTCTTCTTTGATTAAGAAGGAATCACTAACGGTTAATAAGCAGAGAGCTTTTTTCTTTAATTTAGCAGCATTGCAATAAAGTGAGAAAGCTTCCATTTCAACCGCTAAGACATTCATGTCAGCCCATTTCTTCCAGCCTTCTTTATCGGAGTTATAGAAGACATCGCTAGAAAGAACGTTACCAACGTGAACTGGAATGTTTCTTTTTCTAGCAGCGTTAACTGCGGCTTCCATAACATCGAAGTCCGCACTCGCGGAATAGTGACCGTTTAATCCATATTGATGGACCCAGTTACTATCTGTAGAAGCTGCGCTTCCAACAATGATATCAAATAAGTTGATATTTTCTTGATAGGCACCGCATGTACCAACACGGATAATCACATCCACGTCATAACGGCTATATAATTCATAAGAGTAAATACCAATGGATGGCATACCCATACCTGAAGCCATGACGCTGATCTTTTTACCGTTTTTGGTATAACCGGTGTAACCGTAAATATTTCTGACACTTGTGACTAATTTAACATCGTGGAGATAGGTATCTGCAATTAATTTGGCTCTTAATGGATCGCCAGGCATTAATACGACGTTAGCAAAATCGCCAGGATTGGCGCTATTATGTGGTGTAGGCATAGTTTATTTCCCCTTTTCCGTAACTATCATACAAAAAAATATAATGTTTCTCAATAGAGAATGTCTTTGACCTTAGGGGCATAAATCGTTACAATATCAGCATGAAAGAAGTTAAACTCAATCAAACTTATTACAAAGTTCTTATCACTATCAAAGCACTAAACGACTTACATTATTATCCATTAAACGAAGGCATCTACAAGATTCTTGTGGGTGTAATTGATGATGAAACTAAGCCATTTATTGATATGGATTGTTTTGGAACACTAATCTCCTTTACTAGCAAAAAGGTGTGCCGTTTAACAATGATGCTTTTCCGCTACGGTTATTTAGGTAGAGTGTTTGATACAGCTACTAAAAAACTCTACTTCTCTTTAACCGACAAAGGCTTACAAGCAACAGAAGAATTCCTTAAAAAGCATAAGAAACCTTTTGCTAGAAGAAGTAAGAATAATTCACCAACAATCGTTAAAATAGACTAAATTTACTCTACATTTCGCACATATTGTTGAAAATATATTTGAAAATATAATATCATAATTATGCACTGATTTTTGGAGGTAGGGATATGGTCGATTTTGTTTGGAACCAAATGCCAATTGCTAATTTTATAATTGCTTTATTGCTAGTTATCGCTATTCATGGCCTAGCTTTCTTTATTCTCTTTAAAGTCGCAAAACGTAAAGTTACATTTGCTTTCTATGGCGTTTGTACCGCTGTTTTCTTTATCGGCTTTATTTTCAACCTTCTTATTGTGTGCATTATGATGGGTTTCATCTCCGCGGCATGTATGTCCGCTGCTTTCTTCGCTAACTTAGGTGATTTAAGAAAGTTCATTGCTAACCCATTTTCTCGTCCAGTCGCTAAAGCTGGCAACTTCGGTATCGAAAAAATCTATGATACCCAACTCTTATATAAGAATATTGAAACTGCAGTTATTTCATTAAGCAACGCTCGTATCGGCGCTATTATGACATTTGAAAAGAACACAGATTTAAAAGATATTATGAAAAACGGTGTCCCAGTTCACGCTCCAGTGACACCAGAAATCTTAATGACAATCTTCTATCCAGGCACACGTTTACATGATGGTGCGGTTGTTATTCACGGCAATGAAATCGTGGCCGCTAGTGTCTTCTTTACACCTACTACAAAACCATTCGCTGGTAAATATGGTTCCCGTCATAGAGCGGCTATCGGTGTTAGTGAAGTCTCTGATGCTGTCACAGTCGTTGTTTCTGAAGAAACAGGCCGTATCTCCTTCGCTGTTAATGGTGACTTAGAAGCGGTTAATCAAACCAACTTCCGCCGTGTCTTTGAAACTTACATGAGTGATAACTCATCTGAGGAATAATGGATAGCAAAGAACTATACGACTATATATTAAAAATCCAATCCATTGCCAAAATAGGATTGGTTTTTTCTAAAGACCCATATGCTCTAACTAACTATCAACAGATTAATGATCTGACGATGGAGATGTTAGAAAAGCTTATGGAAATCGAATTCCATAGACCAAATTATTTCTCTAGAGATATTTATCCTACACCAAGCGTGTCAGTCCGTGCGGTAATTGTTAACGAAGATAAGTCAAAAATCCTCTTTGTTAGAGAGGCCAATAGTGGGACTTATTCCTTCCCTGGAGGATGGGCGGATTTATATGATTCACCAGGCCAAACCGCGATCAATGAATCAAGCCAAGAAGCAGGGGCTGATATTGAACTAGTTAGACTAGTGGGTGTCCTTAATAGAACCCCGTTTAAAACCAACGTTAATTCACCTGAATATCTTGTGGTTTTTGAAGCCAAACTCAAAGGTCAACTTCATGAACATGAATATGAAACAGATGATGTCCAATGGTTCCCAATTGATCAAATTCCTCCATTATCCAGAAAGGTTATGAAGGAAGAAATTGACCGCATCATTGATGCGATTAAAACAGGAAAAACCATCTTTGACTAAATAGAATATGCAAAATGTCCTTAATTTATAAGGTCATTTTTGTTATCATATTCTATATGCCAAATCTAAAACTATTAACATCGTTAACAAATCTCCAACTCGCCTTTGTCATCATCGTGCCAATCGTGGTCGTTTTATTTGCGGCGATTGTTTTATATTTTCCTATCTCGGCCTCTTATAGACGTCATCATTTCCAAGTCCGTTACTATAAGCGTGTCTACAAAGTAGCTTTAGAAAATGACTACTACCTCATTAACCAATTCTATTTCAAAATCGATAATAGTAAGTTAGCCAAAGTTGACCACATCATCTTCGGTGATAAATACATTTATGTCATTATCTGCAAGTACTATGAAGGTGACTTAGTGGGTAAATCATCCGATAAGTCATTAATCTTCATTTCCCATAAAGGGAAAAAGTGCTATACAGATAACCCAATTATCCAATCCAAGAACTTAGCAAGTAAACTCTCATCCTCGACAGGATTAGATGCTTCTATGCTTATTGGTATCACTTTAATTAACGACGACTGCAAAGTCGAAGTACAAAGCGAGTCTAAACAGTTCTATATCATCCAAAGAAAGAAACTTCATGCCTTAATTAAGGCTATTGAATCTCGTCCAGTGGAAAAGATTAACGAACAACAACTCGCTAAAGCGGTGCAATCAATCGCTAAAGAAAACAAAAGGAAGAAATAATGAAAAATTCATTAAGAAGCGTTTCGTTTAACAGATTTAAGACTAATCCAACTTCCTACTTAGCGGTAGGTATTATGTGTGGTTTGTTTTTAATCATCGCTACAGTTTTAGCTTTTATCGATCCACTTCTTTTAATCTTTGCGGTGCCACTTATTGCCTTGCCATTTTTATTCGCTAGTCATGTGGCTTGTTACTATTTACAAATCAATCAACAAATCAACCCATCAGCGTTTGTAAGATACTTTGCCGGTTTCTTCCGCGCGCAGTTCAGAGGAAGCTTTAGAGCACTCATCTCTTTCCTTAAATCTTTAGCCCTCTATTTCGGTATGTCGATCCTCTCTGGAATCGTCTTATTTTTAATCTTCAAAGCGCAGTTTGGAGATACATTCACTAACGCTTTCAATTCGTTTATTTATCAATACGTTTATAACCCTGAAGTGACATATGAAGACATTATTAATTTATTGAACGCTAATGATGGTATGCTATTAACCTTCATTATCTCTATTTCTGCTGTCGCTATTCCACTCGCTATGTTAGCGTTTATCTATTACATTTCCTTCTCTTCAATTTCTATATACTATCGCACAAACGTGCTCATCGCGAGCGCGCCATTATTAAAGATGTCAGTCAACAGTACTTACGCTCTCCATCGTAAGAACATGAGAAAAGACTGGTTCCTTTTAAACTGGCCAATGCTTGCCCTTTCTTTATTAGGCATGATTGGTTTTGCGATGTTAGATATCTTTGTCGTGAGAAGGATTGACCTCTTACCATCATTCGTCATCGTTGGTGGTGTGGCCTTATTAATGTTCTATCTTCCACTTTACTTCGCGAATATGGAAACCATTTATAAGAAATACGAACAATATTTCAAAGAAGGTAACCAAAGAGCGATTGAATCAGTACTTCAAAGAATTCAAAGCAGTATTGAGCTCAGTGAAGAAGAAAAGAAACATCTAGAAGAGTCACTTAGAGGTATTCATAACGATGACTCAGAGCAATAAAAAAACCTAGATTTGCATCTAGGTATTAAGCATCTGGAGCAAGTGACGGGAATCGAACCCGCATATTAACCTTGGCAAGGTTACGTTCTACCACTGAACTACACCTGCAATTGGATTTTTCCAAATCGCGCTCAATTATTATATGCAAAAGAAAAATATCTTGCAACACTAACTTTTCAAAATTATTAAAGAGGCAGAAAATATGATTACAAACAAACAACTAGCAGACCTAATTTTCCCAGAAATTACCGAGACTATCGATGATTTAGAGAAAAGATATCCTGAAAGAAATTTACCAGAAGGTGCGGAAGTTACACGTTTCGCTCCAAGCCCAACAGGCTTCCTTCATACCGGTTCTTTATTCACGTCTTTAGTGTGTCGTAAAGTGGCTAGCCAATCCAAAGGCGTCTTCTATGTGCGTTTAGAAGATACAGATACCAAAAGAGAAATCGCTGGTTCTGGTGAAGAATTATTAAAACAAATGCACGTCTTCGGTATTGATCCAGACGAAGGCTATTTAGGCGACCATGAAGAAGGTAAATATGGTCCATATATCCAATCTAAACGTGCGGATATTTATAAAACTGTCATTAAACAATTATTAATTGATGGTAAAGCTTATCCATGTTTCTGCACTTCTGAAGATTTAGAAGAACTCCGTAAGGAACAAGAAAGCAAGAAATTAAATCCAGGTTACTATGGGGAATTCGCTAAATGTAGAAATCTCACCAATGAAGAAAAATACGAAAGAATCAAAAATGGTGATAAATTCGTCATTCGTTTCAGAAGCACAGGTAATCACGAAAACAAAATCACTGTTACCGATTTAATCAAAGGTACATTTGATATCGCCCAAAACGATCAAGATATCGTTATCTATAAGAGTGATGGTTTACCAACATATCACTTCGCTCACGCTTGCGATGACCATTTCATGAGAACAACCACAGTTATTCGTGGTGAAGAATGGGTCGCTTCCTTACCAATTCACGTTGAATTATTTGAAGCTTTAGGTTGGAAAGCCCCTAAATACGCGCATTTACCAGTCATCATGAAAGTGGATGAAGAAACAGGTAATAAACGTAAACTTTCTAAAAGAAAAGATAAAGAAGCCGCTGTGTCATTCTTCATTGAAGATGGCTACTTACCACAATCATTAATCATGTACTTAATGACTATTGCTAACTCCAACTTTGAAGAATGGATTTTAGCTAATAAGTTTGAAGGTATGGAAAACTTCGAATTCTCATTCAAGAAAATGAATAACGAAGGTGCCTTATTCGATATGGGTAAATTAAACTTCTTTGCTCGTGAATTATTAGTTAAATACAACAAGGATGAATTCACAAATTTAGCCTACGAATACGCAAAGAAATACAATCCAGAACTCCAAAAGACTATCGAATATGATAGAGATTTATTCGCTAATATCATGAACATCGATAGAGAAAAAGCCAATCCAAGAAAAGACTATGAAAAATTTGGTAATATCTTAGATATTATTGGTTTCTTCTATCAAGATAGATATAACGAAGTTATCAAGCAACCATTACCATTTAATGAAAAGTTCTCTAAAGAGGCACTTATTGAAGCTTTAAACGCTATTAAAGATAAGCTTGAACCAAACCAAGATGAACAAATCTGGTTCAACGATTTAAAAGAAATCGGTGTGGGTTTAGGCTATGCCGCTAACAACAAAGACTATAAGGCTAACCCAGAAGCTTACAAAGGCAATATTGGCGATCTTGCAGAAATACTACGTATCACCTTAACAGGTAGAAAGAACGCTCCAAACCTTTGCATGGTAATGTACCTCTTAGGCAAAGAAGAAACACATAGACGTATCGACGCTGTTATTCGGGAGTATAATTACTCCTGCTGGTCCTATGGAGAAGTGGCTTAACTCATCGCCCTCTCAAGGCGACATTCACGGGTTCGAATCCCGTTGGGATCACCAACTTAGTTAAATTGGATTGATACAATGTGTCAATCCTTTTATTTTTTGTTATCATATTGTTATGGAAAAAGAAATGAAACCAATTTACCCAAATGCACAATTTAAAACTTTTTGCTATATCAAAAGCGTAATCACTAGACCAAACATTATTGTGGGTGATTATTCTTATTACGATGATAGCGAGGATGGACCAGAATCATTTGAAAAACATGTTACCCATCATTATGACTTCATGGGTGATAAACTCATCATTGGTAAGTTTGTTGCTATAGCAAGAGGCGTGGAATTTGTCATGAATGGTGCGAACCATATGTTAGATTGTTTAACCACATATCCTTTTGAAATCATTGATGAATTTAAAGGTCTGTCTAGGCCATTTGGAGATAGAGGAAATCGTGGCGACACCGTAGTCGGCAACGATGTTTGGATTGGTCAACACGCTACAATTTTGCCAGGTGTTCATATTGGTGATGGTGCGATTATAGGCGCTAATGCAGTAGTAGCGAAAGATGTTCCTCCTTATGCGGTTGTCGTAGGTAATCCCGCTGTTATTAAGAAATATAGATTTGATCAAGAGACTATTGATCTTCTCCTAGAACTCAAGTGGTGGGACAAAGATATCGAAGAAATCAAAAAACTAATCCCATTACTTACTGGCGATTTATCTCAAAGCAAAAAGGAACTAGAAGCATTACTCAAAAAGTAGTGTTCGGTTTGTATCGTTATTGGAAATCCTTGCCAAAATTGATTAATTGGATTGACGTAAATATGTCAGTCCTTTTATTAATTTGATAAAATTTAAGCAGTTTTATAATTCAAAAACGTCTTATTAGTAGGAGGAAACCTCGATGAAAGCAAAAGTATTAATATCATTTGTTGCGGTGGCCCTTTTATTATCCGGCTGTAACGAACAATCTGTTTCCCATAAGACAAACACCGATGTTCCAATTATATGTAATACCACAAGCATTAATAATGACCCGTTCAAAGACGCTAAAGAATATAGTTTGCAAATCAAAGATCCACGAAGTTTAATCCTGGAACAGCCACACGTATCAGGTAAAACATCAAGTAATGTCTTTAAAGAAGGACAAAGAGTCACCTTCAAAACTTCAGTTCCTCCACTTAGAAGCGAAATGATTGTCTTAATTAATAATAAAAGATGTGGTTATTATTATTCTTCTGCTAATGATTATTACGACTTTGAATTCACTATGCCAGGCGCAGATAGTTGCCTTGAACTTTACTATCGAGGTGATGAAAGTCATGTTAACGAACAAATTGGTTTGAAGGAATGCTATACCTGGATTAATGACTTGAAAGAAGAAGATATTACGATGGTAATAACCGCTAGTAAACATGGTACCGTTGTTCCAAGATTAGATGTTCTAGATGAATATTTCTATAGCGATAGTGCTGCTGATATCCATCGTGTTTATGAATATTTAAAAACCACCAAGATAATTTATGACTATCCAGGCATGCCTGTTGGTTGTGGACCAGATGTCCTTTCCGTAGAGATTATTAATCCCACGACTCAAAAAGAAGAACGATATAGTATTTACGCTAATTACGGCACTATTACAGCGGATGAAACTTCTTTAAGCGCTGCTCTTCCAAAGATGAACAAGCCATATGGGTATAGTTTTATGTCACACACGTTCTATGGCTTAAAGGCAACAAGCATCGATGGAACAGTTGATTATACAAATAATTTCCTTAAATTAGGAATGCTCGCGAGCATGATCTTTGAAAAGCTGGATAATGCTAACTTCGATGCTGCGATAAATGAATATAATAAATATTTGTTTACATGTTATGAGGGCACAATCACATTTGAATCAGAAACTGAATTTGTGATTCATCCAAACGAAGGTGAAGTAGCGGCTTATCGAATAATAGGCGATGTAACGTTTAAAGATTTAATTAACTAGGATTGTTATTATCAGTCCTTTTTATTATTTAGAATTCTTGTGTATAATACTATCAGTCGTTTTTGTGGTTCAAATAAGAACGCCTAATTATTCTTTAGGAAATGTGTTAGTCACCGAAAACGAACATTTTATTAGCGATGCTAATAGGAGGCATATGTTCATGTTAAATCAATT
>CADCJP010000012.1 GCA_902801805.1 uncultured Erysipelotrichaceae bacterium | reverse complement strand
ATATCCATAGAAACGTTCTTTGATATAGTCGTTTAATGGATCAAATAATGGCTTACCCGCATTAGCGATGCCACCAGATAGAACAACAACGTTTGGTCTAAAGATGTTGCAGTAATTTAATATACCTTCACCAAGATACTTGATGTAGTTATCTAATACTTGTTGAGCGCTCTTATCGCCTTTAGCGGCGCCTTCGAACACTACTTTACCACCCACTAATTCGATTTCTGGTGATATTTGCCACATAAGCGAACGTTTATTGCCATACATAGCTTTCTTGGTTTCTCTAATTAAAGCGGTCGCAGAGGCATAGGCTTCTAAGCAGCCTTTTCTACCACAAGAACATTGTTCGCCATCAACTTGGACGACAATGTGTCCCAGTTCTCCACCTTTTCCTTGATTGCCTTCATAGAGTTTGCCGTTAATGATAATTCCACCACCAACGCCTGTACCTAATGTGAGCATAATAACGGTTTCATATTGTTTACCCGCACCAAATTTAGCCTCACCTAATGCTGCAGCGTTTGCATCATTAATGAGTCTAACTGGATAAGGCAAAACCTCATTCATGATTTTAGCAACTGGTAAATCATTCCAGCCTAAATTGTTAGAGTATTCAACGATACCGTCTGCCACATTTAAAGTACCAGGACAACCGATACCTATGCCGGCTATCTTATCTTCGAGATGTTGGGAAGCGATATATTCTTTGACTAAAGCCGCTAGTTTTCTAACGGTTTCTTCTCCAGGTTCGCCTTTAACAAAAGGCATACTGAATTTCTCATAGACACGACCGTTACTATCAACTGCCGCACCTTTAATGGACATACCACCAATATCAATACCAATCGCAATCATAAATTTACCTAAAACTTAATATCGTAGAAGACAAAGTTATTATCGTTATCGATATAACCGACTTCTTTGTCTTTGATGATGATGTAGCCATCCTCATCGACATAGCCGAGCTTTTTAGTACCAAAAGAGATTTCGCCTTCTGGAGTAATGTCCGCGAACTTTTGACGATTGATAAAAATACCTTGGCGGTCAATATATCCCACCATCTTTTCACCAACGAAAACGTTCTTACCAAAACTCTCGACAATTTGCATATTATTTACCTTTCTTTTCCACAAAAGGACCGACTTTTGCGGAGTTTTCGACCTTAACACCTTCTAAATTAGAGGAGATAATTTCTGCTTCATTACCCACTTCAACATCGTTAAGAACGGTGTTTGGACCGATGGAACAAGCTTCACCAATTTTGGACTTACCTAAGATGGTAGTATTGCTACGAATAACAGTATCTTGACCAATCTCAACATCTGGTGAAATATAAGCGGAATCAATATCTTCAATAGAGACACCAGAAAGCATTAATCTTTGGTTAATTCTTCTACGCATAATCTTAGCCGCGTATGCTAATTGAACGCGGTTATTAATGCTATAGACTTCTTTCATTTCTTCCGCCACAAACACACCCACGTGGTAGTTATCTTGGATGAATAATTGCACTAATTCGGATAAGTAGAACAAGTGTCTATTGTTATCAACTGATAATCTTTCAATATACTTAAACAAGAGTTCATTATCGATGATGCAGATACCAGTATTAACTTCGTTGATTTCATATTCAGCGAATGTGCAGTCACTTTCTTCTCTAATCGCTAAGATACGATTTGATTTATCTTCTCTTAAGATACGACCATAACCCTTTGGGTTATCTAAGACTGCGGAAACAACGGTCATATCATATCTATTCTTTTCATGAATGTGGAAGATTTGACGTAATGTTTCTGTTTCTACGAGTGGTGTATCACCATAGATAACTAATGTTTGACCTGGTTTACCTTCAAGGAATGGTTTTGCTTGTAAAACAGCGTGGCCAGTACCTAATAATCTCTTTTGCCAAACAACATCTGATTCTTTTTCGACGAGTGATTTTGTTAATTCACCACCGAAACCCACAACAGTAACAATCTCTTGAGGATCAAGTGGTTTAACTGCGTCGATAACATAGTTAATAATTGGTTTACCTAAAATTGGATAAGAAACCTTTGAGTGCTCTGGATCACGGGAATTCATTCCTGTGCCTTTGCCAGCCGCTAGTACGACTACGTATTTGTTCATAAAAGAACCTCCATTATATGTATGTAAGATACGTAAAATTTATTTTAATACACGGGCCAATTCGACCTGGTATTTGTTTTCAAATTGTTTTAAAACTTTTTTGAGAAGTTTTTTATCGGTGCTTAAAGCAAAAACTGCGGAACCTGAACCTGTTTGTTGGACAATTTTAAGACCACAATCATGTAGTTCATCGATAATGGTTTGGATTTGAGGAACTAGTGAAATGGCTGGTGCTTGTAAAGCGTTACCAATACTAGCCGCTAATAAATCATCATCGCCTTCTTTTAATGCTTTAATTACATTATCCACGTTGCAAACTGTTAAATCCATAGAATCTGCGGCTAGATAGACTTCTCTAGTGGAGCAGCCAGCTTCTGGTTTAACTAAAAGCACGTAGTAGTTATTTTTAATTTCAATTGGTTCAAGAATCTCACCCAAACCTTTACATCTTGCTGGTTTGCATTTCACAAAGAATGGAATGTCGCAACCTAATGTTTTGCCGATTTCCATTAATTCTTCATCGCTAGCGCCTAAATTGAGGATTTCATTAACCGCTTTTAAAGAGCAGGCTGCGTTAGATGAACCACCACCTAAACCCGCTTGGATTGGAATGACTTTATGAATTAAGATTCTGAACTTTTCATCAAAGTGATAGATGCTACGTAATTTATCAATGGAGAAAGTCGCTAAGTTATAGTTGAAAGTACCAATGGAAAAATCATCAACAGTAACAAAGTTATCTGGTGATTTCTTAAGCAAATCAACCACTAAAGAGTCATGTAAAGAAATAGGAACCATAATCATATCTAATTCATGGTATCCATCTTTACGTTTTCCGGTGATATTTAAGCAAAGATTGATTTTTGCGTAGCTACGAATGTGTAAACTTTTCATCTTCAGTTTAATTGTAACATTTTAAAAATAATTTTTAAGGGGTAACTATTACTTTTCTAGATACTTAAACATTGCAAGGTAAGTATCAGGAGATAAGTCCTCTGGTCGAGATAAAGGATTAATCTCAAGGTCGAGACATAATTTTGCCACGAGTTCTTTGTCTTTTAAAGTGTTAACTAAGTTATTTTGTATAGTTTTACGACGATTTAGGAATAAAGATTTCGCAAGTTTGAAAGTTCCTAACGCATCTTTTTTGTTTTTATTTTCGTCAATGTTGATAGCGAACACTACCGAACTACATTTAGGAGCCGGATAGAATGAACCCGCTTTAACGACGAATAGTTTTTCAATGGATCCAAGGAGATGTAATAAGACAGAAACCGGTCCATATTCTTTGCCTTTAACATCATAAAAACGATTGAGCGCTTCATTTTGAATCATGAACACCATACGTTTCGCGGAAGTCGCATTTGTTAAAAAGAATTGGATTGTCTCGGTTGTAATGTTGTAGGGTAAATTACCAATTATTTTATTATACTTAGATACATCGTGTTTTCTAATGTCATTTTCGATAATTTGAATATTAGCAAAATCTTGATAAACAACGCGTAAGAAATTAACCATTCTAGGATCAATATCAACAGCATCATATTTAGCGTTTGTTAAGCTAATAAAATGCGTTAAAGAACCAAGGCCTGGACCAACCTCTAAAACTGTATCGTTTTCTTCAATATTTAAAGCACTAACAATCTTCTCACAGATACTTGGTTCCACAAGAAAATTTTGTCCATAATCCTTATCAGGTCTTAAGGACGCCTTAGTAACTATTTCATTGATGTTAGAGCGATTAATTTCCATGGTTATATTGTTTAACTATATCCTTTAACACTTCTAATTTTACATGAGTGTTATTCATTCTTTTAAGTAGTTGTTTATTATTGCATATTCCTAAGTTGAGTTTTTCACTCACATATGCCCTCAATTGACTGTTTTTACTGATTTTTAGCTCATATAAGTCAAAAGATGTAATTTCTGCGTGATTTTCAGGGTTATTTTTGAAAAATAGCGCCAATTTGCGGAGTATTTCGTCAATTTGACACTCCGCTACACCGTTCTTTTTGCCCCTAATACACTGTTTTATATCCACTTCAACGTTGTGTGCTTTATTTAGCATCCCGTTGAGCCTATTTCTGATTTGTTGACCGGCTTCATCTGGATCTGTCATCACAATTACTTCCTTATCTTTTAAATAAGAAATAAGAGAAGAATCTAATTCATAACCATTAGTCACAATAATCTCAGAAGCGATGTAATTTGAGAGATAAGAAGCGTCTTCTTTTCCTTCAACAACTAGAGGAAATTTTAAATACTTTTTCATAAGTTAAATAGCTTACAAGAATTATCGTAAACAACCTCTAATAAATGCTTCTTAGACATCTCTCTAATATTAGCGATTTCATCGGCGATTAGAATGAGATTTGAAGGTTCATTTACTGTACCTCTAAGTGGGTGTGGAGAGAGGTATGGTGAGTCAGTTTCTAACACTAGTTTTTCTAGTGGAATTTCCGCGGCTACTTCTTTAGGTGTTTTAGCGTTCCTAAAGGTCACTGGACCATCAAGTCCAATATACAAACCGAGGTTAATTATATCGTTGATATTTTCCACGCTTCCAGAGTAGCAATGCATCACTCCTCCGTGTAATGGTTTGTGGTTTTTTAAGATTTCTAAGGTATCTTGGAAAGCTTCACGACTATGGATAGAAATCGGGAGTCCAACCTTATTCGCGAACTTGATCTGCTTAATAAAGAACTCTTTTTGGATTTCGCGTTTTTGAGGATCTTTTTCCCAGTGATAATCGAGTCCAATTTCTCCGATTCCCACAACTTTTGGGTGTGAATAGAGATTTAAGACTTCGTTTAGTTGTGTTTCATCAACACCTTCTAAATTTTCTGGGTGGAAACCCACACAAGCGTAAATAAAAGGATACTGTTCAGCGATTTTAATCGCCTTTAACGAACTTTCTTTATCCCAACCGATAACCACCATTTTCTCAATGCCTGTTTGTAAGGCACGTGAAATAACGTTATCTAAATCCTGATAAAGTTGATCGTCATTTAAGTGGCAATGTGTATCAATTAATTTCATTACTTACCTACACAGAAACGTGAGAATATCTCTTTAGCGAGGTCCATTTGATTAGCCTCGCCTAAGATTTCTAATATTGCGGTATAAGCTTCTAATAAAGAGACGGAAACTAGATCAATTGTTAAATCATTTTCAGCGTCTACTTTAGCCTTTAATAATGATTCTTTAGCTTTTCTTAATAAACCGATTTGTCTAGCGTTGTTCAAAGCCGGCTTAGAGAACGTTTTTTCATCTAATCCGATTACTTCTTTAATCTTCTTTGTTAGAGGCTCTATATTGCCTTCTAAAGCGGAAATTGAGAGTCTATCATCTTTAGATGAGACATCAGATTTGTTATATACAACAATAGGATTATATTCTTTAGTGTACTCAAGAATTTGTTTATCTTCATCATCGATATCGTTAGAACCATCTAAAACAACGATGACCACATCAGCGTCTTTGATAGCTTTCTTAGATTTTTCGATACCAATGGATTCAATTTTATCGTTAGATTCATGAATACCCGCAGTGTCATATAAATGAAGAACGACACCATCGATATTCGCGTGTCCTTCTACTACATCACGTGTGGTACCTGCGATATCAGTAACAATGGCTCTATCTTCCCCTAAAAAGGCATTTAATAAAGAGGATTTACCAACATTTGGTTTACCAACAATGGCGACTTTGACACCTTCGTTAATGATTTGAGCTTTCTCACCATCACTTATTAATAAATTAATTCTATTAACTAAATCATCAGCGTATTCGACAACTTTTTCCTTATTAGCGACTTCAATATCTTCATATTCTGGATAATCAATGTTTACTTCAATTAAAGCGAGAAGATCCGCTAATTTGGTTTTAATTGGTTTTAATAATTCACTTGTTTGACCGTCTAAAGATAAAAGATTTAATTTCTTTGCTTCTTTAGTAGTGGCGTTAATAACATCGTTAATTGCTTCAGCTTGCACTAAGTCAATTTTATTATGCATAAATGCACGGCTAGAGAACTCACCATTCGTGGCCATTCTTGCCCCATTTTGCATACACGTCTCAATTATTTGTTTGGAAATAAGTGGGGAACCATGACAAATGATTTCCACACTATCTTCACCAGTAAATGACTTAGGTCCTTTATAGACTAAGAGGACAACATCATCGATTTTTTCACCCTTATCAACGATAGAAGCATAAAGAATTGTTCGTTCTTTAATACCTCTTAAATCTTTACTACAGCATTTAGAAACCACATCTAAAACATCATCGCCAGATAATCTCACGATGGCTAATGCGCTTTTGATAGGAGCGGTGGCTAAAGCAACAATTGTTTCAAACATAATCCTGCAAAAAACACCCTAAAGGGTGTTATTTATTTTTATTCAACGTAAATGATTTGAACTTGTCTTTGTGCGCCTTCACCGATTGATTCGGTTCTGACGTTTGGCATATTGTTTAATGCATTGTGAATCGCTCTTCTTTCATCCGCTGGCATTGGATCAAATGTGTAAGTTGTTTTTGTCTTTTGCACATCATGACCTAATCTTCTAGCCATACGCACTAAGCGACCATATTTATTATCTTTATAACCGTTGATATCAAGTAAGATTCTGAATCTCTTGTGGAAGTGATTGCTGACCGCTAATTTCACTAATTCGTTAAGAGCTTGTAATGTCTTACCATTTCTACCGATTAAGATTGGGTTGTGTGTAGAATCGATTGTGATTCTGATGACTTGGTCATCTAATTTTGTATTAACTGTGCTTTCGATTTCTAAGGCATCAACAACACCTAAGATATAATCTTCAGCAAATCTAATGACATCAGCTAAGTCATAGACTTCGACAACGATTTTCTTAGCAAATAAACCTTTTCTTTTATCGGAGACGATGTAAATTAATTCATCAACTTCAACGCCGGTTTCTGTAGCAGCGGCTTGAAGAGCTTCTTCGACGGTTTTTCCAGTATATTGTTTCATACTATTTATCTACCTTTCTTTTTGGCTCTATTTGATGTGATTTTTTCAACCACTAAGGTTTGAACGATGGAGAATAAAGCACCGACAAACCAGTAAACAACCATGGCACTCACTAAAGTGAAGCCCATGAAAATAATCATAGCCATCATAATATAGGTGAACATTTTCATTTGGCTTTGTTGTTGAGATTGCGCTGGGTTCTTACCTAAGTTAGCAACTTTCTTACGTTTCTTCTTTTGAATCCATTGTGGAAGAAGAGTGGAAACGATTTGAGCAGCTGCCATTAATAAGAATAAGATGAGCGCTGTAACAGCACCACCACTAGCCCAGTTAGCACCATTGAATAACACGGTATTAATTGGATCAGATAAGTGCATGTTTAAGAATGAGTCTGAGGAAATGTATGCAGAGCCTTGTAAAGCACTCCAAACACAGATGAAGACAGGGAATTGAATAAGCATTGGTAAGAGAGTGGCAAGAGGATTAATCTTGTACTTCTTATAAAGTCTTTGCATATCCGCTGCTTGTTGTTGTTTCTCGTAGTTATTTGTATTAGCGTTTGGATACTTAGCTTGAATCTTAGCCATTTCTGGTTGTAAGGCCTGCATCTTGGCGGATGTAGTGGTTTGTTTGATAGTAATGAATAACATTAATGTTCTCACAATAAAGGTAATTGCGAAGATACCTAACAACTGTGCTAAACCACCAGCAACACCACCATTTTTAAAGGTTTTAATTAAAGATTCTGTGAGCCAGCCAATTGGATAGACTAATAAGCCTTCAGCGAAGCCTTTCTTCCAGGCATAATTCCAACTCTTGGCTTCAATTTCAACCTTTACTTTGTTTTGACGATATTCAGTACCACCGGCATAGCCGTAGTAACCATAATCATCAGTAGTGATTGCGAGACAGGAACGATATGTAGCGATAAGGCCATTCATATCCTTTTGATATAATTTTAAATAGTCATTAGATGGTAAATCATCTAACGTTAAAGTACTAGTACCTTTTTGGATACTAGTTTTAATCTCTTGATTTAAATTGGTCCAGTTGTCCCAAAGCTTTGCACCATCAGTGTTTGTGTAGAACTTTAAATAACCATAGTCATCTAAAGCATTAATAGCATCTTGATAAGTAACTTCGGCAAGGTTTGTTTTGCCATATGCCCCTAAAGCTTTGTTTAAAACCAATTTATCTAATTCGACGTAGTAATTAAGTGATGGTAGTGCAAAACCCGCTTTAATAGCGTCGGCTTTGGTTTTACCAATGCCACTAGCAGTACTTGTTTGTGGTTTAGCCACATACCAGACGTTATCATTACCTTCGATAGCGCGGTACGCGGTTACGCCTGTTTCTGCGTTAGTGACATCGTGATCATAATAATCACTTACACCGTAATCAAAAGCGTAAAGGATATGAGCTTTATCAAGATTTGAACAAAATGAAGCGGTACAACTAGAGAGTAGAATGGCACCAGCGAATAACGCAATGCCTCCTAATGTTAGTTTTGTTCTTTTTTTCATTTAATAAGTCCTATCTAAAAATTGAATAATTCTTTCAGTGATTGTTTGTTATCGTCATACGAACGATCTAGGAAATTTGCTTTAGCAACGATAACAATGTCCAATGATTGAGAATTGTAGTCGATCAATGAATCACACATTGATCTAATTTGTCTTTTGACAAGATTGCGAACAACAGCGTTACCCAGTTTAGAAGAAACAGAAATGCCCACTCTTACATAGTTAAATTCGTTTGGGCGATAATGGATGACATACGATTGGTTACGCTGCGCTCTGCCTTTTTTAATCGCTAGAGCAAAGTCATCACTTGCTTTAATACGATTAATAACTTTCATAATCTTCCTCTGATTAGTCAGCTAATTTTTTTCTGCCTTTAGCTCTACGACGAGCAAGAACGCGACGACCATTTGCGGATTTCATACGAGCACGGAATCCAGCCTTGTGTTGATGTTTAATTTTACTTGGTTGATATGTTCTTTTCATAAAAGAAACCTCCTTACATAGCGAGATAAGTTTAATAGCATTTATTAATAAATGTCAACAAAATGTGGTTTTATTTGAGTTATTCACAATCGCGATTTTGTCAAAAATAATGGAAGCGTGAGTAGAAAAAGTTAGTAATCCACATATCCACAGGCTGTTGAAAAGTGGAAAACTTATCCACAATTTTGAAGATGTGGAAATGTGGAAAACTCACTATAGTTACAATTCTATGGGGATTGATGTGGAAAACTTATTTTCGCGCAAATTCGCATACAAAACGAATGTGAATTATTTTATAATAGGTGACACGAAATCAGGTGGAAACGTTATGAATAATTCAGTATCAGAGATCTCCCGTATGTGGGAACAAACATTAGAGCTAATAGATCAAAGGCTCGACGAAAGACAAATATTTGATTCTTTCTTCTCTCGTACCTATATTCATGACATCAAAGGAGACTTAGTGACAGTCGTGGTTAAGGACCTCACATCACAAAGATTACTCTCCTCTAAATATATAGAATTAATTAAAGAAGCCTTCTACGACATTACCGAACAACACTGTCGTTTTGAATTTAAATTAGGTGAAGATATTGCTAAAAGCAATACCGCTTTTGGTGTTAACAAAGTTAAAAGTGAAGAAACAGTCTTCTTTAAAGATGCTGAATTAAAATCTAACTTAACATTTGATTCCTTTGTTGAAGGTGAATTCAATAAAGAAGCATATCGCGCTGCAACAATGATTGCCAAAAAACCAGGCGCGGTTTTCAATCCATTATTCATTTATTCCAATTCTGGTTTAGGTAAAACTCACTTATTACACGCTATTGGTAACTACATTAGAACTGTCAGTAAGCCAGGTGCAAAAGTGTTATATATCAACGCTAACGAGTTCGTTGATGAGTATGTAAAATTTGTCAAAGGTGAGAAGGGTTCAGAAACAATGAAAGACTTCTTTTCCACTGTCGATGTCCTCTTATTTGATGATGTGCAATTCTTAGAAAATAAGGTTAATACTGAAGAGATGTTTTTCTACATCTATCAAAAGATGGTTAACTCCAATAAACAAATCGTCATCACATCTGATAGACAACCTAACGAATTAAAAGGATTAGAAGATCGTCTTGTGACCAGATTCAGCCAGGGTTTGACCGTAAAAATCAATAATCCAGACCAAAATACATGCGTTAAGATTCTTGAAAAACAAATCCTTAATGAGGGCTTAGATATCAACAATTTTGATCCAGCAGTTTTATACTTCTACGCTGAGAAATTTAGCAGCAATGTTAGAGAGTTAGATGGTGCGTTTAATAGGTTAATTTTCTACGTCACTTCTATGCACCCAGTTGATAAGATTACATTAGAGGTCGCAATTGAAGCTGTACAAAATATTACCGGTGTAAAAAACGTCGCTGCACAGTTATCAGAACAACGTGTCATCAACATTGTCGCGGACTACTATAACTTAACTCCAAGCCAATTAGTGGGTAAGACAAGAACAGGTCAAATTGCTCTCGCACGTCACATCGCCATGTATCTAATTAGAATTAATATCGATATCCCATTAACAAAAATCGGTAATGCATTCGGTGGTCGTGATCATACCACTGTGATGAACGGTATAGAAAAAGTGGAAAGTATGTTGAAAACTGATGACCAATTAAAAGCGGTTATTGATAAACTAACAAAGACCTTAAAATCCAACTAGTTTATTTAAAAATAAAAAATATCATTTTATAACCAGGTGTGATACAATATTCTCAAGTACCATAATCTGAGTTATCCACAATATCCACAGATTTAATAATTATTATTAATATAATAAATATATAGAAAAGAAAGGAATATGTATGAGATTTACAATTAAGCGTGAGGAATTCCTTAAAGGATTAAATGTTGCTGCAAGAGCTATTTCTAGTAAGAATGCAAAAGCAGTTTTAGAAAACTTTAGATTAGATTTAAATGAAAAAGGTTTATTCATTACTGGTACTGATGAAAACATTTCTATTAAGACTCAAGTTCCTTATAAATTAGGTGAAGAAGAAATTATTAGAAACTATAAAGAAGGCTCTATTTTAATGAAAGCCAAACTTTTAGTGGAAATCACCAGAAAGATGGATACAGAAGAAATTACAGTTGATGTAGTTGATTCCACTATCGCCACTATTAGTAACAATCGTTCAGAATACCGCTTAAACTGCGTCAAGGTTGATGAATATCCTGATCTTGACCTAGAAGCCAATGGTACAGAACTCAGCTTATCTAGAGCCGATTTTGATATCTTAGTGAGCCAAACAACATTTGCAGCTTCTCTTAAAGAACAACGTCCAATCCTCACAGCGTTGAATCTTGAAGCTAGTAATGGTGTTTTAACCGCTACTGCTACAGACAGCGCTCGTATGGCGAGAAAAACACTTAATATTCCTTTAGGTATAGAATTTGTCGCTAATGTTCCTGCCAAGATGATGAATGAAATTAATCACTTATTAGAAGGTAGAGAATCAGTGGAAATCGCTTTTAGTGATAAGAAAGCATTGTTCACCATTGGTACAACTGTTGTTGCTACTAGATTAATCGCTGGTGATTACCCAAATACAAAGAATATCGTCCCAAAGATGACTAACTACTCATTAGAAGTTAACGCAAACGATTTAATGAGAGCTATTGAAAGAGCTAACATCTTATCCATCGATAGAGAAAACATCGTTGATCTCGCTATGAGTGAAGATGGCATTGAGATTTCTGCTAAATCAAGCCAAGTCGGTTCCGCTGTTGAAAGAATTGATGTCTTTAAATACGTTGGTCAAAACTTACACGTTTCATTTAACAGTAGTTTTGTTATTGAAGCGGTTAAAGCTCTCGGAAGTGCTGATGTCACATTCGCATTTGTAGGCGAAATGAAGCCATTTGTGGTTGAGAATGCCTCAGATGACTCTGTCGTCCAAATCGTCACTCCAGTCCGTACTTATTAGGCCAAAAACACCTATTCTAGACTTTATACAAATTAAGGGAATATTTAATTCCCTTTTTTATTTATATGGGTTATAATAAACATACAGGAGTTTTTGTGGCCCAAAAAAGCATTAAATTACGCGAAGGTGAAACCTTCATCACACTAGGTATTTTGCTTAAAATCACTGGTATTATCGATACCGGTGGCCAAGCGAAATATTTTCTCAGTGAAAACAGTGCTTTGGTCAACGGAGAGGAGGAAAATCGTCGTGGACGTAAATTATACCACGGTGATGTCATTCAAATCTCTGGCAAGTCCTTTTTAATCGATTAGCATGCAGATTAAGAATCTCGGCCTCAGAAATTTCCGTAATCACGCTTATCTCAATTTCGAATTCTCAAACAATCTTAACGTTTTAACCGGTCCGAATGCAGTCGGTAAAACAAACATTGTGGAAGCCATCTATTATCTGTCTTTGGGTAGAAGCTTTAGGGCTAATGATGATGCAGCGTTAATTAAACGAAATCAAGATAACGCAGAAGTAAACGCAGTTATTACTGAGGGAGAACTTACTAGAAAGATCAAAATCAAAATCTCCAAAACTGGTCGGGCAATCACTATTAACGGAAAAAGCATTTCCAAATTATCGGAATTAGCTAAATGCGTTAATGTCATCTTGTTCCAACCAAAAGATGTGATGCTCTTTAGTGGTCCACCTCGTGATAGAAGAAACTTCTTAGATATTTCTATATCTAAAAAGAGTGCTGTTTATTTCGATTATATCTCCCGTTATGAGAAAGTCTTAAAAGAGAGAAATGATTTACTTAAAAGCGATAAAGTAGATCAGACTTTACTTGATGTTACTACCGAATTATTAGTCAAATTATCGGGTTCCATCATCTCTTATAGACAAATGTATGTCAAGGATATCAATGATATCCTTAATAAAATAACGCGCGCGCTCACAGGTAATAAGGAGACATTCGAAGTTAAGTACTATCCATTCGTGGCTTATGACTCTAACTTCACAGAGAACGCAAAAAAAGCATTCAAACACGCCGAGGAAAGCGATTTCAAGCATAAGCAAACTTCTATCGGCGTCCATCGAGAAGACATTTCTATCAGCCTAAACGGACGCGATATTGCCACGTTTGGCTCACAAGGGGAAAACAGAATTGCCGCTCTCGCATTAAAACTCAGTCCTTACTTCTTAATCGAAGACAAGGATAAAAAACCAATAGTGGTTCTTGATGACGTGATGAGTGAGCTTGATCAAAAGCATCAAGAAAGACTAATCAAATTTTTAAGAAAGTTTAATCAAGTGTTTATTACCGCCACGAAATTAGATATTCCTGACTGTAATCACTTATTAATAAAACAAGAAGAAAAGGAGGTCTTCTAATGGAAGAAGAAAAGAAAGAAGTCGTAGAAGAACAAAAAGCTCCAGAAACCGCTCCAGTTCCTGAAGTTGATGTCTCCGAGATGAACGAGGAAGAAGTTCAACTCGAAAAAGCTGACGCAAAATACGACGCTGCAAACATTCAAGTCCTTGAAGGATTAGAAGCCGTCAGAAAAAGACCAGGTATGTATATCGGTACTACATCAGCCGCTGGTCTCCATCACCTCGTTTGGGAAATCGTTGATAACGCAATCGACGAAGCCTTAGCGGGTTATTGTACTGAAGTTAAAGTCACCATCAACCCAGGTGATACTATTACCGTTATTGATAATGGTCGTGGTATTCCTGTTGACGTCGTTAAGAAGTCAGGTTTATCCGGTGTTGAAACTGTTTATACAGTCTTACACGCTGGTGGTAAATTCGGTGAAGGTGGCGGTTATAAAGTCTCTGGTGGTTTACACGGTGTTGGTGCCTCTGTTGTTAACGCCCTTTCTGAATGGTGTGAAGTTACTGTTCATAAAGATGGTGGTGTTTATTACATCAAGTTCCAAAACGGTGGTAAGATTGTCGAACACTTAAAGAGAATTGGCGATTGTGACCCAGATAAAAACGGCACAACTGTTACATTCAAACCAGATGCTGAAATCTTTACAGACACCACTCATTACGATTACGAAACCATTCGTGACAGAATGAGACAAGTTGCCTACTTAAATAGAGGCATCAAGATTATTGTTGAAGATACTAGACCAGCTGAAAAGATTCATGAAGAATTCTGCTACAAAGGTGGTATTAAAGAATACGTCTTATTCATCAATAATCACAAAACAAAATTATTTGACGAAGTTATTTATTGCGAAGGCACAGCCCCAATTACTTTAGCCAGTGGTGCTGAAGCACACGTCTATGCTGAAATCGCAATGCAATATGATGATGGTTATTCATCAAACATCTTCTCTTTCTGTAATAACGTCCATACCCATGAAGGTGGTATGCATGAAACAGGCTTTAGAGATGCGATGAGAAGAATCGTTAACAACTACGCAAGACAAAACAAGTTCTTGAAAGACAATGAAGACGATTTGACATTTGAAGATATAACCGAAGGTTTAACATGTGTTATTTCTGTTAAACACCCAAACCCACAATTTGAAGGTCAAACAAAAACTAAATTAGGTAACTCCGAAGTTAGAAAGATTGTTTCCCAAATCGTTGGTGATCAATTAAATAGATTCTTCTTAGAAGATCCAAAGTTAGCCCGTACAATCATGGAGAAGATTATCGGTGCTGCTAATGCGCGTTTAGCTGCGAGAAAAGCTAGAGAAGAAGCTAGACGTAAAGGTGGTCTTGACCTTACTACTCTTCCAGGTAAGTTAGCGGACTGCTCAAGTAAAAAACCAGAAGAATGTGAATTATATATCGTCGAAGGTAATTCCGCTGGTGGTAGTGCGAAAAACGGTAGAAATAGAGAAACGCAAGCCATTCTTCCATTGCGTGGTAAGATTCTTAACGTTGAAAAAGCCCAAGCGAAACGTATCTTTGCTAACGCTGAAATCGGTAACATGATTACCGCGATCGGTGGTGGTATTGATCCAGAATTCGATGTCACAAAAATTAGATACCATAAGATCGTCATCATGACCGATGCTGACGTCGATGGTTCTCACATCCGTATCTTATTATTAACTTTCTTCTATAGATTTATGCGTCCTTTAATTACAGAAGGCTACGTATACATCGCTCAACCTCCTCTATATAAAGTCGAATATCATGGTAAGCAATATTACGCCTACAATGATGACCAATTAGAAAACATTAAAACTAAACTTAAATTAAAACCAGGTTATCCATTCCAACGTTATAAAGGTCTTGGTGAAATGGATGCCGAACAATTATGGGAAACAACAATGGACCCACGATGCGATTGCCGCTGAACAAATCTTCACAGATTTGATGGGTGACAACGTTGACCCACGTAAAGAGTTCATTCACGCTAACGCGAAGTTCGTGAAGAATCTTGATATCTAAGGAAAGGAGTGCAAGTTATGTTATTAGAAGATGAAAACAAAGTCTTAGACGAAGAAGTCCAAGATGAAGAAACCGAAGAAGTTTCCGCTGAAGAAGAACAAGAACTTGAAGCTGGTATCGTCGCAGGTTTAACTGATGTTGATACCGTGCCATTAGTCAAAGAATCCTTCCTTGATTACGCGATGTCAGTTATCGTCGCTCGTGCGATTCCTGATGTCAGAGATGGTATGAAACCAGTTCATAGACGTATCGTTTACTCTATGAGTGAAACTGGTAACACTCCAGACAAACCATTTAAGAAATGTGCTCGTATCGTCGGTGACGTTATGGGTAAATATCACCCTCATGGTGACTCCGCTATCTATGGTGCCTTAGCAAGACTTGCTCAACCATTCGCAATGAGATACATGCTCGTTGAAGGTCATGGTAACTTCGGTAGTGTCGACGGTGATGAACCTGCGGCTTATCGTTATACTGAAGCAAGAATGGCTAAATTAGCCTTAGAAATGGTACGTGATATTAACTGTGATGTTGTTGATTTCATGGATAACTACGATGGTGTTGATCAAGAACCAACTGTCTTACCTTCCAGAATTCCTAACTTATTAGTTAACGGTTCAAGTGGTATCGCTGTTGGTATGGCCACAAACATCCCACCACACAACTTAGGTGAAGTTATTGATGGTGTTATCGCTATTGCGAGAAACCCAGAAATCACTGTTGATGAATTAATGGAATATATCAAAGGTCCAGACTTCCCAACAGGCGCCATCATCTTAGGTAGAAGTGGTATTCGTGATGCCTATGAAACAGGTACAGGTAGCATCGCTATTAGAAGTAAATGCCATATCGAAGAACGCGGTGAACACGGTTTAAAACGTATCATTGTTGATGAAATCCCATATGGCATTAATAAAGCTAACATGATTGAAAACATGGCCTCTTTAGTCCGTGATAAAGTCATTGAAGGTATCTCTGATATCCGTGATGAATCCAATAAAGATGGTATCCGTGTTGTCATCGAAGTTAAACGTGATGCGATTCCAGAAGTTTTATTAAACCAATTATATAAACTCACCAACTTACAAGTGAGCTTTGGTATTATCAACCTCTGCTTAGTGGACAA
>CADCJP010000011.1:12649-36344 GCA_902801805.1 uncultured Erysipelotrichaceae bacterium | reverse complement strand
CTTGAGATGACCATACCAACTGCCACATCTTGGAAGCTACGGCACATATCGGCCACTCTTATTTCTTCTCCCTTTTGTTGGAGATTATGCACTAAATTGATGACATTGGTCTTTAGACCAGAGAATGACATATCATAAGTATGTTCACCACTTAATGGTGTTGGTAAATGATATGTATGTTCACCTTCTTTAGCTAATTTATCGATTGGGATGCCACCTGGATAAGGTAGACCTAAGACTCTTGCTACTTTATCGTAGCATTCACCAATGGCGTCATCTCTTGTTTCACCAATGATTTCAAAAGTCATATGGTCTTTCATAATGACTAGTTCAGAGTTACCACCACTAACGACAACCGCTAACATTGGGAACTTAAGTTCTTCATTAAACTCGTTAGCGTAAATGTGCCCAGCTAAGTGATGGACTGGAATTAATGGTTTCTTATAGAGCATTGCTAATGTTTTAGCGCATTGCATGCCTACATGAAGGGCGCCAATAAGACCTGGACCTCTAGTCACCGCGAAGGCATCGATTTCTTCTAATTTAACATTTGCCTTTTCTAAGGCTTCTTTTAAGACGAGTGAGATATTCTCACAGTGGAGTCTGGAAGCGATTTCAGGCATGACACCACCATACTTTTGGTGGACTTCTATTTGTGTATTGATGACATTAGAAAGGAGTTTACCATCTCTAGTAATCGCTACACTTGTTTCATCACAACTTGATTCTATTGCTAATATTAATGCCATGTTATTTCACCTGTAAAATCATGTAATATGCATCATCACCGTTATCGTAATAATGCGGTTTTGTTGTTTCAATTTTGAAACCATGTTTTTTATAAAAACTAATCGCAGAAGTATTATTGGTTCTCACTTCTAATGTGAGTGTTCTGACTTTCTTCGCATAGCAATCGTTATAGATTTCATCCATCATCGCTGAACCTAATTGTTTTCTTTGTAAGTATGGATGAACGGCAATTTGACAAATTGTCGCACTATCGAATGTTTCCCAATAATCGCAGAAGCCTACGACTTGATAGCCTTTTTCATCATTAATTGAGAGCTCAACGACCCAGAAATGAGCCACTGGATTTTCCTTTAGCTCATAAAGGATATTTTCTTCTCTCCAAGCCCCATGAGGAAAGCATAAGCCTTCAATTTCCATGATGGCTTTGAGATCATCTAATTTCGCTTCTCTAATGTTGACGAATAGGTTTTGCATATTAGTCCTTCATGTAAACTGGTTTCAAGGAAAGTGGGTTAATAGATTCTAATGAATCTTTAAGGTTCAACATCTCTTGAAGATTATTAGAGGCCACACCTTCAATGTTTAAATATTTAGTGTCACCACAGACCTTGTAGTCTGGATGATCTTTAATGTAATTCATGACTTCATCGTTTTTCATAATGCAGTCATCGAGTAAGATTTTTTGGTCTTGGTAAACACCAACGTAAGAACGACCACTTCTAGCGTTGATTAGGCAAATTGATGGATATGTGCCATCTTTTTGCACTCTTAAGGAGCTCACTGCATATAATTTAGCGTCCAACGCAACCGCGATTGTTTTAGCGATTGTAATCGCGATACGGACGCCTGTATATGAGCCAGGACCTTTAGCGACGATAACTTCTTTAATGTCTTCTTTTTGGATATTGTGTTTCTCTAAAAGCTTATTAAGTTCCACAATCATATATTCTGATTGTCTTTGCCAGGCTTCATAGGAAACATAGTCTAATAAGAGGTTATCCTTCGCGATGCCAACTGAAAGGTTGGTATTTGAGGAATCTAATAATACTGTAACCATTACTTTAATCCCTCCATAAGGTCGTTATCGTTACTAACGATCTTAATGTTTCTCACGTTGTCTTGGACGTGAGTAATATTCACTTCAATGGCGTCTTCTGGAATTAAGTCTTTAATGAATTCTGGCCATTCAATAACAGTAATACCTGTTTCATAGCCAATATACTCATCAAGACCAATATCAGTATTGACGTCAGCGAGACGATAGGCATCAATATGGATGAGTGGTCTATCACCATCGAAGTAAACTTTCATAATGTTAAATGTTGGAGATTGAACAACGCTTTTAATGTTTAAAGCTTTGGCGATACCTCTAACAAGAGTGGTTTTTCCCGCGCCTAAATCACCGGTTAAACAGAACGTTGAACCAGGTTTACAAAGGGCAACAAATCTCTGCCCAAGATTCATAGTTTCTTCGGCGCTTCTTGTAGTAATTTGATATTCCATTTTATTCTTTCTTTGTGCTTTCTAAATATTGTGCGAAATATTTGTTAATCATGTCATCGTCAAAAGGGAATTCGCGTTTGCGCATCTTTTCCACGATCACTTTGGTTTGGTTCTTTAGAACCGCATCTAATTCGTCACTATATTGATAGGTATTTTTATGATGTAGATATTCCTTTTCGTCTAACACTCTGATTTCATTATCATGAAAGAGCTTAGCGTCTAAATCATAATCGATGTATTTGATTGAGTCTTTATCGATGATGCTTGGAGAAGCGATGTTGCAGTAATAGCAAACACCATCTTTCTTCATCATACAGATAACGTTCCACCATTCTTTTTTAGAAAAGATGGTAACCGCTGGTTCTTTAGTAAACCAGCAGCGGCCATTAGCCTCAATAACTTTGGCCTTTTTAGTCGCTATGACTAGATAGTCTTCGTTGTTCTCTAAAACTAAACCACGGTCCCAAACACGGTGTAAGGTCCCATCATGTTTATAACAACGGATACTATACCAACGTCCGACGGATGACATATTATTCTCCCGCTAATAATTTAATGAGAGCATCCACATCTTTGCAGGATTGTTCAAATCCTTCATAGTCAAATGGCTTTTCGAATGGAATTGCCATCACACCATCATCATAGCTTAAGTATGCTGCGGAATGACCACCCCAAACAGCAATATTAATATTGAATAAGTGAGTATCGATTCTAAGTCTACGAAGTTCACTAATGAAGCTACCGCCTAAAATCTTGCGGAAATCAGCGCCTTCTGGACCATAGACCACTAAATCTTCTTTTTCTTCTAAGGCCACTAAATCATCGACATTATTTGGTAAGTCGAATGGTTGTTTAGGATTCTTATAAGCAATAATGATACGACCTTCAAACTCTAAATCATTTGGCATAGAAATGTATTTACCAACGAATAAAGGTGGAGTTTGTTGCCTTTTTTGCGCAGGTCTTAATAAAGCAACTTCACCATAGGTGACATGGTGACCTTTATATTCCATTCTGACGATGTTTCTAGAATTAGTAGCATAGGCATCTTTATAAACACCATCACCAGTGAAATCCGCAACAGACATCTTTTCTTCTGGGTCGTATTTGACATCATCATAGGTGTCTTTGAACTGTCTATCTCTTAAGATTTGAGTGACTTCAGCCATATAATTCTTGGTCTTTGTTGGGAAGCCTTTTCTATTGAATACATAGTAAAGGATCATACCAACAAGGAGAACGCCTGCACCTACATAACCAATAATCTTTAAAACATTGTTGTTGTTCATGATTAAGAACATCACGCCGACAATGCCGATAAGAACCACGAACATTAAGATGTTGCTGATTCTTCTTTGTTTAGAATACGCTTTAAATAGTTCTTGTCTTTTTTCTTCGACAATAGCTTGATATGGTTTGGCTTCAGTTTTTTGTTCTTCTAAGCCTTCCACATTTTCCTTGATATCTTTTTCTTCCATGGGAGTTCCTCCAAACTGTAATAACTATAACATAACAACATTATAAATGTTACTGATTTATATATCGCATACACGAAAAATCCATTTGCATTAGTTAAACAAAAGTTTATGATTACTGATGGGAGCTGAACGAAATTCGGCTGAGAGGGTCCTTCTTGGGACCGACCGTACCTGATCTAGGTAATTCTAGCGGAGGGAACTTTTTTAGTTAAACGTTTCCCCCTCATTACTAGATATTGAGGGTTTTTATTTAGGAGGAAGTGTTAATGAAAAACACAGCAAATACGGTACGTGCCATTACAGAAATTGGCATTATTGCCGCTTTAGGTTATGTCTTTGATGAATTACAAAGCATTTTATTCAAAGGCATATTCATTAACGGTGGTTCAATCGGCATTGCGATGATTGCAGTTTTAATTATTGCTTATCGTCGTGGCGTTATCGCAGCAGTAATCACCGGTTTAATTATGGGTTTAATTGACGTCGCTACTAGTGCGTACATCTTACACCCAATACAAATGCTTTTAGACTATGTCTTCCCATATGCTTTTGTGGGCGTAGTTGGTTTCTTGAAACCATTCTATGATAAGGCTAAAGACAGAAATTCTAAAATACTATGGTTAGTAGCTGGTACAGTGATTGGTGGTTTATTAAAATTCTTAAGTCACTACTTAGCGGGTGTTATCTTCTGGTCTGAACCATCTGGTTTCGCTTGGGAACTAAACGATATGAATCCATTCTTATATTCATTTGTTTATAACATTGCTTTTATGGGTCCATGTATTGTTCTTACTGGCGCTTTAATCGTTGTTATTCAAATCACCGCACCAAGAATCTTAGAAAACAAAGCTATCTTAAGAGACGAAGAAAGCAAAGAGAGCAAGGCTGTTCCAATGACATTAAATATTGCCAGCATTGCTGGTGGTCTCTTCTTATTCATTTTCTATTTAATTAAATTAGTGAATAGTTTCGAAACTTATCAAGATGGCGGTGCCGTCGGTTATGATGGCGATCCTGACGCAATGTTGATTACTGTTGTAGGTTTATTCTTAATTGTTTTAGGTACACTCAACTTAGTCAGAACTATTAAGGGTAACTTCAGCATGATTAAATATATGGCGGGATTCACAATGATATCCTTAACCGCTTTCATCTATGGTTTAGCGAGATTAATCAGAACATATGTGAAAAACAAACCACATGGTCCATACTGGGTTTGGTTTGCTGCTACTTTAGTGGCTACCGCTTTCGCTGCTACAGTGTTTATCTATTTGTTCATCAAACAAAGAAGAGAAAAAGCTGAAAAAAACGACTAATAAAATAAAAACAAGTAGCGAAATTATGCTACATGTTAGGCCAATTAATACCTTTCACTCCCTTTTCAACTAGGTATTGGTTGGCCTTTTTAAAATGGTTATTTCCAAACCATCCCCCGTGATTTGCGGCTAAAGGGGAAGGATGAATACATTCTAAAATGAGATGTGAAGGATTATGTAAATATGCTTTAAGTTTTCTCGCTGGGCCACCCCAAAGTAAGAAAACGATTGGTTGATTTTGATGATCTAATACTTCTAAAACACGAGCTAAGAATGTGCGATATTCTTCAATATTGTGACTGAGAAATTCATCTTACAATTATACTCTTGAGCAATCTCTTTATAGATGTTTACTAATGATGGAGGAACCTTGGTTCCTTCTGGTACAGAGAAAGATAAACCCATGGCTTGACCTGGTTCATGATATGGGTCTTGTCCCACTATCACGACTTTGACTTTATCTAATGGTGTAAGTCTAAAAGCATTGAACAAAAGTTCCCTCGGTGGGTAGCAAGTATAATCACGATATTCTTTGTTTAAAAAGTCATTGAGTTTTAAGCAAAAGTCTTCGTTCTGGAGTTTTTTAAAAAACTCATTCCATGTTTTAGCAATCTTTTCCATGCATCAATTTTAACATTTTTGTGTTCATTAGGAAGATAAAACTCTATAATGTGAGTGTGTTTGGCAAGCCAAACAAAGACAAGTATATGAAGATTATCTATTTTACAACTGCGCTTAAGAAAGAGGACTATGTGGTCTTCTCTTCAGCGTGGGAATCTTTAAACACATCAATTCAAAATCTTCATAACCGTTTTATCCGTTCCTTAGCGTTAACTCACCAAGTAGAAGTTATCTCTATCCGTCCTTTCTCTAGAAAGTACTGCAAGCTTAAAAAGCTAGAACCAGAGAATAAAACAGAAGGCAAGATTACTTGGCACTATGTCGGTATTAAAAGATTAAAAATCCAACGCTATTTATCAGTTAAAGCTCAATGTAAGAAGATTATGAACGGCATCGATCTTAATGATGCAATTGTGATTACTGATACCCTTAATCCAAATGTTTTAAATAACTCCACCGCTTTAGCAAAAAAATATAATTTACCAATCATCGGTGTTTGTAGCACTACGCCAAGCATGATTAAAGCGGCGGGTCCTTCTTACACTAAATACCTTTTAGGTAAAGCTAGTAACCTTTCTGGCTATATTACATTAACTCCTGGCTTAAATGAGTTATTCAATAAAAGTAACAGGGCTAGTATGTCCTTTGAAGGCATCCTAGATAACAAGGTTACCCAAAAGAATAAAAACCAATACGGTAAATACATCTTTTATAACGGCTCTTTAGAAGAAAGATTTGGGGTTTATGAATTAATTAAAGCCTTTAAGGAATTAGATAATCCTGACATCACTTTATATATCTCTGGTTACCACGGTAACAAAGAACACTTAGATAAAGCTATCGATGGTAGCCATAACATTATTAATATGGGTATGCTTCAAAGCGATGACGTTATCTCTCTTGCTAACCAATCATTAATGAACATTAATCCATGCCCATACACTGAAGACTATGACCGTTATTTAATTCCTGATAACCTAGTGAACTATTTAAACGCTGATTCGATCTTAGTGAGTGTCAGAAACCGTCACTTTAAGAAATACTTCGAAAATGACGCGATTTGGATTAAAAGTAATGAGATTTATGATTTACTTAAGGGCTTAAAAGCCGCTCTTAATATGAACAAGGAAGAAAAGAATGAATTAATTAAAAAAGCGAATGTTGATGCGAATAAACTTTATTCCATGCAAATGATTAATCGCCGCACTATTCTCTTCCTTAAACAATTTTTAAAACAAAAAGACTAATTTGAAACAAGAAAATTGCATAAAGTTTGCCTTTTTACATATTTTTTAATAAAATCAAAAACGCATTTATGGAAAACGATATTATTAACCAACAAGAACAACTAGCAAAAAACCTTGCTTACTACCGTAAAGCCAGTGGCCTTACCCAATTAGAACTTGCGGAAAAATTCAATTATTCCGATAAGTCTGTTTCTAAATGGGAAAGAGGTGAAGGCTTCCCAGATATCTTTGTTTTGAAATCACTTGCTGATTTCTATGGTATTAACGTTGATGATTTCTTCCAAAGTGAGCATAAAGCGGTGAAGATTTCTCAAAGCAAGAAAAGAAAACAAACATATCTTAAGCTTTTATCCGTTGGTTTAGGCTGGTTAGTGGTCACATTAACATTCTTCTTACTCAATACCTTAATGGGTGATAGATTCGCCTTCAAACCATGGTTAACATTCATATACGGCACATTAATCACTGGTATCATCTTAGTGGTTTGGGAATTTATCTATCATAATAGATTCTTAAGAATGATCGCTACTTCCATTATCATTTGGACAACAGCGTTATCATTATTCCTCACCTTCTTAGTGGTGATGAATCGTTCCTTACCATTACTATTTATCGTTGCGATTCCTGTTGAGATACTAGAAATCATTTGGTATCTATTTAGAAGAAATAGAAAGAAGTAAAAAAGAAAACTGGCGATTGCCAGTTTTTTCTTATTCTTCAGCACCTCCATCATTGATGAAGAGAATACCGAGTGTTTGTGGACCACAGTGGCTGGTGATTGTCGCACCGGCGTTTGTTTCATAGATGGTTTTGAATCCACGATTCTTTAAAGCTTCAATGGCCACGGCCACCATTTCAGGTGTCGCTTGTGTGTGGGTCACGAAGGCAACAGAGAGATCTGGATTAGCAAATTGTTCTAATGTGTCCTTGCAGTAGCCATTAATAACTTGTGTCTTACGGCCAATGTACTTTTTAGCAGGAGCCATTTTACCATCACTGACAATGATTTGTGGTTTGATTCTAAGAATAGTTGCACCGAATCTTAATAAGCCTGAGCAACGGCCACCTTTATGTAAGTATTCAAGAGTTTGAATAACGAAACTTGCTTGAACATAAGGGACACGTGCATTGACTTTCTTAACAATTTCTTCTGGTTTTAAGCCTTTGTCTCTAAGCTTAGAAGCATAGATTGCTAATAAGGCGATACCAGTAGAAAGGTTTTTAGAATCGATGATGTAGACGTTATTGTATTTTGTTGCAATTGCTTCAGCATGAGAGCATGAAGAAGAGATTTCAGAGCTTAATGAGATATGGATAATAGCGTCATATCCTTTAGCGAGTAAGTTATCGAAGTGTTCACGATATTGAAAATCGTTAATCGCACTTGTACGTGGTAAGACTTTTTCTTTAGCAACGAAATCAAAGATGTCTTGTGAGGTGATTTCTCCATCTAAATAGGCTGTTTCGCCTAATAATACGGTGAATGGAATCATCTCTAAGTTGTATTGTTTAATTAGTTCTTTTGAAAGGTCGACAGTAGATTCGACAGATATAGCAATTTTCATAACACGATTATTATAGCCGATTATTTTTTCATGTCCACATTAGTGTACCTCTTGGCTAAAATTGGTACAGTGTAACATGGGGGATACATTACATTTCAATTGCTTTTTTATCGGCTTCGTCGAATTTTTTTAATAAATCTTCAACGGTTAATTTTGCTTTTTCTTCGCCTCTCACATCAAAGATAATATGCCCAGTATGGAACATGATGAGACGGTTACCATATGTTAAGGCGTCTTTCATGTTATGGGTAATCATTAATGTGGTCATTTGGTTTTCTTTAACGATTTTATCCGTTAATTCCAAAACTTTTTTTGCTGTCTTTGGATCAAGGGCAGCAGTATGTTCATCTAGCAAAAGGATTTGTTTTGTTAAATCGAATTGACGAATCTTCTTATCGAATTCTTCATACGCCTTAGCGAGGGCTTCACGTTTCTCTTTAAAAGATAAGCTTCTATTCTTTTTAATCTCAGCTTTCTTGGCCTTATAGTCCACTAAAGCGGGTTTATAGACGCTTTCGAATTCTTTTCTAGCGACTTCATGGTCTTTTTCACAGAATGTGATGTAGTCTTTCTTCACCGTTCTATGGGTTGGTTTATTACGCATTGTGGCCATTAACAAAGTTAAGGCTTGTCTTTGACCACCACTCATCACACCGACTTTTTGATTGAGTCTGTCTTCAAGACCTAAATCAAATCTCTTTAATTCATTAATGAATTCTTTTTTATGAGATTTTCTGAAACCCCAAAGGAATGGAGAGTGTTTTCTACCACGTCTATAGGCGATTTCTAAGTTTTCTAAGACCGACATTTCACCACATGTACCCATCATTGGGTCTTGGAAGACGTGGCCGAAATAAGCGGCGCGTTGATGTTCTTCCATTTTGGTAATATCAACATCGTTTAATAAAACTTGTCCTGAATCTGGTTTTAAAACACCAGTAAGAATATTCATCGTGGTACTTTTACCAGAACCATTACTACCGATGATGGTGACGAATTCACCACTTTCGATTTGAAGATTAACGTGGTCTAAGGCCACTCTTAAGTCTTCTTTATTGCCAGTGAGGTTGAATGTTTTAGTAACATTTTTAAGTTCTAACATAATTATTCAGCCTCCTTTTTATTCCTCGTGAAGAGTTTTATGATAGCTTGCTTAATCATTGGTAAGCAAAGCGCTAAAGCGATTAAGAAAGCATAGAGTAACTTAGTTAAGTCTGTTGGCATCTTGAATACTTGTGTCGCAATGGTAATGATAGCGAAGTATAAAATGGCACCTAAACTAATGGAGATAAGAGCGTTTTTGAACGATCTTTTGCCAAATAAGGTTTCACCAATAAGAATACTTGCTAAACCGACAACAAGATAACCAGTTGCACCTTGTGCGTTCATACCACTATCGATTTGGGCAATAAGAGCGCCCGCTAAACCGATAAGAGCATTACTAATAGAGACACAAATAATTGTGGTAACTGTAGTATTAATGCCTTGTGATTTAGCCATTTTCTCATTGATACCAGTAGCGCGGATAGCCATGCCGTATTCAGTACCAAAGAAGAAATAGGCAACGCCTAAGACTAAGGCGACAATCACAGTGACAACGATGATTTGTTGCCAACCATGGAACACCTTTGGATCTAAGAAACCAAAGATGGTCATAGAGTTATCGATACCGTTAATTTCAGAAGCGAAGATTCTGCCATTGGCTAAGCCAAATAATAATAAGGCGATAGAGCCAGATGCTGTCATGGTGATAATACCACTAAGAAGCTTTGGTATTTTTAGTACTCGATTTAAGAAACCAGTGATAAAACCGCATACACCACCGGCAAGCATGCCGACAAATGTGGCGATAAGAGGAGGAACGTTTTTGGTAATCATTAAGGCGCATGCCGCACCACCGATTAACAAACTTCCTTCAGCGGTCATATCAGCGAAATCGAGTATTCTGAATGTTAAGAATACACCAAGGGCCAATAGACAGCATGGTAGACCCATGCTTAATGTCAAACGTATTAGCTCAGTAATATCCATTTTTATTTAGCTTCTTTCCATGGGAATTCTGATGGTAAATTTTCTGCTTTGAAACCAGCATCTTCTAAGTTCTTTTTACTGAATGTATAGGAACATGTTTCAATTGTGTTGAAGAAGACAGGAACATCTTTAACAGCTTCACCTTTTAAGATCTTCGCCGCTAATTCAGCAGTCTTGAGTCCTAAATCATAGTAGGAGATAGAAACGGTTACTTGACCACCATCAAGCATACCTTCTTCGCCAACGATGACTAATGTTTTATTTTGTCCGAGGCCGTCTTTGACTTTCGCCATATTGCTAGCGACTGTGTTATCGGTTGGAATCCAAATCGCATCAACATCTGCGGCTAATTCCGCGATATTTGTTTTGATTGTGAAGTTATCGACACATGTCTTTTCAACGACTTCTAAGCCTTCTGCTTTAGCAACTTCTTTTGCCATTTCCGCTTGCACACGTGAGTTTTGTTCATTAGCGCAGTAGAAGATGCCTAACTTTTTGGCCTCTGGAATCATTTTCTTTGTTAATTTAATTTGATTGCCTAAAGCTTCTTCTGGTTGAAGGTCACTTGTACCAGTAACGAAACCTTCTGGAGCTTTATTGTCTTTTAATAAGCCCGCACCAACAGGATCTGTCACAGCGGTGAATAATAATGGAGTTGTAGAACCAATATTTTCTTGAGCCGCTTTTAAGGCTGTAGCACATGGAGTGGCAATCGCTAAATTGAGTTTGTGCTTTTTGCTTGCCATGCCTTTAGCTAAGGTAGAGTTAGTGGCAGCTGTTGCTTTAGCGTTTTGAATATCAATCTTTAAATCACCAAAGCCAGCGTCTTTAAGACCTTGAATAAAGCCTTCTCTAGCATTGTCTAAAGCGGCAAATTCACCAAATTGAAGGATGCCAATGTCTGTCTTGTTATCAGAACAGCCTGTCATCATAAATGGTGTGAGCATGAGTGGTAAGAGCGTAAGTAATTTTGTCTTTTTCATTTTTGTATCCCCCTTAATGAAATAAAAATCGGTGTCGTTTTATGACACCAATTATTAATTCATCTTCTTACTTGGTGTCATCGATTAATCTCTGTAATCAATAACACCTTATAGCTAAAAGGCCAAGATTTATTGATTACCTCTTGGATAATAATAGCTATAAAAGTAATAAAATGCTCTTTTCATAATTTTACTTGGCTATAAGTTTAGCACTATCGAAAAAATGCGCAACAAAAAACTTTTTCTTTTTAATTTTATACTGATGCCATCGTCACATTTTTAATACATGTGACGTTGTAACTATTTTTAATATGTTAATACGCGCTCGCGTATATTAGAATTATAGGTGCTTAAAGCAACATAAAGGTGTCCTTATGGAAAAACATTTTTCAAAGTGCGCCTATTCGCTCTTATGACTGGTGATGAGACATTTTCTAAAAATAATGTCACCCCTATTTAAAGAGAAATCTTTCGTCGATGTCGGCTTAATGATCAATAATGTCGTCGTCAAGTTCAATAACTCCCTGATTGAATGAGATGACGTTAAAGTCGAAAAAGAAGACGAAAGTCTCGAATGGTATCACCTTGTGATGAGAAGCTCTATATTCCCGCAAGGTGATTTGGCCATCGAAATCGCGAGCGTAAAGAACAAAGTGGCGTGAGGCTTAAGAAATATCGTTGTCTCCGCTAACGTTGCTCTTAGCTTCGCTTAAGCGGCCTAAAAGGTCATTACAACAAAACAAGCCAGGCTCCGGCCTGGTTTTTGTTTTACTATTAGAACAGTTCAGAGTGACTTCCAACTCTAACCAAATAAAGAACTATTTCTTTTTCGTTAATTTGATAAATTAATAGGAAATCTGGCTCAATATGGCATTCTCTTTTGCCTTCGTAATTCCCACTTAACTTATGATCTTTAAACTTTGGATCAAGTTGCTTTCCATCACTCAATTGGTCAATAACATCAAATAATAAATTGATGTTTTTTCCTTGCTTGCTAGCTCTTTTAATGTCTCTTTTACATGAGTTTGTAATGATAATGTCGTATTTCACACGTCTAATTCCTTCCTGAGGTCAGCAGCGCTAGAATACTTTTTAGCCTTTGCCTTCCCGGAAGAAATATCATCAACTTCTCTAAATGCTTTAATTGTTTCTTTGTTGGGTATTTCTAGTGAAAAAGGAATGCTTTTGGTCCTAACTACTGCTTTTAAAAAAACAGTTATGGCGCCAGTCATACTCATCCCCAACTCATCAAAAATCATTTCTGATTGTTTTTTTATACTTTCATCCACTCTAATATTAATGGTAGCCATATTATTTCCTCAAAAATATTATATTTCTCTGTAATCACATTGTAAAGCATTTTGCATTACATAAAGCTAAATAAAAAACCAAACCGAAGTTTGGTAATTTCTTTACTTGGTGGAGCCGAGGAGAATTGAACTCCTGTCCCAAGAAGGCTCTTCAATAACGTCTACAGTTTAGACGATATTAAGATTTAACACGTTTTCGTATATCGACTCACTAGGACGTGCGAGATAAACGGAATTTCGGCGCTAGTAACTTATCGACTCTAGACACCTATCCTTTTGGTATGACACCCTACCTAAGCGTGAAAGGATAAAACCTTAGGGGATGCTCTGCCCGGCGCGTGGCGTCGGAACCCTATGTCGGGAGCTAAATTAAGCTAAGCAGAGAGATTGAGCTCTAGGAGCTCTCATATAACTGTTGTCAGTTATTTTTGTTTTGATGATAACGTCATCACTCGACTGCAGTTAGAGCCTAACCATTCCTGGTCGAAACCAATACGACCCCATGTGCACATTATTTTATATAAATAGATGGTTATTTGCAAACAAAAAGGATGCCATCCCTTTAGACAGCATCCTAATTTAATTGTTTGAAGTTTATTCAGCTTCTTCTTCTAATTCAACAACGTTAACTTTAACGCTGGCTTCGAAACCGTTCCACTTAATAGTGACGTCTTTCTCACCAACTGAATCGAAGACTGCAGTAATGCTGCTGATACCTCTGTTCTTATCGTTATCAACATAGGCAATAGTGACTTTGCCATCTTGAGCAGCCCAAGCAACATCAACTGGTTTGAAGATTGATGAATAGTCTAAGCTACTTAAGATACGTGTTGGTAACCAAGAAGACATATCGTATTCTTCACCCTTGTAGGCTGTTAATTCAGCGTTTTGTGTGTTGATTGCGATAGCTACTTCTGGGTAGTATTCATAACCACCAAGAATCATACTACGTTCGCCCCAGCTGAAGTTTAAGTAAGCATAAACTTGATACTTGTAGAAACCTTCACCCTTTTGAGCGATGAGTGAGTCGTGTTTGTAGTTGTCAGTTTTTTGGTTGTTAATGGTGATTTTGTCATTAAGAGTATGATCAGAGACCATCTTTAAGCAGTCTTTAACACCTTCTGCAGCGGCAGAAGAAGAGTTAAACCAGTAACCTTTAATCTTAATATCACCAATTTTGCCACCATATAAGCCATCATCCCATAAGCAGATGTAGCCATATGTAGCGGAATAGTCACCTTGCCAACCTTCGGAGTAAGAACCTTCGAAGTAGTAGACCATGTTGTGACCATCTCTGGTTGTATTTGTAGTCACATTCTTGACATCGCCAGTGAAGTCATAAGATTCTTGTTCTTTCTTCACGACTTCTTCTGGTTTGAATGTGTAGTTGGCAGCTTCAGCTTTGGCTTTAACTTCTTCGGTAATTGGGTTAAAACCTTCAACTGGTACGAAGACGTTAGCGTTCTTTTGCATGTTCCAAGCAACGAGGGAACTTGTTAAGACAGCGGCTAAGACAACGACACCACCAACACCGACTTTGACGATTTGACCAACGTTGTTTTTCTCGATTGGCATATCGGCGTTAGCTTCTTCTTCTTTCTTGTAGAAACCAATGAAGGCAGCTGCAATAGCAGAACCAAGAATAAGAAGAATTGTAACAAGATAGAAGATGTTGACACCAAGATTACCGCCTTGATAGAAGACGTTGTTAACGTAGTCGGCGATAAGGTTTGGAATCAATAATGTTTCTTTGAATAACGCTAAGCTAAACATCGCAATAGCGGCAATATGGATAAATCTATATTGTGGCAAAACGAGAACCACGAGTTCAACGATGGCACCAGCGAGTAAGAAGATACCAAGGATTTCTGGAGCAACAGCTGAGAAAGCCATCGCACCTTTATAAGTAACAAAGAAGACAATTGTTAAAATGATGGCGATTAAAGCATCGGCAGCAACAATGAAGTAACCAACGGCTTTATTTTTGAAGAAATTCATAATCTTTTCCATTTTCATTTACCTCCTTTTTACTCAGCAGCATCAGCTTGTGGAGCTGGTTTGTTCTTTTTAGAAACGATTTCGGTAAAGACATACATACCGAAGAGAGCGACAGTTGCGACACCGGCACTGATTGTTAAGGCATCAATGGTAATCTTCCACCATGGAGCTTTACCAATATCACCGCTGTTAACGCCACCCATCCAAGATCTGGAAATAGCGTACATGACGTATTTGTTAGCACGTTGTAAATCTCTTAAGAGATAACCATCGTGTTGACCAGTGATGTATGTTTTAAGTTGAGAACCACGAGCACCGTCTAAGCAGAATAAGTCTGTACCACTATGGAGCATGGCTGGACCATTGGAGTAGTTGTTTGTGTTGCCATCACCAACTGCGTAAGCATCGTCGATGATTAAACCTCTATACTTCCATTCACCTCTCATAACGTTTTGCATTAATGGAGCGTGGCAAGCAGCATATCTGGCACCGATTCTGTTATAGGATGTCATGATACCCATACCGTGGCCTTTAGTTAATGCACCTTCGAAAGGTCTTAAATAGATTTCTCTAATGGCTTGTTCGTTACAATATGTTTCAACACCTTTTCTACCTTTTTCTTGGTTGTTTAAGAAGCAGTGCTTAATGTTCATAACTAAGCCTTTCTTTCTGGCGGCACCAATGATATTACCAGCAGTGTTGTAATTTAAGATACCGTCTTCTGACATATATTCAGAGGCACGTGATGTGTAAGCTGTACGGTGAATGTTAGCACCGGAAGCGTTAACAGAAGCGACACCACAGAAGAGTGCGTCTTCACCATAGAATGCACCAAATTTGGCTTGCATTTCATGGTCCCATGTACCTGTGTATGTTGGACCGGTTGGGAAACCTGTTGCCCATCTCTTATCACCATATTGATAACGGGAGAGGAGGCCTTCTGGACCTTCAGCAACGGAGTTACCTTTCTTTTGCACTTTCTTAACGTCTAAGATACCACGGTTATCGGAGATGGAGATAATGAGGTCATCGATATCCATTTGTGCAATGAAAGCGTTCCAGATATCTTCGCCCTTCTTACCAGCGAATTTACCTTCAGTAATTTCACCTTCTAATGGGACTTTAGCCATATCATTGAAGGTAATAACATATTCGTTGCCATCATCATCGACATATGGTTTGTCATAATTGATATGACCATCTTTAACTTCTTCGAAAGTTGGAGCATCGGCTGGCTTGGAATAGTATTGAGTCATGTTCTTATCACTACTAGAAGCTGGGGATGTTGTGGTTGTGCTTGGCCATGTGCCTTCCCAGTCTGTTCTATCTAAGTAAGTGATTGGTGTTTTGTTGTTTTTCTTTGCTAAGAAGTTGTAATCGGCATCGTCGAATTGGTTTTCAACTGGATAGTTTTCATCATAGTGAGAATTCTTATACGCGTTGAAAGTTGTACTATCATCGGCGATGGTTAATTTCTTAACAGCAGCGGCTTTACCTGTATAGGCATTACCATTGTGGTCGACTAAGTTACCAGCTTTTTCTGGGTGAGCAACAGAAATAATGTTATTTAAAGCTTCGTGAGCACCATTGCCAACTGCGAAGTAGTAGTCACCACTTTCTAAGATGTATTGTTTGTTCACTTTGTAGTCATATGTCGCTAAGAAATAACGATCAAATGTGACTGTAGTTGAACGTGTTTGTTTGGCAGGAACATCAATCTTGCGATAACCCATTAAGGCGATTGATGGTCTACCTAAACCATTATCCTTATCAAATTGGGTAAATGGTTGTTGAGCATAAATTTGGACGGACGCTTTAGCGTTCACATTACCTTTATTTTCAACTTCAACTGTCGCGGTGATTGTATCATCGCTATCGTTGTATTTGAGTTCAGTCATCTTTTGTTCAAGATCACCATAGGAGAGACCATAACCGAATGGATAGCCCATTTCTCTTGCATAGTCCCAGTCTTCTTGTTTGTTAGAAGAACCGTTTTTACCAGTGGCGTTGCCTTGACCTAAGACTGCGTCTTCATATCTGGTTTCATAGTATTTATAACCAACGTAGACGCCTTCTTTGTAAACAACACAGTCTCCGCTACCAAAGTTTTGATAAGCGGCTGATGAAGAGGCGTTAGCAGCAAATGTATCAACTAAGTGACCGGATGGGTTAACGACTTCCATAATTGGAGTGCCGTCTGGTTTTGTTTGACCAACCATCTTCTTTTCACCTTCGTCATATTTAACGAGTTGTTTTTCACCGGCTAAGACGTGTGGGATACCACCAGCACCATAGTAGCCTGGAACACCAACGTAGACACAGGCATCAATGCCGTAGTCAGCGTTATTGACCCAGTCCATAGACATTGGCATTGGGGAGTTGATAAGAACGATAATCTTCTTAAAGACACCAAGTTTCTTTTGATCTCTAGCCAATTCTAAGACTTTGATTTCATCATTGGTAATGTCTAATTGGCCTTTTGGTGGGTCATTATCTTCTGTACCAATACGGACGAAGGTAATGATAGCGGCATCACCATATTCTTTGAATGAATCGATGACGTCTTGATCATAAAGGCTAGCCTTATATTCGGCTTCAACTTTTGTACTTGGGGTAGTCATTTGTCTACCGGAAAGAGTTGAGTACTTGTTGAAGATGGTTTTATTGATTGAGAAACCATTCTTTTTGAAAGCCTTGTCTAATGTAACTTTTAAGTTTGGGTTTGGAGCGGCACCGCCAGCACCAGAACGCATGAATAAGTTCTTACTACCTTGACCAAGAAGAGTAACGTTTCTTTCTTCTTTAGCTAATGGAAGAGCACCGTTTTCATTCTTTAAAAGAACGGAACCTTGTTCTACTGCTTCTTCACAGAAGTTGTAAGCATCAGCAATCATGTGATACCAACCTTTATCTGATAAAGAGCCATTAGCGTCTTTGTAAGCAGAACCTTCGACTTCGGCACTATCAATGGTGCCAATTCTTTGTGTGGATAGACCTAAGACGTCGTTGATAAGACCAGCGTTAACAGTAGCTAATTCGCGACCAGCAACTAATAACGAGGTAAGAGCGATACCAACGGTGGATAGACCTAACCATAATTTTGGTTTTGCCATAAGCTTTTCCTTTCTTGCGCATTATAATCGCGCGTATAAAAATAAGCAAAAATATTCTATCGAACTATTTTGTACTTTTTTCCTCTTTTATTTAACTATATTTAGTTAAGTTAGGCGCATGACTTTCATGCTACGTATACTAGTACACATGTGCGTATGCAATTATGAATTAAAGAAAAACATCGGCTTGCCGATGTTCTTGTAATTTACTTCTTGAGTTGTTTCTCAAAGTCCACGAGGGCTTTGATAGAATCAGCGATGGAGTAGATATTTTCAAATTCACGAGTGATTTGACTAATCTCTTTTTGTTCCATACCAAGTCTTTTACGATATTCCTTTGGTGTGTAACCGAAATGTTTGATAAACATTCTGTTCATGTATTTAGGATCAGAGAAGCCTGATTCATAAGAGATTTCTAATAATGTCTTTTCTTTATTTGGCATTAAGCGGATGCATTGTTCCATTCTCTTAATGTTGACGTAGTTTTGGAATGTCACACCGAATAAGGAAGTGAATAAGTGTGAGAAGTGTGTTGGAGATAAGTTCTCTTGTTCAGCGAGATCTTGTAAACGGATTTGTGTTTCGAAGTTCGCGTCAATATAAGAAATAATACGTTCCACGCGAAGGTTCTTTTGCTTCAAGTTTGTCTTTTGTGCTTCAGAGATAATTTCATATGGCACATTTTGATAACAGATCTTTAAAACCTTAGCGATGTTAGAAAGAATATTTAATTGATATAAAGGTTCTTCGATGAAGTAAGCTTTCGCGGATTCCACTAATAATAAAATCAAAGATTTTAATTCATCTTCACTTAAGTAGTCTCTTAAGTTACAAGAATTAAAGACTGTGGTTCTAATTTGTGGGAAATATTCTCTTAAGCAATGGTTGGAAATTTGGGCAAATAAGAATAAAGGTGCATCGTCCATATTCTCCATATCTAAGGAATAAAGTGGGTCACGTAAATAAGAGTGAACTTCACCAGAATTGATTAAATAAGCATCACCAGTTTTTAAGTTGTAGGACTTATTTTTAATTTTGGCAATTCCACTACCTCTGAGAACGATAAAGATCTCAAATTCATTATGGATATGCTCTTTTCTAAATTGAATGCGGTTGACTAAAAATTTAACATGTTTGAGTTTTTCGTAACGAATTAATTCAACATCTAGTTGTTTCATGTCAAATACAATCTCCTACCATTAATAACTAAGTTATTTGGCTACTTCATATTATCATTGCGCATATTTATCCACAACACAATTTTGCTAAATCTTGGGTAACAATGTTGCGCAATTTTAAATATACACATAGTGTATAAAAAATGGATTATTTAATGATATGAGGTATTTTTGGCTATTTTTAAAAAAGTTGAATATTTTAATCAAATAGCATTTTTGACTATTTTTTATAGGAAAAGCGCAATAAAAAACGACATTCATTTTAGAACGTCGTTTTATTTTTATAATTACTTACTAATTAGGCAGCTTTTCTAGCATAACCTGGAACAAACTTTTCACGGATTGTTTCGAGTGTGTCAGCTTCGATGCCAAAGTCTTCATTTAAGTGCTTATATGTTTTATCGGCCCATGTGGCGCCTTCTAAAGCTTCGGTTTTTTGATTCCATTTAGCGATTTCGCTATCATTACCTGTAGGTAAAACAGCTCTTTCACCAGCGAATCTTGTCATGACATAGTCTCTAGCACAATCTTCTTTGCTAACACCTAATAAACCTAATAAGAACCAAGAAACGATACCTGTACGGTCAGCACCGTGTGTGCAGTGCAATGCGATTGGCTTTTGATCAGCTTCAGCGATAGCTTCAAAGATTGCTTTATATTGTGCGGCGATATCACAAGATGTTCCCATCCATGTGCCATTGCTACCTTCCCAACGATCTGGTTCAGAACCAGATGGAACAGATGCTTTTAAAAGTTCAACATCATAGTCATCTGTTTTTAATGGTGATTTACTTGGAACGTTACGGCTATCTCTCATATCGATATCAACTTTGATGCCTAATTCTTGAATAGTCTTTAAACCTTCTTCGGTAATGTTGTTTTTGTTGCCACTATTGAATTGAGCACATCTATAGTACATACCTTGTTTAACAACACCATTTGGCACTAAGGATGATTTCCAACCACCAGAATCACGGAAGTTAATGACACCATCAACGTGAACAAAACGTGGAGCGACATCGTTAACTTTGAATTTATAGATCTTGGCTTCTGCTAAGGCTTCTTCACTAACTGCGGCTCTGTAGTAGTATTCTTGGCCTAATTCAGAATTGTAGAAGTTGTAAGCTTTTGTATCAGCTTCTACTAATTTTGCGTCTTTGAATTCAACGTTCTTTGCGATTTGAACGAAGTACTTGTCAGCAGCTTCGACTTCTTCGAACTTTAATTCAATAGGATTTGGTTGGGATTGGTCGTTGTGGTAACTGCTGTCTTCAGCATTGACCTTTGGAACGTATGTTTTGATTGATGTCCAATCTTGGTCTGCTAAGTATTGCTTCATTAAATCAGTGTGGGTTTCTTTAACACCAAGGTCTTCAACCTTTGGACCTTCAGGTTCTTTGGACTTATTATTGTTACAACCTGTGACCACTAAAGAACTGAGCAATACAAATAATAATGCTTGTTTTTTCATTTTTAAAAAACCTCTCTCTATGGTTTATATTCTTACACTCTTTAAATTATTAAAATAGGATTATTATATTTTTTATACTTGTTTATCATGTGAATGATATAAAAAACCAGGCATAGCCTGGTCTTATATGATTTTGTTGTGGGGTCAATTATGCGCCTGCTGGTCTTGTATAACCGGCAACGAATTTTTCTCTAATTGTTTCAAGAGTGTCAGCAGCAATACCGAAGTCATCTTTAAGGTGTTTATACATCTTATCAGCGAATGTTGTGCCTTCAAGATTCATGGTCTTAGCAACCCAGTTATCAAATTCTGTTTCTGGAAGAACGGCTCTTTCACCAGCGAATCTTGTTAAGACATAGTCTCTACCAATATCTGCAGGATCAACGCCTAATAAGCCTAATAAGAAGAAGGACATAATACCTGTTCTATCCGCACCGTGTGTGCAGTGTAAGGCGATTGGTTTTTGATCAGCTACTTTAATTGCTTCAAAAATTAGTTTGTATTGTTCAGCAATGTTACAAGAAGTGCCCATCCATGTGCCATTACTACCTTCCCAACGATCTGATTCTGAGCCAGATGGAACGGAAGCTTTTAAAATTTGAACATCCCAAGCATCAGTTTTTAATGGAGATGTACTTGGAACGTTACGAGAATCTCTCATATCAATGTCCACTTTAATGCCTAATTCTTTGATGGTTTGTAAACCCGCAGCGGTAATGTTCTTTTTACTACCGTTATTGAATTGAGCACATCTATAGTACATACCTTGTTTAACAACACCATTAGGTACTAATGTTGATTTCCAACCACCGGTATCACGGAAGTTAATAACACCATCAACGTGCATCATGCGTGGGGCTAAACTATCAACTGTGTATTCTTTAACTGTAGCGGAGGCCAAGCCTTCTTCGCTAACAGCGGCTCTGTAATAGTACTTTGTGCCGATTTCAGCATTGTAGAAATCGTATTTCTTTTCTTGTACTTGTTGGACAGGAGCGTCAGCGAATGTATTGCTCTTAGAAATTTGTACATAATATGTGTCAGCATTTGCTAATTCATCAAACTTAAAGGACAAAGCCTTTGGATGAGATTTATCGCCTTTATTACCACCATCAGCGCCTGTGGTTGGAATATAGGCTTTGATATTTCTCCAATCTGGATCTTTAAGATATGAATACTGTAAGTCAGTATGGATATCGGTTTCTGGAGCGGTTAAAGATAAGGCTGTACCGCTTGGTTGTGGATACGATGTGCTCCATGGAGTATTTGCAGATGTAGATGGTTGTGGATTTGTACTTGTTTGTTGAGATTGCTCACTACTACTTTGGCTAGAAGGTTGTGTGGTTTGGTCTGGTTCTTTTGATTGGTTAGTAGAAGCAGGAGTATTACAACCAGTCAAAAGAAAAGCACTGAGCAATAAAACTAGGAAAGATTGTTTTTTCATAATATTACCTCTATGTGATTATTCTTTCATAAATACTAGATGTTTAATATGATTATTCTACTTTTTTATATATGTTCATTTTGTGCAAAAAGAAAGGATCCTTGCGGACCCTTTCATTTTTTTTGCTAGTTAGCGATTATTTTTCGTAAACAGCCATGTAGCCCTTGTAGTGTAAACGATAGGACGCACATGTGAGTTCGATTGTATTTTCGCCTTGTACTAATGTAATAGCGGAGCAGAGTTGGAGACTGACTGCGACGGTTGTGGACATGCCGAGACCGTCTGGTGTTTTTGTACCATCTAAATCAACGACAGCATCAGCACCGTTAACTTTAACAGCAAATTTTCTTTGGGATAATGCAATATTACCATTGCTCTTGCAGAACATGCTGAATTCTAAAGAGTATGTGCCAGCTTTAGAAACAACGATCTTGTACTTAATGGCTTTACCTTGGGATGGTCTAATAGCATCTGCAACTTTGTCATCATCTTTATCAAATTGAGCTTCGGAGTAGTCGTTTTCGTTGATCTTAGCACCAGCGTGGTGGCAGCCAGAGCATTCCATTGGAATGACATCTTTGTCGTCACTGTTCTTAACAGCGGCCTTGTCTTCCCAGACGTGGTCGAGTGTAGAAGGTGTTTTGACTTCTCTTGTTTCACCACAGACGGAGCAAACTTCGTAGGCGATGTTTTCATCAGCACATGATGTAGCTTCGTGATTTTGTTTTGTTGTATCTTGGACCCAGACGTGTTCACCATAGTTGAATCTTGCTTTTGGAAGTCCTGCGTATTCGTTCCAGTGAGCATTACCATCAGTTTCGAATTCTGCGGCTGGGACTGGAGCTGTTTCGTAGAAGTAAATGACTAATTTAGACATCGCGAAGTTATAGCTGCCTAATCTTTCGTAAACGATTGTGTTATCACCAGCGGCTAAAGCGGCTGTGCCGATTGGAATTAAAGCGACTGGAGAATAGTTTTTACTTGCTTCGAAAATTGTATTATCGCCATCAGCTGTTAAATCTTCAAAGCTGATATTCATATATGGGCCTTTATCGACAACGTTTTCGTTGACTGTTAATTCAAAGTTGCCTTTTTCAGTCTTTGTGTTATCTCTGGAAGATACATTAGCGTAGGTCTTATAAGTATTGCTGGAGAAGGAATCCATGAAACCAATTTGGTAAATTTGGGCAAAACCGGCTTTTGCAAAGTCGAATTTCCAGGAGATCTTGTTACCATTCTGATCAAGTTTTAAATAGCCTTCTGCTGTGCCGTTTTTATTTTGGGAGACTGGATTTGTTGTTTGATCAAATGTACCATCTAACGCTCTGATTTCAATCTTTGTAGCACCATCGACGCGGCTTGTGCGTTTGCTGTAACCGACATAGCCTTCACCTTTAGCGGCAACTGCTTCTGCTGGTGTCCATTCACTGAATTCTTCAACGACGAAGACGAAATCTTTAATTAACATATTGAGGGTAGCAACTCTCTTATAAACGATTTCGTTAACGCCCGCTTCTAAAGTAACGTTACCGAGAAGAGCATAGTTTTCTGGTGATAAGTTATCGGTTTCTGGATCTGCTTCTTCACCGAAGATGTCTTGGAATTTAACATCTTTTTGAGCGGAGATATCAATTGCTTGACCGTTGACTTTAACTTCAACGTTTGGAGAGCCTTGGTAGTAGCAGAA
>CADCJP010000011.1:0-12624 GCA_902801805.1 uncultured Erysipelotrichaceae bacterium | reverse complement strand
GTTTGCTGAATAACCATCCATGACACCATAGAGGAAGAGCTTGCCAGAGTATTTCTTATCAGTTTTGAACTTGAATGACATTGTTTGACCGTTACCATCTAATTTTGTGTAACCATCTGGTGTGCCATTCTTTCTAGATGAGCCTTGACCATAAGTAACGGCTGATTGATTGATTTTTAATCTTTCAAAACCATCGTTATCGCTACATGTAGCTTTCTTGTAAGCGACTGCGCCGGATTCAGCGTCAGCAGCGACGTCAGCGTCGGCACCGAAATGGTGACCATCTGGATCTGGAATAACTACTGGTTGTGGAGCTGGAGTGCTTGTTGATGGAGCTGGAGTGCTTGTTGATGATGGTTTGGATGTTGGTTGAGTAGTTGGATTACCGGTAGATTCTGGTGCTTTAGACTCAGAAGTTTTACCGCCGGTCTTACAACCTGTCAACATCATCGCTAACATCACGCCAGCGACTGTTAAGACTTTTGTTTTTTTCATAAATCTTTTCGCAACATAAAGTTGCATTTTTCCTTTCTTTTAAAGAGTTTTGTCATTATCTGCCGTGTTGGACTCTTTTCAAAACCAACAAGACAAAAGAACAAAAAAACAGAATTTTATGCAAATATGTTTTTCTTCATACCTTATCTTAAGGGGTGCTACGCATGTACGTGTATGCTTTTCTTGCGAAATTTATGGGTATCTTCTTGCTTTTCATTTTTTCTTATTATTAATAATATTTCCGTGATAATCTTACTATTTTGATACTTTTTAAAGCGGGCTTTGAAACAACAAAAAAACCACCAAATGTTCAACTTGGTGGTTTTGTTTTTTGATTTTGTAACGATTAATTACTTGCCGAATAAGACATCGTTGACGATGGCTTCGAGCATTTCTTGACGGCCACTACCTGGAAGTTCTGGAGCACCCATCTTGCAAGCGTAATCAGATAATTCTTTTAAGCTTGTTTGGTTATTTAAGATCTTTTGACCAACTTCTGTGTTGTGGAAAGAAGAGTACTTCTTTTCGATGAATTGATCAATACGACCATCTTCGATGATTTGCGCCGCTTTGATTAAACCTAAAGCGAATGTATCCATACCTAAGATGTAGGCGAGGAACATATCTTCCATTGTGTAGGATGGACGACGTGTTTTGGAGTCAAAGTTGAAACCACCTGTAAGACCACCATTCTTTAAGACTTCGTACATACATTGTGTAGCACTGTAGACATCGAATGGGAATTCGTCTGTATCCCAACCTAAGAGCATATCGCCTTGGTTAGCATCGATGGAACCTAACATACCGTTGATGGCGGAGATTCTTAAATCGTGTTGGAATGTATGACCCGCTAATGTAGCGTGGTTAGCTTCAATATTCATCTTGAAGTCTTTGTCTAAGCCGTGGGCTCTTAAGAAGCCAATAGCTGTCGCGGCGTCGAAGTCATATTGGTGTTTCATTGGTTCTTTTGGTTTTGGTTCAATGTAGAAGTCACCTTTGAAACCGATGGAACGGCCATATTCAACAGCCATCTTCATTAAACGAGCAATGTTTTCTTGTTCGAATTTAACGTCTGTATTGAGTAATGTTTCGTAACCTTCACGACCACCCCAGAAGACGTAACCTCTACCACCTAATTTAACAGTGATATCTAAGGCTTTCTTAACTTGAGCAGCGGCGAAAGCGAAGACGTCCGCACTATTTGTAGAACCAGCACCATTGCAGAAGCGTGGGTTACTGAACATATTAGCGGTACCCCATAAGCACTTAATATCTGTGCCTTTCATCTTTTCTAAGATGTAATCGGAGATTTCGTCTAATTCTTTGTTTGTATCTTTGATGTCTGCGCATTCTGGAACTAAGTCAACATCGTGGAAGCAGAAATATCTGATACCGAGTTTCTTCATGAATTCGAAACCAGCATCAACTTTCGCTTTAGCGTGTTCCATTGTGCCAACTTTAGCACCAAAGCTCTTGTCGGCTGGGCCAGCACCGAACATATCGACACCAGTCGCACCAAGGTTGTGCCACCAAGCCATAGCGAATGGAAGGTGTTCTTTCATTGGTTTGCCTAAAATAATTTGGTCCGGATTGTAGTAATGGAAGGCAAATGGATTTTTGCTTTCTTTACCTTCAAATTTAATTTCCGGAATATTTGGAAAAATTTCTTTCATATGTATACCTCTTCGATATGATATTGACATATCAACAGCATAAATAAAGTGACTTTCTTGCTAAGATAAAGCGTATTTCAATATGAGTGTATAACACTTATATAATCTTTGATTATATGCACCGATTTATTATATGGATAATTAAACGATACAAATTGCGGTTTTTATTTTTAAAATAAAGGGTAATTCTCTAAAATTAAACAAATAATGTTTACACTTTTAAACAATATTTGTAAAATAGTTTGACTGCGAGGTAAACAAAATGAAAGAAAGAACAAAAGAAGTAGTTAGAGATGGATTCGGATCATTAGTTAGTAATGCCGCAGCTTTAAGAGGGGCAAAAAGTGGCCCATTCTGGCTCACATTATTATTCTTCATTTTCTCTTTATTATTACCAATCCTTCCAATCTTCATTACACAAGCAAATACCAAAGGTTCAAGTTTCCTTGGTTCAAATAGTTATAGTTTAGAAAAATATCTTCCATCTATTGGTTTAGATTTAAAAGATAACCGTAAAGTGGAATTCAAAATTACTGATGACCATGAAATCGATATTACTGAAGATGGTAAAGCCATCGACTATGTCACATATGGCACTAGCAAACCTTTCGCAGCGTATGAAAATTCAGTCTCCAAGCAATTAGACTTCGTGATTTATGTCAGTAATGTCACAGGCAATAAAGAAATGAAAGCCTTCAATACTGTTGTGACTAACTATAGATATAAATTAGGCACTAAAGAAGTGTCTGAAGAAAAAGATGGTACATATATCCCAAGTTATATGATTCTCTTTAAGAAAGCCATCTATGTTGCTATCTACGCAAAAGACTCCACTGTCGCTGTCACTGGTTCCTATATGGGTGACTATAAGACAATGGAAGCAAATAATGCTGCTTTAACAAAGTTCTTAACAGTTACCGATAAAGACGGCAAACAAATCGAAGCTAACTTATTTGATAATAACTACACAGATGGTGTGTTCCAAAACTTCAAAAAAGTGATGAACAAATCATATGACACATTAAAGATTACTAATATGTGGGGTACAAGTGGTATCTACTTAGGCATCTTCGCTGGCTTAAGCATCGTTATGGGCTTCATTATGTGGATCTTAACCCGTGGTAAGAATAATCCAAACAATTACTTCACTCCATGGTTAACACAAAAAGTTGAAGCTAGATTAGCCTTAGCTCCAGCCATCTTAACAATGATTCTTGGATTCTTCCTCCCTCAATATGTCCCAGTGGGCTTTATCGTCACACTAGGCTTAAGAGTGATGTGGATCTCAATGAAAGAATTAAGACCTTTACAAGCTTAATCCCCGTAGTCACTGCCACGTGATTTATCTTCAGCGTAAATCTGAAGAGCGTCAGTGACATCAGTGACTTCAAGGTAAATATAGTTGTCTACTTCCGTTAACGGATTTTCAAAGTTACCGGTAAAGACAACTTTTTTATTTCTCTTCACTAATTCAATCATCTTCTCAATGATTAAGTGATATTTGTCGGCAAAGTGGTCTTTAAAACCCATGAGTTGGGTATAAAAGACTGGTTCTAAATAGAATGATTCACCACTCTCTAAAAAATATAAAGCTGAGAAAGGATTATTCTCGTCACTTTCTTTTCTTAAATCTTTGAATTCTTCATAGTCTCTCATTTGTGGTATACCTCATTCCTATTTATTTTAAACGCGCGATAGATTTGTTCTAGCAAAATTAATCTCGTCATTTGATGAAGGAAAGTCATATTAGATAAGGATAAGCGGTCGTTACAACGATTCTTTAATTCCTCACTAAGACCATATGAGCCCCCAATGACAAAGGAAATAGATGATCCCCCTAAAACAAATTTATCTTCTATATATTTAGCGAATTCTTCACTAGTTAATTGTTTTTTAACCAAGTCTAAACCAATTAAGTATTCGTTATTCTTTAACTGCTTTAATATCTTTTGTCCTTCTTTATTTTTGACATTTTCAATATCTTTAGGACTTGGATTATTTGGGACACCTTCATCATCCACTTCGATGATTTCTACTTGGGTATAAGCTTCTAATCTTTTGAGATATTCATTAATCCCTTGTTTTAAATAGGCTTCTTTTAAATGACCAATCGCATAGATTTTAATTTTCATGAGGCAAATGTCCTCCTGAAAGAGATGCCCACTGATTCGCGCACCTGATTAAATATTTATCCTTATTAATATGAAAATGCGCGAAGATCTTTTCGTAAGCTTCTAAGGCCACTTCTGGAGTATTAGCCTCTTCAGAAAGATGGGCTAATGTAATCTCTTTAGTGTTTTCTCCAATAATGGATATCGCTGCGACTGCGCTGTCTTCGTTACATAAGTGACCATATTCACCTAAAATGCGTTGTTTTAATTCAAATGTACGATTCGTCGCTAAAAGCATTTTAATATCGTGATTTGATTCAATGATGAGATATGTTGGATTCTTCACTAAAGGAATGTTTTCTTCTAAAAAGACTCCTGTATCAGTCATGTAGAATAAAGATTCTTCTTTATCCTTAATTAAATAACCACATGGGTTTTTCGCATCATGACTTGTTCTAATTGGGGTAATAATAAAATCCCCCACTTTAAATGGTTCATTGATATTAACGATATTAGATAAAGAAGAAGGAAGCGTTCCTTCTAAAGCATACATAATCTTCGGAGAAATGAATTTTAAACCAGAGATATGGTCACTATGGTCATGGGTAAATAAGGCACCCGTGATATCGTTTACTGTTAAATTGATCTCTTTTAAACCTTCTGTGAGACGTGTTAACGAAATACCCATATCAATTAATAATACGGATTTATTTGAGACAATAATTGTAGCGTTACCTTTACTTCCAGAAGCGATAATATGATAAAACATTAGTTTCCACTATTTTCGTTGATTTCTTTCATTTGTTTGAGCCATTCTTCACTTGGTTCATCAAAACGACCGAAACTCTTATAGAAGAACAAATAAGCATTACCTGTTTGACCGTTTCTGTTTTTAGCGACGTTCACTTCAACGTAGGAAACGTCACCACCCATTGGTTCACCAGTAATTCTTTCTTTTTGTTCTTTGACCATTTCAAAACGTTCACTAGAAGAGAGATTACCTAACTTCTTGTTACCAGCGTTATTTTGACCTGGCGCTTTACTATTCTTATAGTAGTCTTCACGGTATAAAAGCATGACGACGTCAGCGTCTTGTTCGATAGAACCAGAATCACGTAAGTCGGAAAGAATTGGTCTCTTATTCTCACCACGTTTTTCCACGTCACGAGATAATTGAGAAACCACAATAATTGGGACTTCTAATTCTCTGGCTAAAGCTTTTAAGGCTAAGGAAGTCTTACGGACTTCTTCTTGACGTGAGTCACTACCTTTAGAAGAACCACCTGTGGTAATTAAACCTAAATAGTCCACGATAATTAAACCTAAATCAGGATGATTAGCTTGGAGCTTACGGCTCTTGGCAATAATATCCATTAATTTGCCGTTTGGAGAGTCATCAATATAGATTGGTAAATGACCAATCTTATCAATGGCGGTGGCAACTTTTGCACGATCAATACCCACAAGGTTACCTGTGGTAATCTTGGTTAAAGAAACGGATGAGTCAACACCAATTAAACGTTTAACAAGTGCTTCCGCTGGCATTTCGAGTGAGAAGATAGCGACAGGACGGTTAGTTCTATTTGCGCTTCTATAAGCAAAGTTAAGCGCTAAAGCGGTTTTACCGACAGATGGACGAGCGGCAACAATAATCATGTCACCAGGTTGGAAACCTTGGGTAATGTCATTTAATCTATCAAAACCTGTGGTTAAACCAGTCACACCATCCGCTTTAACTTCTTTTGGTGTTTCAATGGTCATCTTCACTCTTTCAGCTACTTCTTTCGCTCTTTGGAATTCAGCGACTCTTCTTTTTTCAACAGCCTCTTTAATGATGTTTTCACTAGTGGCAACGAATTCATTAACATCAGTGATTTCATCATTTAAGTACGAAGCATCAATATCTCTACATGATTGAATAAGTCTTCTTAAAACGGCTTGGTCGTTAACGATATTAATGTAGTAATCAATACTAGAAAGAGCGACCATCGCATCGGAACATTGTTGAAGGTATTCAACACCACCGATGGTTTCAAGTTCCTTCATGTTCATGAGTTCTTCGGTGACGGTTAAAACATCAACTGGAGTTTGTTTATCAAATAAACTCTTAATTGCACGATAAATTAATTGGTGTTTGCCTAAGAAGAAATCTTCTTCATTAAGCATGGAGAAAACACTATATAAGCATTCTCTAGAAAGCAATGCGGAACCAAGGACAGCTTGTTCTGCCTGGGCATTATAAGGGAGTTCACGAGCGTTTTTAGCGATAGCCATACTACTTATCCTCCCCAATTATATGTACATTAACGACACCGATAACACCTTTATGAAGTTCCACTTTTAAGTGGTGATAACCAAGGACATCTAATGGTCCCTTGTCGATGAATTTACGTTTATCGATATCAATCTTTTGTGTTTTTAATAATTCTTCAGTCACTTGCTTTAAAGAAATAGCGCCGAATAATTTACCTTCTCTACCAGTTTTGACTTTGAAAGATAAGGTAATACCTTCTAAGACTTTAGCGAGTTCTTGGGCTGCGGCTTTCGCTTTAGCTTCGTTTTCACGCGCTTCTTCTTGTTGGTTTTCTAAAACTTCGACACTCTTCTTAGTGACTTGCACCGCTAATTTGCGTGGGAAAAGGAAATTAACGGCGTAGCCATCACTGACTTCGATAGTTTGATCTTTTTTACCAAGTTTCTTAACGTCTGCTAATAAGATGACTTTCATATCGTTAATCCTCCTCACTGTTCTTTGGTAAGCCCTGGTTTGTGGCTTCTGTTAATGATGAATCTAAGACACCAGCAATGATGTTTTTCACTTCTCGTACATCACTTGTGGCGAATGTTACGGCACTGGAGGTGAAGTGACCTCCACCACCCATCCTTTCGGCAAGTAATGAGACGTTGATTGTGCCATCACTACGGCAAGAGACACGAATCTCTCTATTGTTGACCTTACCGATAACGAAGGCGGCGTGCACACCTTTGAATGACAAACAGAGGTTTGCCGCTTTAGCGATGGTTGCGTGGTCGTATAAACGATCAGTATTCGCTGTGGCGATAACAACACCGTAGTATGGTGTTTCTAAGTTAGTGACAATATCAGTCACTTCTTTATGTTCTTCATAATCATCCTTTAAGAAGTCATCAGCGAGAGAGTTATCAGCGCCATATTCTTTAAGAATGGTTGCGGCTTCAAATGTTCTAATACCAGTATTTCTGCTCTTGAAGTAAGAGGAGTCTAAGAAGATACCAGATAACATGATGGTAGCGTATGTACTTGGTAATTCAATCTTAGGGTTAATAGATGAGAATCTAATAAATTCAGAAATCAATTCACAAGTAGATGACGCCGCTGGGTCGATGTGGTTAAAGACTGGAGAATCGATATATTCTTCCGCTCTTCTATGATGGTCGATAACGACGATCTTCGCGGCTTTATCAATTAATTTAGGTGCCATAACCATGCTTGGAATATGGACGTCAACAACGATTAATAATGTATTACCGGCAATTAAGTCTTCCGCGTCTTTAGAGTTGACGATGAGTTTTTCTAATTCATCTTTACCAAATGACGAAGTCATCGCTGCTCTAGTTTTGAATTCAGTGTTCTTTAAATCAACAACGATTCTAGAATTCTTCTTTAAACGATTACAGATAGCTTTCATACCTAAACAGGCACCGAAAGCGTCCATATCCATCATCGCGTGACCCATGATAAGGACACGGTCAGAGGCGTTAATTAAAGAGATGAGAGAGTCGGCTAAAACACGAGTCTTAACTCTATTACGTTTTTCTTGGGCTTCAGATTTACCACCATAGAACTTCATTTCTTGACCATAGGCAGAAACAACCACTTGGTCACCACCACGAGACATAGCGATATCTAAAGCATCATTAGCTAAATCATTAAGTTTAATAACATCTGGGAAGTCATGAGCGATACCCATAGAAAGAGTTAATGGGATTTCACCACGGATAGATTCACCACGCACCTTATCGATAATGGAGAACTTATCTTCAAGCATTCTTTCAAAAGAAGCGTAATTACATAACATAGAGTAGCTATCATCTTTAAGTCTTCTAAGAAGAATGCCATAGTCTTTCGCATAACCAAAGATATCGTTTTTAACTTTGGTAACAACGTCATTGAAGTCATCATCACCACGGACAACGTCATCATAGTTATCAATGGCTAAAATACCAATGACAGGAGCTTGGTCTTTAGAATAGTTATAAATGGATTCGTAATCAGTAATATCTTTAAAAATCCATAAACCCGCATCTTGAAGTAATTTGACAGAATAGGTTCTGGAGTTAATCACAACTTTAGCGGTTTGATCCCCGTTAGCGAGGTCACGTAATGTCGCTAAATCTGGTTGCCAGGCAATGATATCCATATCCATAATCTCAATATGACGAGATTTGAATAAGTCATTTGTCCAAAGGACAATGTTTTTATCATCGGTGACCGCTAAACCGATCATCGCAAAGTTATAAGCTTCTTGGACGTCACTACCAATAACTTCTGCGGCTCTAAGGTCTGTTTTTTGTCTTAAGGTGGAGAGGATTAAAATAACAATCCACACAAATAAACAGTTCACGACGATAACGATAATCATCGTAATAGCGAGATACTCTGGTTTCACATTATCCATGAAGCCAAAGAAATTATTGAAATAGAGTATAGAGAAAACAGCACCGGCTAGTACTTCTAGCGCGATGATGATAAAAGAAACAATCTTGATAAGTCTAATCGTTTTCCCCATAGTGACATTATTATAAATAATATATAGCGAATAATAAATACAAAAAGTAAAACTAAATTGTATTTATTAACCTCAAATTACCACTATGTCCCAAGTTCTTTTTATAAAAGATTGGTGATGTGTTAGTATTATAGACCAGCTTATAAGAAAATTTAAAGATTAAATAAAATTATTTAGAAACGTAAGTCTTTGGCAATGTCCCAAACCCTCTGAGCAACGTATTGAGCACCAGCTTTTGTGAAGTGAACTTTGTCTCGATTTGGTCTTAGATAAAGTGATTCAAAGTTTGCTGTTGCTTCGAATTCTTCTCTTAAGTCGAGTGTTTCAAAACCATACTCTTTAGCGAGATCTCTTTGCACTGGATTAACATTATCTCTAATTGGTCCATTTGGAATGCTGAACTCATTACCATCCACGACTGGTGGAGAGACCATCATGATAAATCTAGCGTTAGGGAATTGTTCGATAAATGAATCAAGAAGAATGTGATATTCACTGACGAATGTTGGTTCCGCTTTTGACCATTCTGTAGCATCGTTTGTGCCTAGCATAATGGCAAAGATATCAGGGTTAAATTTCACGCAATTCTTATACACGTCCTGCTTAATATAGCGTTGATTAGGGGCGGTTGAACTAAATGAACCACCATAACCAGTGATGGAAATACCGTTCACTCCAAAGTTACCAACTTCATAGTTAGCGGTGACGTCTTTACTTAAAAATGTTGGGTATGATTCATTAGGCCACATATGACCAGCGGTTAAAGAATCACCAACACAAGCAATCTTATATTTCTTCTTCACAGTGATTGGGTAATCAATTGTGTAGTCCTGATATTTGATTCTAATACTTGTTTGTTCAGAAGTGAGTACTTGGTTATTTTCTAATTCGTACTCCACTTCTTTTTCTTCACCACAATCAGTGCACCTTAAAGTAACCTTCAAACCACTTGTATCAAAATCTTGTCCTTCGATACAAGTATGCCATCCACCATCGGCTACAAGCTCAAAATTGTGCTTATGAGATCCTTCACAGCCAGTGGCTAGAATCGCTAATGCTGAGATGCTTAGAAGAATGAGTTTTTTCATAGTTATGCAACCTTTGTGAAGTGATATGTGGTTTTAGAAGTAAATTGTTCGTTAGCCTTAATCACGGTCGTACCGTATTCTAAGAAATTTGCATGGTTAATCGCATCTGGGAATTGTTGTGTTTCTAAGCAGATTTTGCCATTGCTTTCTTTATAGAGTTGAAGACCCGCTCTATCGCTATAAACATCGACCTTAACACCTAAAGATGTACCGATCATTGTCGCGGCTTTTCTGAACTCATTTTTATTACCTTTGATAACGTAGTTATCATCATAGCTCTTTGATTTATCAAAAGCCTTCTCTTCACGATAGTCAAATTGTGTGCCTTCAACAGGGGAAATATCACCTGTAGGAAGTTGGTTCGCTAATGGGGTATAACTATCAGCGTTGACCCATAATTTGATATTGTCATAGGAAGTATTTCCGTTAAGTGTCATGAATAGGTGATTGGTTGGATTGCATAAGGAATCTTTATCACATGTGGCTTTATATTCGATATTTAATTCACCAGCTTCAGTTAATGTATATTTAACGTTCATATCCATGTTACCTGGATAGCCATTATCACCATCGTTGGAATGGAATTTGTATTCAATTGTTGTGGCTGTTTGTTCCACGAAAGTCCAGTCGTTTGTAGCGAAAGGTCCTTGCCATGAATTCATGCCTTTACCATTACCACCATGGAGGTGATTACCGTTATTATTCTTGGTTAATTGATAGTCTGTTCCGTTTAATGTGAATTTACCCGCAGCGATACGGTTAGCGCATCTACCAACGGTAAAACCGTTCTCAGCAATCTTCTTGCCCGCGAAAGTAATGCTTTCAATCTTCGCACCAGTCTTATTGAATTTAACAACTAAACCAGAGGAGTTAGATAGTTCGTCTTGAACAAATGTTGGAGCAGCACTTGTTGTTGGTTCTCCTTCACCACCAGATGTGACTTGTGAACTTTCGACAGGTGTACTGCTTGATTCTTCTTTACTGGAAGTTTGATTACACGCCATCATTGAGAGCGCAAAAGAAGCGAGCGCAAAACAGGCTAATAGTTTTTTCATAAATAAATACCTCGAGTATAGTTTCGCACTAATAAAAAGCGTATGCAAGTAGGAGCATACGCGTTATGTGACTAATCTTAATATTTTGATTATTCTTTGATGAGTTCTTTTAACTTGTGATGGAGTTCTGGATATTTGTTATCACTAAGTGGAAGCATCTTGCCATCTTTATTTAAGAAGCAGTGATCACTATCACCTTCAAGAACCACCGTGTCTTTCACTTTCATCACATAGTGCATAGTTAAAACAATACCGTTATAAGCTTTAACACTGACATCGATATCGATGATATCACCAACGGTGGTTGGTCTTTTAAAGCGGATATTGTTTAAACCAATGACTGGGGAAATTAAACCTAACTTTTCAAATTCTAAATAATCAAAGCCGATATCTCTAAAGAAGACTAATCTAGCTTCTTCCATAAAGCGGATATAGTTGGAATGATGAGTGATACCCATCTTATCTGTTTCATAATATTGGACGTAGTGTTGATACATTGTTTTGACCTCTTCTTACTTTTATTAAGAAAAACACTACAACATTAAATGTTGCAGTGCAATCCACTTGTGACAATAATATATGTTTTGATTATTACTTCATGATGGAGCGGATGACTTTTTCACAGTCTTCAGGCTTCATAATCCTTGGTACTGGATATCCTGGATTGCCTTCCTTAAGCGCTCGTTTAACAAGAGTAGGAATGTCTTCTTCTTTAATAAAATCAAACTTATCAGGAATATTCATCGCTTGATTCATTCTTCTAATCTCAGCGATATAGGCTTTACCTTTTTCTTCAATAGATAAATCTTCTTTACCTAATCCAGCGGCATCATAGAGTTTTGCTAAACGTTTATAGATACATGGTCCGTACCATTCTAAAACATAAGGTAAGATAACGGCATTTGCGAGTCCATGAGGAGTATTATACATACCACCTAAATTATGGGCAATTGCATGCACGTACCCAACAAATGCTCTTGTAAATGCGCTTCCTGCATAGAAGGAACCTTTAAGCATATTGTTTCTAGCTTCCATGTCTTTGCCGTTGTTATAGGCTTTCTCTAAGTTAGCGTGGATAAGCTTAACTGCTTCTTCTGAATATCTAATTGTGGACTTAACATTACTTTTACCAATATAGGCTTCAACCGCATGAGTTAAAGCATCCATACCTGTTGTGGATGTGATATGTGGAGGTAAACCAATGGTTAACGCTGGATCTAATACTGCGTATTTAGGTCTTAAGCATGGATCAGAAATCGCATTCTTTTCATGTGTTTCTGGATCAGTTACTACTGCGGCGACAGTCGTTTCTGAGCCTGTACCAGCGGTTGTAGGCACCGCGAAGAATGGAGGGAGTTTCTTATTTACTTTTAAGTAACCTCTCATCTTACGAACTGATTTCTTAGGTTTAACCACTCTTGCCGCAGCGGCTT
>CADCJP010000010.1 GCA_902801805.1 uncultured Erysipelotrichaceae bacterium | reverse complement strand
AAGAAAAGAATTAATGAAAAAGGAGATTTCCTCTTCTTTTTCTATTATCGTCAGTGATATTGATGAATCTTTATCTTTTGAGAAATATAGCGATGTGAAAGATATCGTTAAAGACATCTCTTTGCGTAAATGTTTAGCGGTCTCCGATAACCATCAAGATGATTTAGTCATCGCCGCGGACACAGTTGTGGTTTTAGGAAATGAAATAATTGGCAAACCAAAAGATCCAAAAGATGCTTATCGTATCTTAAAAGAATTATCTAATAAAGAACACTACGTCTACACTGGTTACGCTTTAAAAAGAGGCGATAAATTAGTGCAAGGTATTGTGAAAAGCACTGTTTATTTTAATGAATTAAATGATGAATTAATTAACGCCTATATCGCTTCTGGTTCGCCATTAGATAAAGCGGGAGCGTATGGTCTACAAGATAACGATAAATTCCCAATTGTAAAAAAAATCAGTGGTTCCATGAATAACATTATTGGATTCCCCACTGATGAGATTAAACAAGATTTAATTAAGTATTTTAATTATTAAGGCCGTCATTTATCGCTTTAGCGATATCTTCAGCGTTATTCTCAATAACTAATGTTACTTTATTAGACATGACTAGGACACTTTTAACTCCTAGTTCTTTTAAATTATCCTTATTAATCTTTTCTTTATCTTTTAAGACAAGATTGATTCTTGAACCGACTTGAGCGACGCTTTCAATGTTTTCTTTTCCGCCTAAGTTATCAATCCATAAAGAGTTATCGACTTTCACAACTTTCTTCTTTTTAAGGAAGATAATAATGACCACGACTGTGGCGATCATTAAGATACCCGTGGCCACGAATAAAGCGATTAAATACCAGGGGAATTGAGTGTTTTCTACTAATAAAGGTAAATTTAATTTCATAACATATGTTATAATAATTCAGTTGTTGGAAAAAATCTATGGCTAAAACAAATAAAGAATATGAAACACGAATAATGTTAGATGAGGAGAGATATTTTTTCATCGTCACTTATTACATGAATATTTATCCAAATAAACATTTCTTGCAAAACGCGAACTATTATTTCGATACTGATGACCTCTATTTAAGAAGCCAACATATGACCTTAAGAGTGAGAGTTATTAATGATGTGAAAAGTGAGCTCACTTTAAAGATTAAGGGTGAAGACGGAGATGAAGAAATCAATGATGGCTTAACTCCAAGAGAATCTGAGCTTTTGGTTAATGAAGGTATCTTCCCTTATGGACAAGTCAGAAATAGATTAATGCTTCTACCCTACTCATTAGATAAATATCATAAAATTACTGTTTTATATAACCGTCGATTAGAAATTGAATTTGATGACTATCTATTAGTGATTGATAAGAATACATATGGTGACCAACTTGATTACAATTTAGAGATTGAATCTAAGCTTGGCATTAATCATGCTAAAGCCATGATGAAAGAATATATTGAGAAATTTAACTTAACTGTTTCTAAAGAAAAATACGTCGGAAAAGCCCGACGCGCGATTGACGCTGCTAGAAAGAATAATTAGTTATTAGCGGTTTCTTTTAAGTCAGAGTGACCACAGTGATCATACTCTGGACAGTTATTGTTTTTACATGCCCATTCCGCGAGACGACGAGCGTGTGGAATGAAGGATCTAATATCATCAGGGTTATAACCCACTTGAATGCGATGGTCATCAACAATGATTGGGCGTTTTAAGATGGATGGATTGTCCTTAATAAAGGCCACTAATTGTTTAACGGTCATAGAGTCGATGTCGAGGTTAGATTCCTTGATAATCTTACTCTTTGTGGAAATGATGTCTTCAGTACCATTTTCACTCTTCATTAATATATCGGTTAATTCCTTCTCATTTAAGGTCGCAACAAAGATGTTCTTTTCAATGAATGGGATATTCTGATCCAAGAACCATTTCTTAACTTTGCGACATGAACTACAAGAAGGTGAAGTATAAATTTTTATCATATACCTGTAGTATAAACCACAAAGCCATTATCTAGCAATTGAAATTAGTCTCGTAAAAGACTAAACTAAAACACGAGGCAAAACATATGGCAGAACGTATTTTAACTGGTATCAAACCAACAGGACAATTAACATTAGGCAATTACATTGCGGTTTTAAAAAATTTAAAAAACATGAATGATCGCGGTGAATGTTTCATTTTTATCGCGGATTTACATGCATTAACTCTTCCAATTGATCCTGAAGTATTAAGACAAAATTCTATCGACTTAGCCGCTTTCTATTTAGCCGCAGGTCTTGATCCAAAGAAGAATGCATTATTCCTTCAAAGCAGCGTTTCCGCTCACGCAGAATTAAACGCTATTATGCAAAACTACTTATACATGGGTGAGTTATCTCGTATGACTCAGTTCAAAGATAAGTCCGCTAAATTAAAAGAAAACGCTATTGGTTTAGGCTTGTTTGCTTATCCAGTCTTAATGGCGTGCGATATCGTTTTATACGATGCCACTACTATTCCAGTTGGTGAAGACCAAGTTCAACATATTGAATTAACACGTGACTTAGTTAACCGTATTAACAATAGATATGGTGAAATCTTAACTATGCCAAAAGCGGAACTCCGTAAGGTTGGTAAAAGAATCATGTCTTTAAGTGACCCAACAGTGAAGATGAGTAAATCTGATCCAAAAGGTGACATCTTCTTAAAAGATGAACCAGCGGTCATCCGTAAAAAGATTATGTCCGCGGTTACTGATATGGGCTGTGAAGTTAAATACGATGAAGAGAATAAACCAGGTATCTCTAACTTATTACAAATCTATTGCTGCATGAAAGATATCTCCATTGAAGAAGCCGAAAAGAGATTTGAAGGCTACCGCTATGGTGATTTCAAAAAAGCGGTCGCAGATGCAGTCATTGAAGAACTCGAACCATTCCAAGCTAGATATAGAGAAATCGTCGCTAATAAGAGTTACGAAGAAGCGCTTAAAGAAGGCGCGGAAAAGGCTAGCAAGATTGCTAATCAAACACTCAAGAGAGTGCAAAAAGCTGTCGGCTTATTACAATAATTTATTAATAATTAATAAAAAGCAAGGTTTGATGCCTTGCTTTTATTCTATAAATGAAGTACTTCTTTGATGCCTTTATAAAGGGCTTCTGGGAAGGAATTATCGACTGGCTTTTCTTTTAGCTTGGTGCCGATATAGAACTTAACCTTTGGTTCTGTACCAGAAGGTCTCACAGTGACAATACTACCATCTTCCAAATAAAGCTTCACAACGTTGGATTTTGGTAAATTGATTGGGGACGTGCTTTGTTTTGTTAAGCGCACACTCTTTTCGATGTCATCAACTTGCACCACTTTTAAGCCGTTGATTTCAATGAATGGATCATTATGAAGAGTGTTCATTAACTTATCCATTTTGGCTTGACCTTCACTACCGAAGAATTCCATGGAATATGTGAGGTCTTGATGATAACCAAATCTCTTACTTAAATCATCCCAGGCTTCATCAAGTCTCATGCCTTTTAAGAAATAATATAACGCCATTTCGCAGTACATTAAGATAGCTTGGCAGCCATCTTTGTCTCTTGCAAATGGAGCGATTAAACAGCCATAGCTTTCTTCATAGCCAAATTCAAACTTTGGACCATGACCAAGTTTTTCATAGTAATCAATTCTATTACCGATAAATTTGAAACCAGTTAAGAATTCTTCGACTTTCACACCATAGTATTCAGCGACATCTCTTCCTAAGGAAGAAGTAACGATTGTGTAGTACATGACACCATTATCTGAAAGAGTACCTTTAGCTTTCTTTTGAGCGAAGATATAGTCCATTAATAAGGCTGCACTTTGGTTACCCGTTAATGTTTGATAACTACCATCTTTGGCTTTATAGCCTAAACCCACACGGTCACCATCTGGGTCAGTCATGACAATTAAATCCGCATCAATCTCTTTAGCGAGTTTAATTGGTTCAATATACGCTCTTGGATCTTCTGGGTTAGGAGATAATGTACCAGAGAAATCTGGATCAGGGTCAACTTGACTCATCACTGGATAAATCTTATAGCCTAAATCATTAAAGATACGCATGGAATTAACGTAGGATGTACCATGATTTGGGGTAAAGACTACTTTAAAGTTAGATTTATCTAAATCCCTATTAATGGCGATAGATTCCACTAAACGGACATATTCATCATCGACTTTATTATCTAAGAGAATATTCTCTCCTCTTTGTTTAGCGACTTCGTATTCGACTTCTAATTCATTTGGAAGTTCATCAATGAGTTCTAATAAGCGTTTGATTTTATCAGGGACTAATTGGCAACCCGTTTCGTCATAAACTTTATAGCCATTATATTGTTTTGGGTTATGGCTTGCGGTAATCATAATACCGGCACACGCTTTAAGATAACGGACCGCGAATGATAATTCTGGTGTTGGTCTTAAAGAATCAAAGATATATGTTTTAATACCAAAGTCATTTAATGTTTCAGCGCTTAAAAGAGTAAATTCACGCGACATGTGACGGTTATCATGAGAAATAACCACCCCTTCTTCTTTGGCTTTTGGGAATAGCTCTAATAAGTATTTAGCAAACGCCACAGTGGCTTTTTTCACTGTGAAGTTATTCATTCTATTTGTGCCTGGACCGAGAACACCTCTCATACCAGCGGTACCAAATTCCACATCTTTAAAGAAAGCATCATCAATTTGTTCTTGATTCATGTTTCTTAAGATTTCTTTGTCTTGTGCACTGACGCGATTAGAATTCAGCCAACGTAAATAATTCTCTTTTGTGCTCATAAATAAATCTCCCTTATTTATTATTGTCTAACATAGTTAGGATATTTGCAATTTCTTCTCTTGGTTCAGCGGTAAATTCTTTTCTACTTAAATTAGTTAATGGTTTTGGTAAATCACCAAAGCCAATCTTATAAGCGTGTAAGAACTGCTTATTAAAACCATACTTTTGTTTAAAGACACGGTTAGCTTGGAAATCACCGTATTTTTCATCCCCGATGATTGGATGATTAATATAGGCAAGATGTACACGGATTTGATGGGTTCTACCCGTTAAAAGCGTGACATCTAATAAAGAATATTCTTCATAGTTTTTAATGACCTTGTAGACTGTTTTTGCGGTTTTACCACCTTTTTCTATAGAGGCTACTGTCACAGTGTTAGTCTTTTCATCTTTTCTTAAAGGCGCATTAATGGTGTCTTTTTCTTTTTCCATTTTGCCCACGACTAAAGCAAGGTAATGCTTATTAATCAAATCGTGATTTTTGAATAGTTCAAATAATAGTTCTAAAGCATCATGGTTTTTACCAAAGACCACTATACCCGATGTATTTCTATCTAATCTATGCGCTGGACCTGGTTTGAACGCTAGTTCTTTAGAAGGATCGTATTCACCTTTATAAATGAGATATTCGATGACCATTTGGTCTAAGGATTCATCTTGAGGAGCGCTTTTTTGCACTAATAAGCCACGTGGTTTATTAACGAATAAAACATTATCATCTTCATAAACAATCCAGTCTTGGATTTGATTATTTGGTTGATAGGCTTTTTCTTTTAAAAATTCTTCGAATTGCTCTTCTTTAACATAGATAGAGACTTCATCATTTTCTTTAATAATGAACTTACGGTCTTCATGATGACCATTCACTTTGACATCTTTTTTTCTAAATAATTTATAAATAAAAGAGTTAGGAGCACCCACGAGAAGTTTTTGCGTATACTTCTCCAATGTTTGTCCTTCTTCGCTCTTTTGAATGATATATTTACGCATAACATTATTGTATAAATAAATATTTATCAAATAAAGAGTGCATAATTAAAAATTTTTGTTATAATACTATTCGCACGTTCAAATATTGTTCAGCCATACGGAGGAATACCCAAGAGGCTGAAGGGGCGGGCTTGGAAAGCTCGTAGACATGTAACAGTGTGCGAGGGTTCAAATCCCTCTTCCTCCGCCAAACAGTAACTAACACGTCAGTTGACGTGTTTTTTATTTCCCGTGTGGGATCTTTTTCCACTTCACTTGCTTCTTAAATAAAGTAACTATATCGATTGGAAATTGTAGTGCAAGGAACAACGGGAAGAAAATAAATCCTAACATCTTTTTACTTAAACGATAGTCCTTAAATTTTGCGTTTGCGGATATTCTCACTAATAAGGCAGTTATATAACTAGAAATAATGAAGAACACTACTCCTTTAATAAATGAGAATAAATAGCCAGTGTTTAAAGAAAAGAACATATTATGGAACCAGCTTTCATTAGTGTTCCAATATAAAAATGCATTATATAAAGAAATGTTAAATAATGGGGAGAATAAAAGGGCCACTACTTGTAGGACCGTTAAAAACGATATCACTATCGTAATATAAGAATGGAAAGTTAGGCTCACAAATAGCGAAACCTTATTTTTATTCTTTCTAGAAAACAAAGCCACAAGCAATTGAGGGAAACAGCGTTTGCTAATGATATGCTGGCCCTTACTCCAACGTAAGCGTTGATTCCACATGGTTTTGAAATTCTTTGGCTGTTCATCATAAAATGTTGCGTCATAGCAAAAACGGATTTTCTTCCCTTTTAAAACAGCGTTTGCACTATATTCGATATCTTCGGTAATGCTGGTAAATTCCCAGCCATTCTCTAATTGTTCGGAAGGGATTACAAAGCCACATCCAGTCACTCTTCCAGACACGTTAAGATTGTTTCTACCAGAAAAGGTCAACATACAGGATGTACCAAAATAATAGCCATACAAAGAAGGTAATACACCATCATTAGCGTTTGACGAACTACGGAATGATGAAATAGCGTCCTTTTTGTTGTAATAAACAAAAGCGTCATTAAGCTTATCAAAATAGTCTTTAGCGACAGTATTATCCGCGTTAAAGAAAATGAATCCATCGCAAGATGAAATGTTGTCTATATGGCTAAAAGCGTACTTATAAGCTTGACCTAATGTGTTTTCTTCTTTGTTATTATCAACGATGACAAATGCCCCTAATGATTTAGCGATTTCTCCAGTTCTATCTGAGCAGTTATGAGCAATGACATAGATATCTAATTTATCTTGAGGATAGTCTGCGCTTCTAATGCTATTAATCACTCTTGCGATAACGTTTTCTTCATCTTTCGCGGAGATGATAATACCGTATCGACATTTTTCTTCCACTTTTGGATAGTGTTTCTTATGAAAGGTGCCACTAATGGCAAAAAAGATAAAATGGAATAAGTAGATACTGAATGCTACTCCGATAATAAGAAAAACAAGATTAATGATATTAACGTAATTCATACATACTTTTATTGTACAACTTTCGTCCAATGGGTTAAAAGTTGAATATTTGTATAAGCAGATTAAAAGTATGTTAAACTATGAATGATGAAAGAACATAGAAAAGTCGCTATCACCAACGCTAGAACAATTAACAAAATGCGCTGCATTGTTGGTTTAATTATATGTTCAATTGTGGTGATGTTAACCATTATCGCTTTAGTGCTTAATATCATTAATTTCTTTAATGAAAGTACACCTGAAGCGGGTCTAGGAACATTAAGAATGTTCACCACTATTTCTAATATCATCGCTGCTTTAGCCGCAGCTATTTGTATACCTTTCCAAATTGATGGATTAAGAAAAAATAAATATAAGCTTCCTAAATGGATTGTGGAAGTCATGTATATCGGTTCTGTTGGCTCATTATTAACCATGACTATTGCGCTTGCATTAATCGGTCCTACAACTGGTTTCGCCTATGCAATGTTTGGTAACTCTAACGTCTTTATGCATACGCTTAATCCGATCTTTGTCTTTATGTTATTCACTATTGCGGTTTCTGATGGTCGAATTAGATTTAGCCACTCATTCATTGCGATTATCCCAACCTTTATTTATTCCTTAATGTATTTTATCTTGGCATTTGTCACACATATTTGGAGAGATCATTATCATTTAGCGGATATTATGCCTTGGCCAGTTGCCTTCATTTCAATCATGGCCGCCGCGTATCTACTTTCCTTATTATTAAGACTTTTACATAATCTCACTAATAAGCATGTGACTAGAGGTATTGAAAAGTACTATAAGGAATCTGATGATTATAAGTTCGATAGAATTGGTGACGCAATTGCTCACCTCGCGGAAGTCGAATCAAAATTCTATCATGAAGGTGATGATATCTACGTCCCTGTTGATATTGTTAAGTTATTGTCTGAAAGATATCACGCTGAAGAATTAGCGTTAGATATCCAATATGATATTTATTTAGAAAGTTATTTGAAGAATATCCATAAAAAATAAAAGAGCCTTTCGGCTCTAATATTTGAATTGTTTTGGAAGGTTTATTCCGCTGGTTTTGCTTCAACGACTTCTGGTTGTTGTTCGTCAACAACTTTTTCATCTTTCTTTAAAGCATTAAGACGGGCACTTCTACGTTGTTCTCTTTCACTAGCGCGGTCGAATGTCTTCGCATAGAAGAGCATGACTACGACACCTGCAACAGCACCGATAGCGACAATGATTAAGCCCCAGAAGTAGAGGTTTAAACCAAATGTCTTTTTGAAGTTAGCATCAAAATCGATTAAGGCAGTAATGTTGTTGTATTTAGTGACTAAACCGAGAACAACATATGTTAAACCCCATAAGATCACTAATGCACAGATGGGATACCAGACGAGTTCAAAGATTGATACTGGTAATTTATTCTTTTTAGCCATAAATTAATTCTCCTTTAGTTAGCGGATTCCGCTGGTTTTTGTTGTTGGGAAGCTTTGGTAACTTCGTTAACGACTTCTTGATATGTGGCTTTCCAAGCAGCTTCATCTTTAGCAGTCGCTTCATTGAGTTTTTTGTTTAAGTCCTCAAAGATTTCTTTGAAACCTTTGTTGTCTGGACGTTGTCTTCTACCTTCGGTCATTTCGAGAACACGTAATGTTTCATCTAATAAATCGAGTGTTTCGTTATCAGTGCAGTGAACGTGTTGACGTGAGAAGCGTAAGAAACCAGTTAACTTAGCAAGTTCATTTTGGACAATGAAGTTACTTTGTGGTGTTGGTTTACCTTGGCTTTCATTCATGACTTTTTGGAATTCAGCGAATGATTCTTCAAATACTCTCATCGCAAGCATTGATAAGACAATACGATACATTCTTTCGTCTTGATCCACTAACTTGATGAGTAATTGGTCAATTTCGTTGTTCTTAATACCATAGCTCACATATTGGAACACGATGTCACGCATTGTTTCGGTTAAACCGACTGTCATATCGAATAATGTGACGAGTTGCGCGGTATCAACACGGACTTGGTCGCCGGATGGCATTAAAATTGTACTTTCTTCTGAATATAATTCAGTTAAGAATTGGTTAATCTTTTCTCTGATTTTATCACCAGCTTCACCATTGTTCTTTAAGAAATCACCGAAAGGTGTACCTTCGTTTAAATTGTCTTCAAGAATTTTCTTACGGTTGTTGTAGACTTCGATTGAATGGTCTCTCTTGATGGAGTATTCAAGGGTGTCACGGATTGTGAGCAAGTAGTGATAAAGTCTAAAGGTGTATAAACTAAAGTTATTCATGATTTTCTCCTTCCAAAATAAGATTTTCTAATTTGTAGACCCTGGAAATAATATGCTTAGCGTATTTCCTCGCACTTGGATGGCCACGCTTCATGCAATAACTATGTTCGTAATACTTACTAAACATAGTGATATCATTACCGGAATCACCAACAACATAGACATCTTCTGGTTTGATGCCAGTTAATTGGCAGTATCTTTCAACACCATTTCCTTTATTGCAACCCTCAGGGGTTAACTCATTGACTTGTACAGTCCAAGAAGATTCAATTTCTGGGAATTTTTGACGGAATTCCTTATTGAGTTCTTTCGCGATTTGCGCTTTTTTCTTCTTAAGACCGATAAAGATCATAATCTTAAAGATTCTCGCTGTTTCTAACTCTTTAATGAATAATTCATCATCGGCGACGAATGGTTCACGATATGCGAATTGGAACCACCACCAGATTTTGTAAAACCATCTAAAGATGAACGAGACTTTACGACTAGTTTTAATAATACATGGATGATTGTCAGTTGTCATTAATAAAGCGATTGGTTCGTACGCTTTTTCAATTGTTTCGACAATTTCTTTAATTTCTCGATTTGGCATTGCCTTATCGTAGATGAGTTTATCGTTCGCAATAATTTGACTAGAACAGCATGTAATAAAGTCCACTGGTCTTTTGATTTCACCTTTCAAACGATCAGTGAATTGTGTAGAACGAGATGTGACTAAAACTAATTTATTACCGGCATCAATCCATCTACGTAAAAACTTTACATTCTTGCGAGGAATGCAACGTTTAATGTTTTTTGGATAAAATAATGTTCCGTCTAAATCAATAGCTAGTAATTTTGCCATGCCCCTATATTATACACGCGTGGAAACGAATGTCACATGTTTTTTATTATGCGTGGGATAAATAAAAAAAGCGGGTAAACCCGCTTCTTTTGTAATTTTGTTAGATTAGGCGATAGGATTTTCCGCTTGGATGACACCATATCCACCATCACGACGGATATAAACGACACTGATACGGTCATCTTCTTCATCAAGATAGACGAAGAAATCATGTCCTAATGCTTCCATTCTAAGAATGGCTTCATCAATTTTCATTGGTGTTAAATAATATGATTTAGCTCTAACGACGACATCTTCTTCTTTGTCGTCTGCTGCTTGTTCAAGAGATTCTTGGAATTGGACTGCGTCAATAAATGATGCGCGGCCACGAGAACGATCCATTCTGGTTTTAACTTTACGCATTTGACCGACGAGTTTGTCGATTGCTAAGTCGATAGCAGCATATAAGTCTTGATCTTCGACTTCAGCACGTAAAGGCATTTGAGGTAAGAAAATTGTGATTTCTACCCTTTGGGTTTCGCCATGCACGCTGACGACAGCGCGGCACTCGACATCATCGTTAATAAGAAAAAATTTATCCATTTTAGACAACTTTTTCTCAATCGCCGAAGCAATGCCGTCTGTAACCTGGATGTTTTTGCCGATAATTTGGTATTTCATATGTTGTAACCTCCTTCCAAATTATGAAACAGAAGTTCTATCAACTTAATTATACCATTACATTTCGGCTTTATGTATAAAAGTCTTAGTTATTTAACAACTTTTTGATTTGTTCAACTTTATCGAGCTTTTCCCATGGCAAATCGAGGTCAGGTCTACCGAAATGGCCATAGTTTGTTAATTCATGATATTTGAAACTTGGTTCAGTTAAATTGAAGTTTTTAATAATCATACCAGGACGGCAGTCAAAGACTTCTCTCACAACGGAGAGGATTTTATCATCACTGTAGCTGGATGTTTTATATGTTCTCACGTTAATGGATAATGGTTGGTTGACACCGATAGCATAGCTAAGTTGCACTCTTAAGCGTTTAGCGACACCCGCAGCGCATAAGTTTTTAGCGATGTATCTAGCCATGTATGTAGCGGATCTATCAACTTTAGTTGGGTCTTTACCAGAGAAAGCGCCACCACCGTGCTCACATGTGCCACCATATGTATCAACAATAATCTTACGTCCGGTCACGCCTGTGTCACCTGTAGGACCACCAATGACGAATTTACCAGTTGGGTTAAAGTAAACTTTAAAGTCAGTATTTAAGCCAAATGATTTAGCAACTTTCTTCATGATGTTTTCCACAACATAGTTCTTAAACTCATTTAAATCAATATTGTCATCGTGTTGGATAGACATGAGGATGGTATCAATACGAATATTGTCTGGGTCAGTATAATCGATAGTCACTTGTGACTTCATATCGGGACGAGCGTGTTTGAAGACACCAGCCTTTCTTTGAGCGGTTGCTTCTCTCACTAACTTGTGAGCGATAGAAATCGCTAAAGGCATATATCCTTCGGTTTCATTTGAGGCATAACCAAACATAATACCTTGGTCACCCGCACCGATATCTTCTGGTCTTTTTTGACTGACACCGATGGAAATATCGTGGGATTGTTCTTTAACCTTCACCACTACTTCAACATCGTGATAGTCGGTACCGAGTTCTGGTCTATCGTAACCAATATCTTTTAAGACATCCTTGACGATTTGGACGTAATTTGGTTGGACTTTGCATGTGATTTCTCCACCAATTAAGACAAAATTGTTACTGGCAAAAACTTCACAAGCCACTCTTGCGTTTTTATCCTCTTTTAAACAAGCATCTAAAATAGCGTCTGCGATTTGATCACACACTTTATCAGGGTGTCCTTCACTCACTGATTCTGAGGTAAATAAGATCTTTTCTTTATTCATAAGACCCTCCATATAAACAAAGCCCTCCCACATTCATGGAAGGGCATTCTTTTTTCCTTCAACTTATCGCTCAAGGTTGTGGGAACCTTGCTAGAAGAGAGCACTTACTCGACGGGAGAGTTGCTATCGCGTTATTTCATCTTCTGTTACGCGATTCTTGATAAGCACGATTATTATAGGCTATTTATACAAAATAGCAAATGAAACGATAAATAATTATCTATTTGCTTCAAGGCCAAGGGCTAATTGATCTGGGCAAGATGTTTCCCCTGTTCTTGAACCACGGCACTTTATACCTTTTAATTTATTAATCACATCTTCAATCTTCATGCCCTCGATTAAACGACACAAGCCTTGTGTGTTACCCATGCATCCACCTACGATGGTCGCGTGCACAACTACACCATTCTCGTGTTCAATAATCATTTCTCTCGAACAGACACCATTTGGTTTGAATGTGATTTTTTCCATAATTACTTAATTAATTTACCGTAAACTGTACCAGCGCAGCCTGCTGCATTGCTTTCATCGGTATCGATGTGAGCGGCTAAAGCGAAGTCATCTCTAACACGGACGACGACATCGCCGAAGACTAAGCTTCTACCTGGGCAGTTAACTTCTAATTTAACGATTTGACCGTTTTCAACGCCGAATTCAGCAGCATCCGCTGGTGTCATATGAATATGACGTTTGGCAACGATGCAGCCTTCAGCTAATTCGAGTTCACCGGCAGGACCAACTAATTTGATACCTGGAGTACCGGCTAAATCACCAGATTCTCTAATGACGGCTGGAACACCTAATGTTCTAGCATCAGTAGCACTGACTTCGACTTGACCCGCTTTTCTGAAAGGTCCGAGGATGGAGACGTTAGCGATTGTCTTCTTTGGACCAACGATGTCTAAACGGGAAAAGGAAACGAATTGACCTGGTTGGGATAATGGCGCTCTAACTTCTAACTTAGCATCAGCGCCAAATAATATTTTGAATTGTTCTTCAGTCACGTGAATGTGACGAGCACTTGTTTCTACTAAAATTTCTTTCATGAAATTGCCTTCTTTCTTGCGAATAGTATTCTATCAAAGTTCTTATTATTATTCATTAAAAATGAAATTAAATTTATTTTTTGTTGCAATAATCACATTTGTGTGCAAAATTAAGGCGAGGAAATTTTCATGGAAGAAATCGTTGAAGAATTATTAACTGATCGCATACTTACCGCTGTTAAGAATCGCAACGCTAAGGAATTAAAAGAAATCTTCGAAGTAACGCCAAACATCGATATTGCGGAAGCATTAGACGAAGTTGATGACGCTGCTGTTTTCCTTTATATCTTTAGAACAGTTAATAGTGAATACACTAGTGATTTCTTCACAGAATTAACAAATGAGCAACAAGAGATGATCATCAATGCTTTCACCGATAAGCAATTGATTGAATTATTAGAGAACTCATTCGCTGACGATATCGTTGATGCATTGGAAGAAATGCCTGCTAACGTTGTCGCAAGAGTGCTCAAAGCCTGCCCTGCTGATTTAAGAAAAGACGTCAATAACCTTTTAAACTACAAAGATAACACTGCTGGTTCAGTAATGACCACTGAGTATCTTGATATGAAAGATACCTTAACTGTTAAGGAAGCTTTAAAGATTATTCGTCAACGTGGTAAAGATGCAGAAACCGTTTATACAGTTTTCGTGAGAGACTCCAAACGTAATCTTATGGGCACCATTAACTTGGATGATTTAATCTTTGCTAAAGACGATGAAGTTTTAAGCGATGTAATGGATCGTGACTTTGTCACATGTAATGTTAACGATGACCAAGAAGAAGTCGCTAACATGTTCAAACGTTACGACCTTAATGCAATGGCGGTTGTGAACAATGAAAACAAAATCATTGGTATCATCACCATCGACGACGTGGTCGACATCATCGTTGAAGAAGCGACTGAAGATATCGCTCACTTAAATCAAATCTCTAACATGGACGAGCCTTACTTAAAGACTCCTGTTTATAAGTTAGTGATGAAGTGTGTGCCTTGGATTATCGTTTTGATTGTCTTACAAATGTTCTCCACTTTAATCATTTCTAAATTCGAAGGAGCGATTGCCTCGTTAACACTCTTATCATTCTTCATGTCATTAGTGACTGACGCAGGTGGTAATGCTGGTGGCCAAACCACTACACTTATCGTTCGTTCCATTTCTTTGGACGAATTTGGAAAGGGTGATTTCAAACGTGTTCTCTGGAAAGAATTACGTGTTGCTTTGTGCATTGCCGGTATCGTTGGTGTGTTTGCCTTTGGCTGGATTTTATTTGAAACAAGCGTGGGTATCGCTAACGTCCAAGAATCAATTGATAAAGTTAAAGAGACATTAGGTCTATCGCTATCCGCAATGAGCGTTAAATTAGTGGTCTCTGGTTTAATTGCTTCGACATTATTTGTGGCTATGATTGTTTCCCGTATGGTCGCATGTATGCTTCCATTCTTAGCGAAAGCTGTGAGATTAGATCCAGCTGTTGTGTGTGGTCCTTTCACCACAACACTCGTTGATGTAATTACATTACTTACTTACTTCTTACTCTGGACATTATTGTTCGGACCAATGTTAGGACTTTAATTTATGAGCAAAAAAGAGAATACATGGGAACTAACTAAGTTCCTTATTACTGGTTTGGTATGCGCTGCAGCGGACTTTTTAACAACATCATTGTTCTTAAAAGTCTTCGCCTTTTTACCAGGTGCCGCTCAATCCGCTACCGCATTATTATTAGGATTTGTCGTTGGTGTGTTTTTAAACTACATTTTATCAACATATTGGGTGTTTAAAGGCAAACAAGATAGCAAGGTTACTAAATCTGTAGGCTTTATTATCGCCTTTGTTATTTTAAGTATTATTGCCTATGGTTTAAGTTATGGCACATATGAATTATGCCGTATCATTATTAGCAATGGTCTTGGCTTAAATATTAATGAGGCTAATATCGGTTATATCTTCCAACCAAAGCATTGGTTAGAAGCTTTATTCTGGTTATTCATCTTAGCGTTCTTCCTTAAGACTTTAGTGGGTCTTATCTGGAACTATTTCACCAGAAAATATATCCTTTACCGTCGTAAATAAGGGCAATCATAAAAGCGAAATTCCGCGATTAACTCGCGGTTTTTTATTTTTTTAGTGCCTTTAACTTGTATTTAAGGTACATTTTAGGTTTTCATATTAATATCAAAATATGAAATTAAGAGTGGCCCTTGTTCCATCGTATGAACCAGATTTTAATCTACTCGAGGTCGCTAAAGAATTACTCGAGAATAATTTTAATGTGGTTGTCGTTAATGATGGAAGCGAAGAAAAATATAATGAAGTATTTAATCAGCTTCCTAAAGAAGTCCATCTTTTGGCATACCCCACGAACGGTGGTAAAGGCTATGCCTTAAAGCATGGCATGAAATATATTAAAGAACATTTTGAAGACTGCACAGTTGTGACCATGGATTCAGATGGTCAGCACAAAGTGAAAGATGCGATACGTATTTGTGAAGAATGCGAAAGTGTTGAGAAGTCATCTTTAATTCTTGGTAGCCGTCATTTTGATAAGAAAGCTCCTTTTAAAAGCCGCTTTGGTAACTTCATGGCAAGAACATCGTTCTTAATCTCCACTCGTCATAAGATTTATGATACTCAAACCGGTCTTAGAGCGTTTAATTCTGATCTATTAGATATGATGATTGCTATTAAAGGCGACCGTTATGAATATGAGATGAATGTTCTTTTAGAAACGATTAGACGTGGTATTTCTATTAAAGAAGTAAGAATTGAAACAATTTATTTAAATAACAACGCTGGCACCCACTACAATCCTTTCAAGGATACGATGAAGATCTTTAAAGAAGTGATTAAGTTCTCAGCTTCATCGTTAATTGGTTTTGGTGTGGACTATGCAGCGTATTCACTATTAACCCTTATTCCAACTGAATGGCCATATTGGTTAATTATGTGTAACATCATCGCTAGAATCATCAGTGCTTCTATTAATTTCACCATTAACTATAAGCTCGTGTTTAAGAGCAAGAGTAACGTCTTCCTCGCTATTGTTAAATATGCCTGTTTAGCCCTATTCATCTTAGGATGCGGAACATTATTCCTCTGGTTACTCGTAGATAAAGGTGGCATGAATAAATACCTTGCTAAAATCATTGTCGAGGTTACAATGTTTATTATCAGTTGGCTTATACAAAGACTATTTGTCTTTAGAAGAGGAAAGAAAGAGTGAAAAAGTTTATTTTACCTATCGTTGCCACTTTAGTCGGTACGTGCTTTGTCACTTACTCTTTTCTTGATACTTTTATCATCCCTAAAAATGGGCAAAAGATGAGTTTTAATAATAGCGCGATTGATATTCCTTTATGGTCCGTTCCTACTTCTAGTAGTTCTAAAAACACCACTAGCCAGTCTAGCAACTCAAATAATACACAATCAAGTTCTAGCTCATCTAACTTCTCAAGTATCATTCAACCATTACAAGCAGGTGAATACTACGAAGACAAAACTATCGAACAAATAGCCGCTTTATACACTCCGACAAAAGAGTTCGTTGAAAGAAAGCATTATTCTGATCCCGATATTTATATCGATATCACCACTCATAGAGATAAAGACGACACCACTACATATTATGTAGCGGATATTAGAATTAAAAACTTAGGTTACTATAGAACCGCTTTAGCGCAGGATACATTTGGTAGAAACTACAACGAAAGAACAAGTGATCTTTGTAATCGTAAAAAAGGCATTTTAGCGATTGATGGAGATACTTATGGTTCCCAAGAAGGTGGCTATGTCATTAGAAATGGCGTTGAGTATCGTTCCACTAAAAAGTTAGATAAACGCACTAACACAGGGAAAGCGGAAGATTTATTAATTAAGCGTGATGGCACATTTGAAATAATTGATGAACACGATACATCATTTGAAGAAGTGAGTGCCAAAAACCCTCTTCATGTTTTCTCTTTTGGTCCTGCCTTAGTCAAAGGACATCAAGTCAGTGTTGTTGAAGATGAAGAAGTTGGTACCGCTTTAGGCGGTAATAAGAACCAAAGATGCTGTATGGGTATCATTGCTCCTGGCCATTATGTTTTTGTGGTCTCAGATGGTAGAACAAGAGAAAGCTATGGCTTATCACTTCTTTCACTTGCGGAGATCATGCAAGAATTACACTGTGAGACTGCTTATAACCTTGATGGAGGTGGCTCTGCCACAATGTACTTAGAAGATGGTACAGGTAATGCGACTGGTTTAGGTCATTTGGTTAACTATCCTCATCAAAATACATCTGGAAGTTTACCAAGCAATCCACGTATGCAACAAAGGGAGGTGAGTGACATTGTTTACATCGGAAAAAATCTCTAAAAATGTCATGCGCACCTTATTCACCTATATTGGTGTGACTTTGTTCATTATTTTGTTCTCCACTATTTACGAGTTAAATAGCCATAACGTTTATAGTGCTTATATGGTTTTTGCATTCCTCTATCCTTTGATCTTTGGAGTGGGAATGTACACCTTATTACGTTTAATTCCAATCGCAAGAGTGCCAGGAGTAATTCCATCCACTATTTATAATTTTGGTGTTGCTATGTTAACAGTGCGTAGCATTTTTATAGGTGTTTTAGATATTTACGGCACCACTAATAAAATGATGGTTACTATTTATACCGTCTTAGCGTTAACGTTCATAATTATCGGATTTGGTCTATATTTATTTATTATTATTAAAGGAATAATAGAAAAACATCGAAAATCAAAAGGGCTAAGGATTGAATAAAAACTGCACTTTGAAGTGCTTTTTTTATTTATTTTGAAAAACTTGTGACCTAAAATAAAAGTGTATAAAGGAAGGTATATATAATGAAAAAAGTTCTTCAATTTGCAGGGCTAATTTCTTTAGCCTTAGCAGCAGTTGCTTTTGTTTTAATGATGGCTACACCTGCTGTCATCCAACCAGTCATTGGTGACACACAAACAGTTTATGCCGGTACAACAGCAATCTTTGGTAAAACCACATCAGCTGATGTCGTTATTGGTACTTTAACAAATACCACAAAACCATCAGTCTTAGCATTAATCGGTTGGATCCTTATCTTAGTCGCAATGATTATTCTTGCATTAGGTGTTATCCTCCCATTATTAAAAGTTAAAGCATTAGAAAAATTCTCTGGCGTCTTAGAAATCGCTGCATGCGCCGCTTTAGTCGTAGCAGGTATCTTCATGTTCTTAGTCGTTCCAACATTCTATGGTGCTAATGGCTGGGATGTCGGTGATAAGACACAAATCGGTGCTGGTTGGGTCATCGGTGGTATCGTTTCCATCGTTGCTGGTGCATTCGCCATTTTACCAGCCTGTGCAAACTTCTTTGGTAAAAAGAAATAATTAATTATTAAATTAATAGCAATTAGGGGGCTTTATAAGCCCTCTTTTTGTATCTTCTAGAAATAGTTCTTGTTTTTTATCGTGCGATTTCTTACAATAATCAAGCAGTTCGATGCGCGAGTGGCGGAACTGGTAGACGCGTACGTTTGAGGGGCGTATAGGATTCCCTGTGTGAGTTCGATTCTCATCTCGCGCACCAGAAGAATATTACTCCAACGATTGT